>JAYTMG010000480.1:0-19209 GCA_043728745.1 Verrucomicrobiaceae bacterium
TCATCGTTTGCGAGCTTTTCAGCGCGGAGGTCATAGCTATCGCTCGACGCGATTGCGCGGGCGGTTTCCGCGAGCTTCTGAATCGGAACACTAATAAGACGCCCCATGCGGATCGAGATCACCCACGCCACAAGCACGGAGATTGCGAGCACCATGCAAAAAATGGCGAGATAGAGGCTCGCAAGATTGCGCGCTTGCTGCCCGTAACCGGCTCGCAAATAGAGCGCCCCGATATACTCCTGATCACGGATAATGGGCTCCTCGAAAAACAAATCACTTCCTTCCCACCAACGCGCGGGCACCGGACTCCGCTTTCGCGTGCTCAAATCCGTGCCCATTTTCCCGATCTCGGCCAGTCCGTTTCCCGTCCGCAGGAACAGTTGTGCGCCAATGAGGCCGGATTTTGCCTTCAGCGTCCCCAAAATTTCCTCACCTGCGCGCCGACCCTCGAAGTCCACCGCCCCCATACTCTGCGCGGCAATTACTTGTGCCGTGGAGGCCATCTCTTGAATGAAGTTTTTTCGGAAAAAATAGAACTGCACGGCAAACAGAACTCCGCACGCTACGAGAAGCGAAACGATGCACGTCGAAAGGATAATGAACCGAAGCTTGCTCCGAATCGGAGAGTTAAAAAATCGTGCGGTCATGGGCGGACACTTTCTCCGAAATTATTCAATTTCGGATCAATTTTGAGACTTGAGCGTCTTGCGTTCTTTTCATGGAGTTCAACAACCACTTCGGTTCCAACTACCCGTAGATTTACTATCCCTCCCTTGGCAATAAACGAATCGCTCTCTCCGACCGTCAATACCGGGTCTCCCCTGACCTTGCTCAAAATCGAGGACAGCCGGCCGTCTTCCGAACGGGACACAAAAAGAATGTGGCACCCCGAAATCTCCTGAATGGTGGCGCAAGATTTCACGATGACATCCCGTCCGTTGATTTTTCTCCCACCGACCACGTCCCTAATCTGGTCCGACACAAAATCCGCACCGTAAACACCGATGACGATAGGGGTTCCGTTTACAGTTTTTTCCCTCGGCCACTCCACGTATCGCGCTAGCTTACAGATGTGGATGGCTTTTTTTTGATACTCACCTCCGTCGTCCTGAGCTTGCGCGAACCCCATCAGCATCGCAACCACAAGCAGCCCGACGCAGGCGCGCCAGACGCGCCCCACACCGGAGCCTCGCTCGTGGATGGAAGAATGGTAGAGCATGAAAGTAGTGCGTTTTCAGCACTCCCTGTGCCGCCCGCGCCTCTCTTACACTTCAGAGAGGAAATCGTTCCCTCCCGTCGCAGACTTCCACCCCGAAAACCCGCTTCTTGAACGATCATAGCAGAGCCGGTTAAAGACTCCTCGCCCCCGGCATCGGACGCTGGGATTCTGCCTTGACCGGCCATTGCTGTGTGCGTAAAGGCTTGCGCTGCGGGGCCTGCGTGCTCTCAACGAGCTAGCTTCCTCGCCCAAAAAATAAAACAAACAATACACAATTCCATGAAGAAAATCCTGTTTAGCCTCACCCTCAGCCTCACACTTCTGGCAAGCCCCGCGGCATTCGCCCAAGCCAAGAAAAAAGATCCAGCCGCACCCGCTCCAGCCGCACCGGCAACACCCGCCGCAGCACCTGCTGCCGACGCCAAGAAAGCCGACGCAAAAGTGGCCAAGCCTCTCCCAATGAACGCCCGCGCCGACGAGATCGACGCCGCTGGCAAATCGTTCACACAGATTAACAAGGACGGCAAGAAGGTGAAGCACATCGTCTCCGCCACCACCGAAATCATGCAGGGCGAGGCCGCTGCAAAATTCGAAGACATCAAAGTTGGCGACACCGTAGCCGGTCTCCGCAACAAGAAGAATGCTGACGGCACCGAATACGAAGTCGTGAAAATCACGAAGTTCGGCCCGAAGGCACCAAAGGCTGACAAACCAGCCGACAAACCCGCTGAAAAGCCGAAGAAGTAACTTTCTCTCTCACTGAGAATCCAGAACCGGTGTCCGCGAGGGCACCGGTTCTTTTTTTGCCGAATGTTCGCCGCGCTTTGCCTGCAAAGCGTCATGGAACGGTGATGAACGAATCGAATACTTGCACCATTTGCGGTGCCCCACTCGCAGCGGACTCGACTTGCCCGAGCTGCCTTATGCGTGCCGCGATGCAGCCGACTGAGCCTTCCACCGACCGCGAGCCACCGACGATAGCGGAAGTGAGCGCGGCTTTTCCACAGCTCGAAATACTCTCGCTGATCGGGCAAGGCGGGATGGGCTGGGTGTTCAAAGCGCGGCAACCAAAACTCAATCGTATCGTCGCGCTAAAACTGCTGCCCGCTTCGCTCGCCGAGCGCGACGCCGCATTTGCGGGGCGCTTCGAGCGCGAGGGGCAATTGCTGGCGCGGCTGCATCATCCGAACATCGTCGCCGTGCATGACTCCGGCGCAGCGGGCGGGTTCTTTTATCTGCTCATGGAATTTGTCGAAGGCGTGAATCTCCGGCAAGCGATGCGCTCCAGCCGGTTCACGCCTGCGCAAGCGCTGGCCATCGTCCCGCACATTTGCGACGCGCTGCAATTCGCGCACGATGAAGGCGTGCTGCACCGCGATATAAAACCGGAGAACATCCTCCTCGACGGAAAAGGTCGCGTGAAGCTCGCGGACTTCGGCATCGCGAAGCTCGTGGGCGCGGAAGGGACTGAAGGGACGGCGTCCTTTACGTCCCTTGAGTCCCTTGAGTCCCTTGAGTCCCTCACCCAAACCGGGACCACGCTCGGCACGCCCAACTACATGGCCCCGGAGCAGCGCGACACCCCCGCCGACGTGGATAATCGCGCCGACATCTATTCGCTCGGCGTCGTCTTTTACGAACTACTCACCGGCGAACTGCCCAGCGGTTCGCTGCCAAAGCCTTCAGCAAAAAGCACCGCCGACCCGCGAGTCGATGCCATCGTTCAGCAGGCTTTGGAAAAGGAACGCTGCAACCGGCAGGAAAGCGCTACCGAGATGAAGACGCAGGTGGAAGGCGTCGCCAGCACGCCGCCGCCGGAAAACGCCGAGGCAATGGCTGCGACAATTCTGGAGCGCGACTACACGCTCAGTATCCGCAGTTGCCTTCGTCGCGGCTGGGCATTGGTGCGCGGCGATTTCTGGCCGTTCGTCGGCATCACCGCGCTCGTGCTGGCGATCTTGTCGGCGGCGGGCGGATTCTCCGTGTCGTTCTCCACCCAAGTGAGCGCCATGACTCGGCGGTCGATCACCGATCCCGATATATCATTCATCGGCATGGTCCTCAGCGGACCGCTCATGGGCGGGTTGTATCTTTATTTCCTTCGAAAAATCCGCGGAGCCACAGCAACTGTCGAGACAGTCTTCGCCGGCTTCTCGCAGCATTTCCTCAATCTCTTTCTCGGGAGTTTCGCGACGGCGGCGCTGACGTGGCTGGGCTTTCTGTGCTTCGTTTTTCCCGGCATCATCCTGTTCGTCCTGTGGATTTTCACGATCCCTCTCATCATAGACAAGCGGCTCGAATTCTGGCCCGCGATGCAACTGAGCCGCAAGATGGTGGCGAAACATTTCTGGAAAATTCTCGCGCTCACCATCTGCCTCTGCGCGCTCTGCCTCGCTGGGCTGATGGCCTTGTTCGTCGGCATTTTCATCGCGGCTCCCATTGTAATTGCCGCGCTCATGTATGCCTACGAAGACATCTTCAGCGCGCAAGGTGAAGCACCTGCGGCCCCTGCTCCCAAGCCCGCCGCGCCGCCGCCAGACACGCCGCGCGACTCATCGTCGCACGCGATGAATCCCGACAACTGGTATTTCTACTTCATCTATTTCTGCCCCGAAGACCCGCGCTTCGTCGTACCAAAACGCATCGCCGGATTCGGATGGACGCTCAATTTCGCCCGCCCGCTCGCTATCCCATTTGTTGCCGCGATCATCGGCGTCGTCTTGCTCATTCTCGACCTCGCCCAATCCGCGCACCCTTCCCGCGAGCGATTCAAACTCGTGCAAATCGCCGTAGTCATCGGCATCGCGGCGCTGTGCCACAGACTTTCCACCCGGCCAACAAATTCCGAACAACCAACCAGCGGACCCGTCCGCGCGCGGCTTTCCGTCACTGCATTGCTCGGCGCGATTTGGGCCGGTCTCGGAGTATCGAGTTGGGTGAATCACGCGTCGGGCTACCGAAATGGTTTCACTCCACCGATGGATTCTACATTGGCGGTTCTCACCCTGCTCGGCGCAACGGTGCTCGGCTGGATTGCGATTGTAGAGATTCGTAAATCAGCGGGGCAATTACGCGGCGTCCGGCTCGCACTGTTTGCCTTGCTCTACATCCCGATATTCCTCGTCGCCGGGCTGCTCGCGACAATTTTGAAATTCATCGGCAGCAACCATCTCGACTGGCACGAAATTCCAAGGTCGGTCTTAAAACCTCAGTTCACTTTCGTATGGAGCGTCCTGTTGCTCATCGCTGGAGTATTCATGATTCGCGCAGTCTCACGAAAGCTGTGCCTCACGCCCGAGGTTTCTGCAAATGCGCAGCCGCCACTCGGCCCCGCGATTCAACTCCAGGCAGTAATTTTCGCAGTCATCGGGGCGTTAGCATTTTTTGTCGTTTCAAAGTTCGGGCACATCTTCGCAGACATGGGCGTCGCTCTTCCACACGCAACTCGAATCGTCGTTGAAACCGCCCGCGTGTGGGGGCTGATGCTTTTTCCGCTGCTGCTCGTCGTGGGCGCGAGCGGCTGTTTTTTCGCCCGCGAACTTGGCGGCAAACGCGGCCTGCGCCAATGGTCCACCGCCGTCGTCATCGCCGTGGTCACCGTTGTCGTGATGGCGACAGGCGCGCTCTCGATTTCGATTTACAACGTCACCGAACTTTTAGGCGAACCGCGGTCAGCCTCCGCTAATGCGGAGATTGAACGCACATTATCCGTCGGCCCGCTGGAAGCTGAACAGACGGTGGTCGAGATCGTGAAAACCTTTGCCCGTCGGGCGGGATTCGTAAGTTGCAGTCTGTCCGCGAATCCCAAAACCATCACAGTGAGAGCCAACGCAGATACCATGCGTGCGGTCGTGGATTTCATATTGAAACAAATCGAACCCACGTTGCTACGCGGTCAACCAATGGTCTCGGCCCCGTCGATACGAGGACAATACAAGGTCGGCGACATCGTCATCGGACCGGGCGGCACGCTGATAACCTATCGCGCCGAATCGGTGGCATTCATCGTCTCCTCGCGCGCAAAAGCGACGGAGATTATAGAAAACGGCCCAATTACAATGGTCCGGTTCGAATCGGGGAATTTATTTCAAGTGCAGCCCGAAGAACATGACGTCCTCCGGATCAGCCTTAATAAATACGACCTGAGCGCAGGTCGCACATTTGAGTTAGGGAGTGACGGCACCGTGACACAATACCCACTGTTTCACACAAACGCCGACATCGCGGCGATGAGGAAAACAATCGAAGCCCCCACGCAATTAGAAAAATGAGCGCCGCCTTCCACACATTACGGGCCGACCGCCAGACCTTCCGCAGCCGCAAGCGCTCGCTGCTTGCCGTCAAAGCTCCAAAACTCCGTCGCGCCGAGAATCTTCGCGGCGGCGATGTGGAGGATGTCGTAGGCACGGTTGCCGGTTGTCTGCGTGTGCTTGGCCGAGATTTCCGCAGCGGCAGCGAAGACCGCGTTCTTGTCGAGCACCGCGCTAATCAAAAAGCCGCCCCGCGTTTCCGCTTCGTAGTATTCGAGCCACTCATCGCATTGTTCCAGTTTGATTTGGCGTCGGAAAACGAGCGCACGCAAGGCGTTGGCGTATTCGAAATCTACGATCGGATGCACCACGAGCGGCTCATTCGATGCCGCGCGAAGCGTGCGTGCGGCGGCGCTATGTTCGTCATTTCCGTAAAGGGAAATCAAAAAACTTGTGTCCGTGCAGATCATCCAGCTTTGCCTTTAGTAGCTCCCACGCATGTCATCGTAAAACTCTTGGAGTTCTTCCTTCGACATTTTAAGCATCGGCTCGCCAGTGCGATCACGGAATGCAGCACTCTTACTCCAGTCCACCTTCTTCTCCTCCAGCGGCGCGGGCGGGGCGACGGGCTCGCCTTTCACCACCACGTCTTCACCGCCACGCACCCATTCGAGCACGGTCGAGAGCCGAGTTTGAAGGTCGTTCAATGTGGCAGTTTTCATAGCAGATTTTTCCCACACACCAGCACGCCCGTCAACGTATGACTTCTTCGTTTCACATTACCCGCTGGACGCTTGTTCTCCGTGCATCCGGTGGCGGTAATGAAGCAAAGACCGCGCTCAGCGAACTGTGCGCCGCGTACTACGAGCCGGTGGTCGCTTTCCTCCGTCGCAGTGGGCGCGAGGCCGATGCTGCTCGCGAGGTTGCGCATGAGTTTTTCGCCGCAGTTTTGGAAAGGCCTGCGCTGGGTGGCGCGGAGCCGGGGCGCGGGCGGTTTCGCAGCTATTTGCTCGGCGCGCTGAAGCATCATCTCGCCCATGCTCGCGAGCGTGCTGCGCGGCAAAAACGGGGCGGCGGGGTCGAACATGTCGCGCTCGATTCCGGCACAGACACTTCGCCGGGAATCGACGCAGCCGACGAGCAATCGCTGCCGCCGGACCGTGAGTTTGATCGCCAATGGGCGCTGCACATTCTCCAGCGCGCGACGGATTCGCTCGCCGCCGAATATCCTGCCGATGAGTTCGCAACTCTCCAGCCGTTCATCGCTGGCGAAGACCACGGCAAGCTCGCCGCGCTCGCAGAATCGCGTGGGGAGAGTCCAGCGACTCTACGCAAAACGGTAAGCAGGATGCGCCAGCGATTTCGCCAACACGTTAAGTTGCAGATCGAGCCAACCCTTGAGGAAAACCGCGATGCCGACTCGGAGATGCGCGAGCTACTCACGGCGCTCTCGGCGTAAGCGACGCATTGTTCTGGCTAAGCTCGCGACCGCTCCGCTGGTTGTCCCGAACAATGAAACTATTCGTATCCATCTTTCTCGCTACCGCGCTGTGCTTGCGCGGCGAGGACGGAGCGGCGATTTACAAACGCCTGTGCGCAGACTGCCATGGTGCGAAAGGCGAGGGCGTGGCGAAGAAGTATGATGAGCCCCTTTTTGGCGAGCGCTCGCTGGCTGCGCTGGCGAAATACATCGATAAAACGATGCCCGACGACGAGCCGGAGAAATGCAGCGCCGAGGAGTCGGAACTCATCGCAAAATACATCTATGGGGCATTTTATTCACCGGAGGCGCGGGCGCGGAATCATCCTCCGAAACACGAGCTCGCCCGGCTGACTAACCGGCAGTTTCAGGAATCCGTGGCGGACCTAATCGGGAGCTTCCGGCAGAGCGTCCTGCCCGGCGCGGGCGCGGGGCTAAAGGCGGAATATTTTCAGTCGAACGGGATGAACAAAAAGGAGAAGCGAATTTTCGAGCGCGAGGACAAGGCGCTCGAGTTCGACTTCGCCGAAGGAAGCCCCGGCGAGGGCATCACATCGGACCAGTTTTCTATCGCGTGGAATGGCTCCCTCTTCGCGCAGGAGACGGGGTTTTATGAGTTCAAAATCGTCACTCCCAACGGCGCGCGGCTGTATGTAAACGCGGACTTCCGGTCCGGCGACTCGAACTCCCGCGACGACTCGGATGCAAAGCGCGAGAACACGCTCATCGATGCGTGGGTGAGCAGCGGCGACACGGTGCGCGAAGAGACGGCGAAGATTTTTCTGCTTGGCGGACGCGCCTACTCAATCCGGCTCGACTACTTCAAATACAAGGACAAGCGCGGCTCGGTCCGGCTCGATTGGAAGCCGCCGCACGGTGCGTGGTCGGTGCTTCGCGCGCCGCATATCACGCCGGTTGTAGTGCCGCGCGTCGCGGTAATCACGACGCCGTTTCCAGCGGACGACGGAAGCCTCGGCTTCGAGCGCGGAACGTCGATTTCCAAGGAGTGGCACGACGCTACGACGAAGGCTGCGATCGAGGCTGCAAATGAAGTCGTCGCGCGGCTCTCGCGGCTCGGCGGTCCGGCAAAGGAAGCGCCGGATCTCCCGGCGCGGCTCCAAGACTGGGCAGCGATGTTTGCGCACCGCGCATTCCGCAAACCGCTCACGCCCGAGTTGCGCGAACTGTATGTGAATCGCGTGTTCACGCCCGATGTCGCGCCGGAAATCGGGCTGAAGCGCTCTCTCATTGCGGTACTCAAATCGCCGCGTTTTCTATATCCGCAGTTTACCGAGGGCGACGACTTCGCCACCGCAGCGCGACTCGCTCTGGGCATGTGGGATTCGCTGCCAGACGCCGCGTTGCTCGAAGCTGCGGCGAAAGGTGAAGTCCGCACACCGGAGCAAGTCCGAGCGCAAGCCGTGCGGATGATGAACGATGCGCGGGCGAAGGCGAAAATCGCATCGTTTTTTAACCACTGGCTCGGCACCAGCGAGGCAGAATCGCTGGCGAAAGACCCGAAAGCGTTCCCGGAATTCGACACCGGGCTGATCGCCGATTTGCGCCAATCGCTCGACCGCTTTGTGGAGCATATCGTCTGGAGCGAAAAGTCCGACTACCGTGAACTCCTGCTCGCCGACTACGTCTTCGTGAACGAGCGCCTCGCAAAATTCTACGGCGCGCAGGTCCCCGAAGGCGGCGATTTCGCAGCGGTGAAATTTGAGGGAGGGAAGCACGCGGGCATCTTCACTCACCCCTTCCTGCTCAGCCTGCACTCGTATTCGAAGTCCACGTCGCCCATTCACCGCGGCGTGTTCCTCACCCGCAGCATCATGGGCCGCATGCTCAAGCCGCCGCCACAGGCGATCGAGTTCAAAGACGACCGCTTCGACCCTTCGCTCACCATGCGCGAGAAGGTCACCGAGATCACTGGCAAAGCGTCGTGTATGAGCTGTCACGTCACGATTAATCCGCTTGGCTTCGCACTTGAAAACTTCGACGCCGTAGGCCGCTTCCGCACGACGGATAACGCAAAGCCCGTGAACCCCGTGAGCGACTACATCACGTCGGACGGCGACACCGTGAAGCTCAGCGGCCCGCGCGACATCGCCACTCACGCCGCAGGCAACGACGCCGCGCGCCGCGGATTTGTGCGCCATCTTTTTCAATACACCATCAAGCAAGCCCCCGCCGCATTCGGTCCGGAGACCCTGCTAAAGCTCGACGCGCAGTTCGCCACGAGCTTCCACATCCGGAATTTATACGTAGAATCCAACATCATTGCCGCGCTCCCAAAGCCGGAAGAAAAACAAACAAGTCTATGATCATCACACGCCGTCAATTTCTCCGCCACGCAGGCATCTCTGCGGCGGTGCTTCCGTTTCTGCCCGCTATGCCGTCGCTTGCGTCTTCGGGTACGAAGGCGCAACGGATCATCTTCATGTTCTCGCCAAACGGTGTCGTGCAGCCGGATTTCTGGCCGGATGAAACTGGGGCGGATTTCAAATTGAAGCGCATTCTTGCGCCGCTGGAGCCGTTCAAAAATCGCACGCTGACGCTGAAAGGAATCTCCAACAAAGTGCGCGGCGACGGCGATGGACACATGCGCGGAATGAGTTGCCTACTCACGGGCATCGAGCTTTTTCCTGGCAATATTCAGGGCGGCAGCGACCGGCCTGCTGGATGGGCGAGCGGTATTTCCATCGATCAGGAAATCAAAAATTTCCTGCAAAAAAATCCCGCCACCGCGACCCGTTTCGGTTCGCTCGAAGTGGGCATCAATGTCCCACATCGTGCGGACCCGTGGACGCGCTGGTCTTATGCCGGGCCGAATCAACCGGTCGCGCCGGTGAGCGATCCGTATGAGCTTTTCGAGAAGCTCTACGGGCAGATGAAAGACGGCGAAAATCTCGGCAGCGTGCTTGATGAAGTGAGCGGCGAACTTGCCGCGCTTTCCAAAAAACTCCCCGCCGACGAACGCGCCGCGCTGGAGAAGCACACAACATTTGTCCGCGAGATGGAGCGAGAGATCCAGTCGGGGCGGGCAAAGAAACTCCGCTTTCCCGCACCTTCGCTGGAGCAGGGCGTGCCGACGGACAACGACGGAATGCCGAAGGTCAGCGCGATGCAGAGCGACTTGCTCGTGAACGCTTTTGCCAACGATCTCGCCCGCGTGGCGACTTTCGATTTCACAAACTCGGTGGGACAATGCCGCATGCGCTGGCTGGGCATCGACGAAGGCCACCACGGCCTCTCGCACGAGCCCGACAGCAACGCCGCCGCGCAGGAGAAGCTGGTGAAAATCAACATCTGGTTTTGCGAACAACTTGCCGCGCTCGCGAAGAAACTCGACTCCATCCCCGAGCCCGGCGGCAGCGGCACAATGCTGGACAACACGACGATCATCTGGACGAACGAACTCGGAAAAGGCAACAGCCACTCGCACGACAACATCCCTTTCATCTGCGTCGGCGGCGGGCTCGGCCTTCAAAGCGGCCGTGCCCTGAAATACGAAAACGTCGCCCACAATCGACTGTGGCTCCGCATCGCGCAGGCGTTCGGGCACGACCTGAAAACATTTGGAAACAAGGACCTGAGCGGCGAGGGCGCGCTGGCCATCTAGCGGCGTCAGATCGCGGTCTCGCGCACACTCACGTCGAGCGTTGCTCCAATCGTCAAATTATCGATGCCTTTTGTAAGGGGCAGTTTCGATCCGGCGACCTTCATACTGCTGATCTGGCTCGCAATAAACTGAAAGCTGTCTCCCCCGACTGCGGTGCCGTTGACCTCGCCTCCGATGACGATGCTGGCGATGCGGCGCGCGGTAAACGATGACGTAGTCCATTCCTTCGCAACACTGAGGGCGGCAATGATATCAGCGCGGATGTTCGCATTCTCCACTCGGCCTCCTACCGTCATTTTACCGGCGTACGTAATGATCCCGACAGTGTCATCCGGGGCGTCGCCGACCACGTCTCCACCGATTCGCACACTGGTTACCTTGCCGTTCGCGAATATTCCCGAGTTCTCGCCACCGAGGAGATTTCCGCCGATGGTCAATGCGCCGCTTCCTCCGGCAATCGTGAGATTTGCGTCTGCGAAATCGCCCGCAACTTTCAGCGTGCCGAGCTTGCCCGCAATGTAACTACCGAGGTTCCCGCCCGCCGCTTGGGTGGTCGTCCCGAACGCACCCATTGAGCGAACCGTGAGCCCTCTCAATGCCATTTTTCCGAACTTCGTCGAGTCCACTGGGATACCCGAATTGCCCGCATCGATCCTCCCGAGATCACCCGGCAAAACGACCGACCCCAGACGAACTCCCAACGCGTGAATGGCTCCCACATTCACAAACTTGTCGCCGAGGCCATCCTTCAGCTTCGCTGTGAATTTGAGCGACATGCCATTCGCTGCGATTCCGACGGCGGCGAGATTGAGCGATTCCAGGAGTTGCCCGGAAATTTCCGGCGCGCCTGCAATTGGCCCGCCGAAGCGGAAGCCAAAAAGCGCGGGTGTCAGGACAGGCTTTGTGACTTTCAACGTCACAAGGTCGCCGTCGAGGTCGCGCCATGTGGCGATCTTGCGGTTTTTGCTGATGGTCAGTCCGTCGTTGTCGCGGATGGAAAGTGCAAGCGTGTCTGCGCCGAGCGCTGCGTATTGAGGCTCGCTGATGCGGAGAGCGAAGGTCTCATCTCCCTCGGCGAAACGGTCGCTCTGGATGGAGACCTCGCTTTCGAAAACAGTCTGCCCAGGCGCAAATACAATGACCGCGTCGATCTCGCGGAAGTCCGCACTCGACGCCGTCCCCGCGATCGTGCGGAGGTGAACGGAAATCGGCAACGTGGACGGACCGCTGAGGATGATACTGAACGCGATGCGCCCGGCGTCATCGGCACCATCTTCGAGGCTGGATGCCTTCGCGGCCTCGATGTGAACGGTAGGTCCATCGTCATCGAGAATGATGATTTGAGCAGCGCCGTTTAGGATCGAACCGTGGGTGGAAGAATTTGAGCCGCCGGGAAACGTCAAATCCACGAAGAACATTTCGTCGATTTCGGTCAGGGCATCTTGAGTGATCGCGAGCGACCGAGTGATGCTCGTCTCGCCCGGCGCGAAAGTAATCGGACCGATCTGCGTCGCGTAATCAACATCCGCGGTCGCTGTGCCTGCACGCGTGCGGTATTCCAAATCCACCGCTGCATCCAGAACGCCGGTCCGCGTGACGGTGAATTGGTAGTCGCCGCTTTCGGAGTAAGAACCGCCCGAAATACTGAACGCAGAATCGTCATTCAGGATTGTTCCTGTCGCGGTCGAGCGGCTGATTATCACATTCTCGCCGAGAAATTGAGGCAGTGAAACCGTCAATGTCTCATCGGGCTCCACCACGGTATCGGCCAGCACCCGAACAGAAACCGTAGCTGTCATGGCCTCCGCCGGAATAGTCATCACATACGGACCCGCAGCGAAATCCCCCGGCGCGCTCGCCGTCCCGTTCGCGATGACCACGCCGATGGTAATGTCGTATTCGAATCCGCCCGAAAGCTGCACGGCGAAGACCAAATCTGTCTGTCCAGCGTTCCCTTCCAAAACCGACGCGTCAGCGATGGAGATCATCACCGGGCCATCGTCGTCATTCAAGATGACTCCACCCGCCAAGAGCGCCGCAGGAGTCGCACCGGAGAGATTGTCGATTTCAAAGTTAAAGTATTCGTCCCGGCCTACCAACGTATCTCCGATAATCGGCACCGGTATCCCGATGCTCGTGGCTCCCGCCGGGATTGTAGCAGAGCCGGTCGTGGCAGTGTAGTCACTGCCGGCCCTCGCAGTTACGTCGGACGTGAAGAAATCGAACGTGACATCGCTCGCGCTCGGTGCGGTGAGGCGCACCATGAATACTGCGTTCGTCGTCCCCGTATTACCCTCCGGGATCAAAACACTTTCGACGGTGAGAGAAGTCTCATCGATGTTCAGTATCGTCGCAAGCGCAGTGCCGTCGCCGATGGTTGCGTTTTGCGGCGCGCTGAGGACAACGGTGAAAGTCTCATCGCTCTCGACGATGGCGTCGTCCGTGACCAACACCGTAAATTGCACGCTCGTCTCTCCAGCGGGAATCGTGAGCTGCCCGCTCGCCCCGGTGAAATCGACCCCAACAAGCGCGCTGCCACCAACCGCCGCGAAGTCGAAGATGACCGGGAGCACATGGGCTTGCGAAAGCGTGACGGTGAAAGTGAACGTGCCGCTCTCGAGCACAGTCACATCCGCGATGGAGAGGAATGGGATGTCGTCGCTGCTGATCGTTCCGAGCGCTTGTGCGTCGGAAATCGTTGCACCGCTCGCGTTGGAGAGATTCACGAAAAACGACTCAGCAAACTCCGGCGAGGTGTCGCCAATTACGGGAACGGAAATCGTTTTCGA
Organism: Verrucomicrobiaceae bacterium; assembly: GCA_043728745.1. Classification (GTDB taxonomy): domain Bacteria; phylum Verrucomicrobiota; class Verrucomicrobiia; order Chthoniobacterales; family Chthoniobacteraceae; genus SXWH01. The sequence goes on from JAYTMG010000480.1 coordinate 13,361, forward strand.
AGTCTCGCCCGGGGCAAACGAAATCGTTCCCGTCGTAATCACGTAGTCGCTTCCGGCGAGCGCCGTATCGTCCGCGGTCGCGAAGTCCACGGTGATTGCATTCGCCGATGCCACGCTGAGCGAAACGGTAAAGACCGCGTTCGTCGTTCCGGAATTACCCTCAACCATCATCGCATCGCTGATCGTCACGAACGCGGTGTCGTCATTCGCAATAGTCCCCACGCCTTGCGCATCCGAGATCGTCGCGCCGACGGCGTTCGTGAGGTTCAGGAAAAATGTCTCCGCGAACTCCGGCGTTGTATCGCCATTCACCGGAACAAAAATCGTCTTCGTGGTCTCGCCCGCCGCAAATGAAATGGTTCCCGCCGCACTCACAAAGTCGCTTCCCGCGAGCGCGCTATCGCCCGCAGTCGCGAAGTCCACAGTGATCGCATTCGCCGATGCCACGCTGAGCGAAACGGTAAAGACCGCGTTCGTCGTTCCGGAATTGCCCTCAACCGTCATCGCATCGCTGATTGTCACGAACGCGGTGTCGTCATTCGCAATGGTCCCCACGCCTTGCGCATCCGAGATCGTCGCGCCGACGGCGTTCGTGAGGTTCAGGAAAAATGTCTCGTTTTGCTCCACAATCACATCGCCATTGAGCACGACAGCCACCGTCTTGGTGAGTTCGCCCGCAGCAAATGTCACCGTGCCGCTCGCCGCGGCGTAATCGCTGCCCGCGAACGCGGTATTGTCAGCCGTCGCAAAATCCACCGTGATCGCGCTTGCCGATGCGACGCTCAGCGAAATGGTGAAGGTCATATTTTTCCCGCCCACATTTCCTTCGCTCAGCGTCACATCGTCGATCATCACCGTAGTCGCATCATCGTTCGTGATCGTGCCCAGCCCTTGCGCATCCGAGATCGTCGCGCCGACGGCGTTGCTGAGGTTCAGGAAAAATGTTTCGTTTTGCTCGACCGTGAGATCGCCCAGCACAGACACCGTCACGGTCCTACTCGTCTGTCCCGGCGCAAATGTAAGCATCCCGGTCGCCGCCAAATAGTCGCTGCCCGAACTCGCGGAGCCGTCGGCGGTCGCATATTCCACACTCACGCTGGTCGCCACAGACGCTCCAAGCGTGACGGTGAAAGTGAAATTCGTCGTCCCGCTGGCACCTTCCGCCAGCGTGAAATCGGAGATCGAAAGCGACGCTTGCGGTATGAATTGCGCGGAGACCTCCGAAGTTTGCAAAGGGGAAACGAGACGGTTTGCAGTCGCGCTGATCGTGCGCCCGGCAGGCACAGCCGGGAGGGTCTTGGTGAATGTGGCCGCGCCCAACGCATCCGTCGTGGCAGTCGTGCTGCCGAGGTAAGTCTCCGCCTCGCCGTCCGTTGTATTGCTGTAAAAATCGAGCGTCAGCGCAGTATCCGGGAGTCCTGCATACGTGCCCGAGACCTGCGTGCTTCCGCCCGAGATTACTGCGGAGTTGAGCACGGGGAAATTCAGCAGCCCGTTTGCGCCGGAGTCGGCGTCGAGCGGGTCATTTGGCGTCGCGCCGTTATTGCCGAGGTCGATGCCGAGCCCCCCGTTGTCGGAGATCGAATTCCCCCGGATGCCCGCGTTTGCAGTTCCCGCGACCGCCACTCCGGCTCCGGTATTGAAGCCGATACTATTCCCCTGCCCCGCCAAAATCCCGCCGACGACCAGACCATTCCCCGCCGACCCGTTGATCAAAATCCCGCGCGCGTTCGGAGCATCCGAGTGCCCGATCGTGTTGCCCTGGATCGTCAATAAATCCGCAATGCCGATGAGGATGCCGGACAATCCGTTGCCCGCGATGACATTGCCCGAGCCCGAGCCCGAGCCGCCAATTGTCGCAGTACCGAGCACGCTGGAAAACTGCACGCCGTTGCCCCCATTACCAAGGTCGCCCGTGCCTGCGGCGGTCGTGCCGATGTAGTTTTGCTTCAGCGTCGTCCCCGCCGCAGACGTGCCCCCGCTTGCGAAAACGCCATCGCCGCCGTTGCCGGAAATCACATTCCCTGCGCCAGTGCCAGCGCCGCCGATTGTGGTGTTGATGACGCTCTGTAGCCGCACGCCGTCGCCCATATTCCCGATCGCCAAGGCACCGGTCTTGTCCGTGCCGATGAGATTTCCCAGAACCGTGTTCCCCGTTCCGCCAGCCAGCGCATTCACGCCGTGCAGTCCGTTGCCGGAAATCACATTACCCTGCCCCCCGAGCTGTCCGCCGATGATGTTTAGATTTGAGCCATTTACATAGACGCCCGTCTGCGTGTTCGCGATCGCCGCAGCGCCTGCAAAATCAAGCCCGATCGTATTCCCGTAAAGCTGGTGGCGGCTCCCGCTATTGATCTCCACTCCATAAGTCCCGTTCCCCGAGATCACATTTCCCTCCACGCGCACCGCCATTGTGCTCAGCAAATAAACGCCGCTCTTCCCGTTCCCAAAATCACCGGAACCACTCACGCCCGTACCGATGTAGTTCGCCTGGATAAATTGCGTCGGTGCCGTCGTGCTGCCGCTCGCCGCACTGTTCACCTTGATGCCGTAATCCGTATTCCCGCTGATCACATTGCGCTCCATCCCGCCGATGATGTTCCCCGCCGAGTCGCCGTCGATCACCACCCCGTTCAAATTGGGAATCGCTGCGGCACCCAAAAGATTCAGCCCGATCCTATTGCCCGAAACTGTCGTCCCCGTGCTCAACAAAGCCAGATGCACGCCCGCGCCGCCATTCCCTGAAATGAGGTTCGGGTGCAGCAGCCCCACGCCCACGCTATTCCCCGAGCCGCTCTCCACGCGCACCCCATCGCCCCCATTTCCCGCAGCCGCAGACCCGGCGAAATCAGTGCCGATATAGTTGTGCGCAAGATTGTTCCCCGAACCATTGATCCTCACGCCATGTCCGGAGAAATTGCCGATCGCCAGCCGTTGCACCGTCACCCCGTTTCCGTTGATCGTCAGCCCCGAAGCGCCTGCGCCCGCCAGCGCGCCATCCAAGAAAACATGCGGCGCTTGATAGTCCGGTCCCGCGATAAGCCCGTCGATAGACACCTCTCCGAGAATCGTCGGCAGTGGCGAGAGCGGCGAAATCACCGTGTAGCTCCCACCCGCAAAACTGAACACAATCCCGTCTGCGCCCGCGGCATCATTCGCATCCATAATTGCCTGACGAAATGAGCCGGGGCCGGAATCGAGCGAGGTGGAAACGGTGAACGTGGCCGGGGCAATGCGAGCTTCGAGCGGTTCTGGTACAGGGACGGATTTTTTCATTAAAGAAGGAGCCGATTCCGCGCACGATGCCTTCCCATCGTGGTCGGCGATTTTAGCGGATCGAGTAAGGCGTCGGCGCTGTCAACAAGCGGCCACCGAGGCCCCTACCATAGCGGTTATCGGGATAATTGCGGTGCCCGAGCAGACGCGAACCGTAGGGAGAAACGTCGCCTTTTGTGCGCCGATCCGAAGCCGTAAGGCCCGACCACGAAGCACCGGGAGTCAGCGTCTGGCGATAGAGCGAGTAACGCTGCTGCCGCGTCGCCGCAATCGACTTAGCGGCCGGGAGTGTGTGGTTCAGCCGTGAAGTTTGCGAATAGCGCTTATACATATTCGTGGGGACTTTCGAATTGTAAGGCCGCACCGCGTGCGCAGGCGTCGCGATCCCGAGCAGGACGGCGGCGATCGTTGCGAGGGCTAAAAACTGGCGGCGTATGTTCATCTCGGCGAAGACCCTAGCGGCAAAACAGCCATTTCCAACAGTTTCTTTTGCAGGGAGAATGTCGCTGCGATCAGCCGACCAGTTCCCGCAGTGCGTTCCCGTTATCCGTGATCCGTCGCGGCCTGCCGAGCGGGTCGATGAACTCTCCTGCGGGGTCGATACCGAGCAGGTGGAAAATCGTCGCGGCGAGGTCCGGCGGCGTCACCGGGCGGTCGGCGGGATAAGCGCCAATGCGGTCGCTCGCGCCAATGATCTGCCCGCCGCCGATGCCCGCACCGGCGAGCGCGACGGAGAAACACGAGCCCCAATGGTCGCGCCCGCCCACCTCGTTGATCTTCGGCGAGCGGCCAAACTCGCCCATCACTACAACGAGCGTCTCGTCGAGCAGACCGCGCGTTTGCATGTCGGCGATGAACGTCGCGAACGTCCTGTCGAACTGCGGGCACAACACGTCGCGCACCCGCCCGGCATTGTCGGCGTGAGTATCCCACAGCGGGCTGCCCTTTACCTCCGCCTTGCCTTCGCGCGGCCAGTTTACTTGCACGAGCCGCACGCCTGCTTCCACGAGCCGACGCCCGAGCAGCATGCTCTGGCCGAATTTGTGGCGGCCGTAATTATCCCGCAGCGCGCCCGGTTCGGATTCCAAATCAAACGCCCGTCGGCTCGCCTCGGAATGCAGAACGTCGAACGCCTTCTGGTGCATGTGGCCCAGCTCCGCGACCGCGCCGCTTTCCGCGCTCGCGCGAAAATGCGCGTCCATCTGCCCGAGCAGGCTGAACCTCTCCGAGAGCCGCGCGCTCGTCACGCCGTCGGCAAGGCTCAGTCCCTCGATGCGCATCGGCTGCGCAGTCGGGTCGCACTTCATCATCATGGGATGCCAAGTCGGCCCCATGAACCCGCCGTTCTGCCCCGGCCACACGATATTTCCGTCGTTCGCAATGTGCTCCGGCAGCACGACGGATGAAAGCGGCGAGCGCTCGCTCGGCTTCAGCGTGCCGACGACCGAAGCGATGCTCGGCCAATCGTTCGGGCCCGCCGGGACGTTCTCCGCCTTCGACTCCGGGACGTAGCCCGTGAGCATGAAAGAGCCGCTCGTGGAGTGCGAATTGATATCCGTCGTCATCGAGCGCACCACCGCCAGCCGGTCCGCCACCAGCGCCGTGTGCGGCAGCGTCTCGGAGAAATGGATGCCCGGCACTCGCGTCGCGATGGAGCGAAAAGTCCCGCGAATCTCCAGCGGCGCATCCGGCTTCGGGTCAAACGTCTCGTGTTGCGGCGGCCCCCCGCCGAGGAAGACGATCACACACGACTTCGCCCGGCCAAAACTCGCGCCTTTCCCCGCAGCCGCAGCACTTGCGCGAGCGCCGAGCAAATGCGGCAGCGAAATCCCCCGCGCGCCCAGCCCGCCCACGCGCAACCATTCGCGACGCGAAAAGCCGCGGGCGTTTATCGGTCTGGAAGATGAGTTCGGAGTCATGGCGAGACAACCGCCGCGAACGCAAAGCGTTAGTGGGAGGCGCAGTCCCTTTCGTCCTTTGCGTCCCTTTCGTCCTTTGAGCGATCCTCCAAGGACCAAAGCGACAAAAAGGACGAAAAGGACACGCCCTCGCTAAGCAGGCCGATGCACAACCAGCGGCGCGGAGCCTGCGCGACGCGACAAGCAACATCATCATTTGGGCCAAAGGCCCAGCCCAAGCCAGCCTAGGTCAAGCGAGGCACGAGCGCAGGCCTAGGTCACCGGCCAAATCGACTCAACCCCATCGGGGCGACACAGCCTTTGCTGGCAACGAGAATTGCCCCTTTGAGTGTGGTTCGTTGGAACGCTAATTCATCTGTTCCGTTGCGCAAAGAACTCGAATATGTGGCCCATTAGCATCATGAGAACCGGGAAAAGCGCCATTCCGCACAAGATGCTCATCAAACACTGACTCGCTTTGCGATTGTAGCCCTTGCTTCTGTAGCGAAAATAAAGAACCAGCGGCCAAAGTCCCATCCAAAGAGTCATGCAAAATATACGCACGGAGAGGGGTAGCGGTTCGTTTGCCTTCGCATCATCCGCAGCAACGCGGGCCTCTACGACCTTTTCCAGCTCTTGCGCACGCACATCAGACAAGCCTCGCTTGGTCCACTC
>JAYTMG010000481.1:0-3793 GCA_043728745.1 Verrucomicrobiaceae bacterium
CCGCGAAGCCCTCGCGAAATACTCCACGGTAAAAGCCTACGGCGAAGACATCGCCACCCTCGAAGCCCGCCGCACCATCCAGCCATTCTCCGACCCCGCCGTAGCCGCCATCATGGGCCCCGAAGCGACAAAAACCGCACAGGCCACGCAAACCACGGACTACATCGACCGGATGCTCGACGCCCAAGATCGCCGCGCCACCGCCGAGGAGGAATTCATTCGTTCCGCCGCGAACTACCAAGTCTCGCTCGTGAACATGCAGCGCGCGAAAGGAAAACTCCTTCGCTTTGAAGGAATCAAAGTCATCCGCGACCGCGAAAATGGCCTCCCAACCCTCCACCTCGAAAAAGGCATGGGCAGCGGCAAGGACTTCAAAAAAATCATCACCAGCGAGTAGCCGCTCTCGGAGACCTGCGCTAGTTCGTGCGTCTCGCAGGCGGTATCGGCACCCGCGTGCTCAACTTTGCGTCGGGAGTCCCCCACTTTTTCTGCCCTCCATCTTTATGCCAAAATCGAGCCTCTCCTTTTGCATAAACCTAGATTCGGCGATGGATTGACCGCGAAAGACGCAAAAGACGCGAAAACATACAGTTGGGAAAAATCAGACGCGCACCCAATCGGCGAGTTGGTTCAATTGCGTAACGCCTTCCCATTTCGCGGTTTTCGCGGTTTTCGCGGTCCCCAATCACGGATCTAGGATAAAGACGATGGGCAGAAATATGGCGCGCTATGGAAACTGCAAATATCCGGCTTCATTCTGCAATTTCGCCATGTCGGGGATTTTCAGAATGGATCGGTTTCCGTAGGCCAATCTCTGCTACTCACGCAAGCCGCCTTACTGCACCACTTTGTAATGAAGGCTCAGCGTGTGGAAGGTGTGCTTTTCCTCTTTCGCCTCGGCGGTAAAATAGACCAGTTCCACCGCCGTGTTGTTCTTATTCCATTTGTAACCGACGATCGTGGAAGTCCCCTTCCCGTCTGGAAGCTCATTTGTTTCGCGCACCATCTGCTGGCCCACGCCGTAGGTCCGCTCCAGAAGCTGCCGTTTTTCCCCTAGGCAGATATTATAGTCCGGCTCCAGCCAACCATCTTGCTGATACTGAAGCTCCACTTCGGCGAGAGTTCCCCCCGTGATGCGCTCGCTGACCTTTCCATCCGGTCCGCGATCCTTCGAGAATTTCCCACCGGTGAAGTAAAAGACAACCTGACCCAGCGCGGGCGGTTTCGGCGCACTCGGGTCGTTGGCATCCGGTTTTTTGAATCCCGCAACCACTATCGCGCAACGACCGTCGATTTTCCGGCGCTCCTTAATCGCAAGCTTCGCCGCCCCAATCTTCAATTCCACCCGCTTCGAATCCTCCTTCCATTCCAGCCCGAACGGCGGGCGGATCTCCTTGTCGCTCGCGATTGAACCCGACGAAGTTGCCGCGCCGGCTTTGGGCGCTTGGCCCCCCGCCGTTGAAAGCGAGCACACGAATAAAAGCAGAATGATACGACCGGACATGGATGTTCCTCACACGACGCACGAGAACCGGACTTTCTTCAATCGTAAATACTCACCAACGAGCATTTGCAAAGTTTTGACGCCCCGCTTATTCCTTTGCCCATGGCTAATCAACCCGACAAAAAACAGACGAAAATCCAAGTGAAATACGAAGACTTGACCGCGCGTTACGCGAATCAAGTCGTGCTCACCACCGGGCAGGAAGAAGTGTATCTCGATTTCTCCAGCGGCATCATTCCCGATCAAGGACAAGGCTTCGCGACACTCCCAATCCACACCCGTATCGCCATGACGGGCGGCGGTCTGCGCCGACTCTACCAGGTCCTCGGACAACTCCTCGCCAAGGCCGACGAGCCAAAGCCCGGAGTGACCGCTTCGACCGCGCCGACGAAATAACGGCGGGGCGAGATTGGTGAAATTTCCTTAAATTAAAGAGACGCACCATCGCCGAGCGATATGCCGCGGGTAGGGTGGGCATTCTGCCCGCCGTGTGGCGTATCCTACGCCACACCCGGTGGAGTCATAGGGCGCAGTGCTCGCGAGGGTCGCGCCGAATGACTCCATCAAATTGGGGCGTCGCTTTATTTCAGGAAGTTGTTGTCCTTTCTCACCAATCACAGCAGCCCCCGTTACTCGCCGAGCATCTTTTTCAGCGTAGGCTCGATGGCCTCCGCGATGATCTCGTATCCCTTTTGCGTCGGGTGGAGGAAATCGCCCATGACTTCCTTCGAGATGCTCGCGTCGGGCTCCAGCAGCTTCGGCGTCACGTCTTGGAATGTGATGCCGTCTTTCCCGTCGAGCGTCGCGAGCAGCACATTGGTCCTTGCGACTTTCTCGCGAGTCGCGTCCGGCTTCGCTCCGCGCGGATAAATCCCCAACAGCAGCACCTTTGCCGCAGGCTGGCTGCGGCGGACTTCGGCGAGCACCGCTTTCACCCCCTCGAAAATTTCCTCGGACGTGTTCTTCCCCATATTATTCGTCCCGATATTCACCACCACCGCGCGCGCTGCGGCACCGTCGAGTTCACCGTGCTGGAGACGCCACAGCGTGTTCTCCGTGTAGTCGTAGCCAAAGCCCAGATTCGTCGCATTGCGCGCGCCGTAGTATTTCTCCCATACCGCCTTTCCCGGCTGGCTGCGATCGTGCGGCTCCCCGCCGAACATCTGCGTGATGCTGTCGCCGATGAACACCAGCGACGCCTTCTTCCGCGCCGTAAGTTCCATCACCAGCGCATGACGCACCGCCCAATCGTAAGTCGGATAATCCCGGTCCTGCGTGCAAGGCACCACCGACGAAGGCAGCGGCTTCGCATCCGGAAAAGGCGCGACCTCCAGCAGCACCGGCTCGCTCACCGTCTTCCGGTCGGCGCTCACCGACACCGCCTTCACCTTCCCGCCCGTCACCAGCCGGATAGGCGCGAGAAACGGCCCCGACTTTGCCCCCGGCGCAGAACCATCGATCGTATAGCGAGCGTGCGCACCCACCGGCGCGGCGACGATAATTTCCCCCGCCGCGTTCCGCTCCAGCTTCGGAGCGTCCAGCGCGAGAGCCAGGCAAGTCGTCATCAAAAAGAAAGCTGCAATGAGATTCATGCCCCGCGTCCTATCGCAAAAAAATCCCCGCACCAGCCGCTTCTCGCGAATTTTCTACGTTGCCTCCCGTCCATAACCGCTAAAACCACACCATGAAAATTCTACTCCTCATCCTGATCGCCGCGCTCGCCCCGATACGCGCGCAGGACGATCCCGCCCAAGAGCCCGCCGTTCGCGCCGTCGCCAAGACCATGCCCGCCGTCGTCAACATCAACACCGAGTCCGTCACCCACCGCCAAGTCCGCGACCCCATGGACTCCGTCTTCGAGGACTACTTCGGCCGCCAGATGCGACCGCCCCGCGTCATCAAACAAAAGCTCCAAAGCCTCGGCAGCGGCTTCCTCGTCGATGCCAGCGGCTACATCCTCACCAACGCCCACGTCGTCGATCGCGCCGCCGAAATGAAAATCTCCGTCACCACCAACGACGGCAAAACCTACACCGCAGAATATATCACCGGCGACGCCGACATCGACCTCGCCCTCATCAAAATCGACAGCAAAACGCCCCTCCCATTCATCCCCCTCACCGACCTCTCCCCCAACATCCTCGGCCAGACCTGCCTCGTCCTCGGCAACCCCCTCGGCTACGGCAGCAGCGTCGCCCGCGGCATCCTCAGCGCCAAAGGCCGCAGCGTCACCATCGGCGAAATCGAATTCCAAAACCTCATCCAGACCGACGCCGCCATCAACCCCGG
>JAYTMG010000482.1:0-3663 GCA_043728745.1 Verrucomicrobiaceae bacterium
ATATCTCGTCTATGGTCCGCTCGCGATGGGTGCGACTTCGCTGATGTACGAAGGCGCGCCGAACTGGCCGGAGAACGATCGCTTTTGGCAGATCATTGAAGAAAACGGAGTGTCGATTTTCTACACGGCACCGACGGCGATCCGGGCGTTCATGAAGTGGGGCGACGAGTGGGTGACGAAGCACGATCTTTCCTCGCTGCGCCTCCTCGGCACAGTCGGCGAAGTCATCAATCCAGAAGCATGGATGTGGTATTATAAAACCGTCGGCGGCTCGCGCTGCCCCATCGTCGATACGTGGTGGCAGACAGAAACCGGCGGCCACATGATCACTCCCCTACCCGGCTGCACGCCGTGCAAACCCGGAACCGCGACACTGCCGTTCTTCGGCGTGGATGCGGCGATCGTCGATGACGACGGCAAGGAACTCGGGCCAAACCAAGGCGGCAAGCTCGTTATCCGCAAGCCGTGGCCATCAATGTTGCGCGGCATCTGGGGCGACAAAGCGCGCTACAAATCGACCTACTGGAGCGAGGTCAAAGGCATGTATTTCGCCGGCGACGGCGCACGCCGCGACAAGGAAGGAAACTTCTGGATCGTAGGCCGCATCGACGACGTGCTGAACGTGGCCGGACACCGGCTCGGCACCGCAGAAGTCGAGAGCGCGCTCGTCTCGCACCCATCGGTCGCGGAGGCCGCAGTGGTCGGCAAGCCCGATGAACTCAAGGGCCAGGCGGTCGTATGTTTCGTCACCGTGAAAGAAGGCGTGACCACTTCCAAATCGCTCGCCGACGAGCTGAAAAAGCACGTCCGCAAAGTTATCGGCCCCGTCGCGACCCCTGACGAAGTGCGCTTTACCGGCGCACTGCCAAAGACCCGCTCGGGCAAAATCATGCGTCGCCTTTTGAAGCAAGTCGCCGCCGGAGAAGTCATCACCGGCGACACGACAACGCTGGATGATCTCAGCGTCTTGGCGAAACTCGCGAGCGCGGAAGACTGATTTCAGGCAAATAGCGTGACGGGCTCGGCGGCGATGGGTTAAAGGACACGTTCTTCTACATGTCATTTTCCATCGAGCACACCGATCCGATCAATTCGCAAATCCTCGCAGTTTCCGAGGACAAGATCCCCGGCTTTATCCGCGAGCCCTTCGCCGCAATCGCGGAGAAATCGGGCCTTCCGCTCGAAACCGTGCTGGAGCGGATCAAAGCGATGCTTGCCGCCGGGACGATCCGCCGCGTGCGACAGACGCTCGTTGCCAGCAATCTCGCAGAGGGCGCACTCGTCGCGTGGCAGGTGCCCGAGGAAAAGCTCAACGATGCGTTCGATTGGATGTTTAAAAACGACCCGTTCAGCGGACATGTCGTCGTCCGCAGCACGGATAACCAAACCACCGGCAGCGTGTATCGCCTTTGGACGACCCTCAAAACGCCCGTCGGCTCCGACATGGCCTCGCACTGCGAAGTGCTGATGCGCCACACCGGCTGCACCAAATATAAACTGATGCCCGCGAAAGGAATCTTCGCGCTCGGCGTCGGGCATGTGCGCCGCAAGACCATCGAGCCCGGCGACAAAGCAGACGATTTGGCGAAGATGATTCGCGTGGGCATCGTAAATCTCACCCCGCAGGAATGGAACGTATTGCTGGCATTGAAGCGCGAACTCACGCTCGACGAAATCAAACTCGGCCTATGGAAAGACCGCGCAGCCGAAGCGGGCGTCGATTTGGAGACATTCTGCCGCGTGGCCGAAGACCTCAACTCGCGCCAGGTCATCGGACGATTCAGCACTTTCCTGGAGCATGTGAAACCCAACGCAACCGGACAGCGCGTGACGAAATTCAACGCGCTCTTCCACTGGCGTGTGCCGAAAGGCCGTGAAATCGAAGCCGGCGGCGAAGTCGGGCGTCACCCCATTCTCACACACTGCTACTGGCGCGAAGGCGGCGAGGATTTTGCCAACGTGAACATCATGGCCGTATGCCACGGAACGGAAAAAGAACGCGTGCTCGCCCACAAAGCCGCAATCGATGCGCACCTCGTGAGCATCGGAATTCCCGTCGATTACACCAACGTCTTTTGGGGCGGCCGCAGCGAAATCAAACCAAGCGAAATCTCGCCAAAAGTCCACGCGGAGTGGATGGAGCAGAACGCGTAGTGCTCTGTCAGTCGTGAGATGGTGGTAGCCGCTTGAGCAATCGGGCGGTGACTTGTGACTCGTGAGTGGTGACTGGTCGCAAGCGTGTTGGCGTGGGTCCCCGCTTGCGACTAGTCACCTCTCACCAGTCACAAATCACCGCCGATAAACACGCTGGCTTACCATCACACGACGACTGACAGAGCACTAGTGTTACGCCCGATTTCTGGGGCGCATGTTCGTTGAGAAATTCTATGCGAGGACGGGCTTGATGACGTGCCCATGCACATCGGTCAGGCGGCGGTCGATGCCGTTGTGGTAGAACGTCAGTTTCTCGTGATCAAGGCCGAGCAGGTGCAGAATCGTGGCGTGGAAATCGGGGATGATGACTTTGTTTTCGCCGACGAAATAGCCGAGCTCGTCCGAGCTGCCGAACGTTGTGCCCGCCTTCACTCCCGCGCCCGCGAGGAAACACGTAAACGCTGTGGGGTGATGGTCGCGGCCCATTGAGCCGATGCCTTGCGTGGCGGGGCTGCGGCCAAATTCCGTGGACCAAATAAAGAGCGTATCTTCGAGCATCCCGCGCTGTTTGAGATCTTGAATGAGCGCGGCGACGGGCTTGTCCATCGTAGCCGCTTGCGTGTCGTGGTTTTCCTTCACGTTCTCGTGGCCGTCCCAATTGATGCGAGGGCTGCCGAATGCGCCGCCGTTGAGGATTTGCACAAAGCGCACGCCGCGCTCGAGAAGACGGCGGGCCATGAGGCAATTCTTCGCGAAGCCTTTGTTGGCGGGCTCGTCGATGCCGTAGAGCTTCTTCACGGAGTCGGGCTCGGCGTCGATGCTGGTGGCGTCCGGGATGCTCGACTGCATGCGCGCGGCGAGTTCGTAAGAACGCAGCCGCGCGGCAAATGCGGTGTCGCCGGGATGCGCATTTGCAAAGTCGCGGTTCATTGACGCCAGCAAATCCATGTCCGCATTTCGCGCCTCGGCGGAGATGCCCTCGGGCGTGCGCAAGTCAGCGATCGGCTCGGCAGCGTTCGTGCGAAAGGCGACGCCCTGATGATTCGCCGGAAGAAAGCCCGATGTCCAATTGATCGAGCCGCCCGCAGGCAGTCCGCGCGGGTCGGGCAGGACGACAAATGCCGGTAGATTTTCGTTCTCCGTCCCGAGCCCGTAGCTCAGCCAAGCGCCCATGCACGGGAAGCCGTTGAGCGTAAACCCGCTGTTCATTTGAAACGCAGCGGGCGTGTGATTATTGCTCTTCGCAAACATCGACTTGATGAAGCAAATATCGTCCGTACACCCCGCGAGATTCGGCAGCAAATCGCTCACCCAAGCCCCCGATTTGCCATGCTGCCGAAACGGATAAACGCTCTTCATGAGCCGCCCCGGCTGCCCGAAAAAGCCGAGGTTCTCGCCTTTCCCTTCCAACGTCTTCCCGTGCATCCGCTCCAGCTCCGGCTTGAAATCGAACGTCTCCAAATGGCTCACCCCGCCCGCGCAAAACACCTGCACCACGCGCTTCGCCTT
>JAYTMG010000483.1:0-1650 GCA_043728745.1 Verrucomicrobiaceae bacterium
ATTGGTGCAGACGAAGGCAAATGCCACCGCATCTGCGCTCTGCTGGGCGACGCCGGGGCTGACGTTGGTAATGCCGAGCGCGACGAAGTGCTGCGGCAGCGTGGTGGAGACGTGGGTGAGGAGGGCGCATTTTCCGGTGTCGTCGAGTGGTATGTAGTCTGATTTTGGCATATTGTCCTTTCGGTTAATGGTTTATGGTTGATTGAAAGTGTGCATTTCAGTGGTCGAAGGGCGCATTTTGGCGGTCAAAATGTGCATTTTGACGGTCAAACGGTGCATTTTGATGGGTGAAATGTGCATTTTGGCGCTCGCCGGGTGCATGGCGACGCTCGCAATGTGCATGGCGACGCCCGCCATGTGCGGAGCGGGCGCTGAAATGTGCATGGCATCCGCTGAAATGTACGTGGCACTCGTCGCAATGTGCGTGGTGAGCATCGCAATGTGCTGGGCGGACGTTGCGGGTTGCATGGACGGGGAGACGCGGGGACTCGAAGAGGTCCTCGGTGGGTTGACGGTAGCGGTTTGGGGATTTTGGAGGAACTTGATGACTCGCCCTACTCGCTGCTCGCTGGGATGCGCGATGCGCGATGCGCGATGCGCGATGCGATCTGTCTCTTCATTACATGCCGACCCCTTGTCGGTGGCGGTAAGTGGAGTTAGCGTTTTCATCTCGGGTTAAAGAATGTGGTTGGGACTCGCTGCGGATGGTGATAGAGAGCGGCGTTTGAGAACGCAACTGTTTTCCTCAACTTTCGCACATTTATTTTCACTGTTGCTGATACAGCTCATCGAGTAAGAGAAGGATAGTTGCAGCCAGCGCAAATTTGCGGAAAAAACGATGGACTCGCCCGAGATTCGCGCTTTAATCCGAGAAATCCCGAACATCGCCCACACTATGAAGACACTCATTCTCGCTCTATCCGCCGCAATTCTCCTGCCTGCATTCGCAAACGCAGGCGAGGACATCATTCCTTTGGAAACCAGCAAATCCGGCAATCTTTACCGCATCGTTCCGCGCGGCACCATGATTCCGAATAACCGCGGTGGAGAGAACAGCGCGAATCGCGGCGGTTACAGCGGCAGCATGAGCGGAGGGAGCCGCGGCGGCAACGTACACTTCAAGCCGACCCAGCACTATTACACGAAGGACGCAACCGTCTCTTACCGTTACGCCGAAGAGCGCCGCAACTCCGGCAGCCGCAACTACCTCGGGCCAAACGCTTCTTATTATAACCCCGATCGTGAAGGACTTCCGCCAAACGTGAGCATTCGCAACCTCGCCCACGTCGAGACCGCCCGCCAACCCGGCGTGCCGATGCGCTCCCCACGGTGGCGCGAGCAGAACATCAACAACTTCGAGAACGACACCTACTATCGTCGTGCCGACGCGCAGAAATACTACCACGGCGGAGACATCGAACCAAGTGGCCGCGGTCGAGCCGTAGAAGGAGCAGGGCGCACCGAACGGGCAGCCCGATAACCCTCCAAAACAAAAAAACTGCGCTCGGGGCAAATTCGCCCTTGCCAGCCACTAATCTCGTGTGGCAGGTTCCGCGCCCCTTTTTCAAACACTATGTCATACGCAATTTTCAAAACAGGCGGTAAACAATACCGCGCCGGAACCGGTGAAGTCCTCACGATCGAAAAACT
>JAYTMG010000484.1:0-2245 GCA_043728745.1 Verrucomicrobiaceae bacterium
CAGGATGAAGTCTTCGACGTTTTTGTAGCTCATGGATGAAGGTGGCGCTTGCCGTGTGAGTTTTTGTTGCCGCGGGCGTAAGAAAATGAGCGCCCCGCCGCGTAGATCGCGCCCGGTGATTTCGATTCCGGCGTAGTTGATGTGCAACTCCGAAACTGCGAGGCCGGTGTCCTGGGCGGACCGGATTGCTTTCAGCACAGTGCGGGATATTTCCAACGTGAGCCTCTCTGGAAACCATGTTGGCAAAGTGGATGTGACGATTTCACCACCGCGATGGACGGCGAAACAGCCCGATGGAATCCGATCCACTTGGATGGGGACGTGGGTGCGATGGAAAGGTTTTAGGATGCCCATTTTGCTTCGATTTGCTTTAGGGTTTCGCGGATCTGGCTGAGGCCGAGCGCACGTGTGAAACCAACTCCGAGTGCTTCCTCGTCGCCGGATAGAATGGAAAGGTGTCGCTGTGCGCCGAGTGCCTCTGCGTCCTGAAGTTCTCCGCACGCGAGCATTTCGCCGAGGCCTTTGAAGAGCGCGGTGGACTCGTGAATCCAGAGCGCCAGCGGCGCGGGCTCATCGGCACCCCAGTGCTCGTACTTCACCCGGTCGCCTGCTTCCACTGCGATGGCAAATTGCACGCCGGTGAAACGTGCAAACGAGGCAAGCACCGTCTCCGGCGTGATGCGCTCCGATGGGTTTAACTCCGACGCTTCGTCCATGGACTGCGCTGTCTCCATGAGAAGCGACTCGTAATTCATGAAAATGGTCCGCGACCGTGGGAGGCCGTAGGGCAAAACTTCGAAGTTCCCGGCTTTCCAGCCCAGCATTTCGACAATGGCATCTTTGCCCGTCTTATCTTCAACCGTGGAATCGACAATTTCGCCTTTTTGAATCCATACCCGGCCTTCGCCGAGTTCGCTCGTTACCTTGAGAACGCACGTATTTTGCGTCAGACACTCGAGCTGGATGATGTCGAGAAGCGTTTTACTCTGCACTCCGCGGAATCCGCCTTGGCTCTCACGCTCCAGCAGCGACTCGATGCAGTCCACGAAGAAGATGATTTCGCGGCCAGTTTTGGGTTTCTCGATATAAAGATCCACGCCGACGCGGTATGCCCGGCCCCGAAGGTCTTCGTCCGTCGCTCCAGTCATCACTACCGTACGCAGGGCGGGGAAGCGGCGGCGAACGATCGCGAGAACCTGAAAGCCGTCCATTTGCGGCATATTGAGGTCCACAAGAAGAAGAGCGAAAGGGTCCGATTCGAGGGCAGCGATCGCTTCAGTCCCGCTACTGGCAGTGCGGATTTCAGGTTGCGAGGGCAGACGTGCAAGGATCTCTTGGTAGATTTCCAAGAGGTCCTGTTCGTCGTCGAGAATGAGAATACGTTGGCGAAGAGCCATGTTGAGCGGTGGTTTAAGTGGTATCGGTCGTCGGTGCAAGAACGGCCTTCTTGGAAGTAAGCACACGGCAGGCCATGTATGAAGCGGGGAGAAATTTCATAATTTCTCGTATGGAATTTCGATCTGGCATGTCGGCTGCTGAACTCTTTTTCGCAACAACCAGCCAATCATGCTTAAGTTTCTCAAAAACCTATTCTCAAAAACCGACGATGCCGCCGGCAAGACCAACGCAGTCGCCGCGACGGTGGGGACTCCGTTATCTAAGCAACCCGAGGCGCAAGGCGGCGTTGAGGTCGCGTCGCTTTCGCTTCGCGCAATTCTCGACAAGCTTCCTGCGGACCTCAAGTCCACGGTGAACGAAATGCCAGCTTCGGACGTGAAAGTCGTTCTGCCGGTCGCAGCCATCATGAAGCAGCTTCCGAGCGGAGCGGTGCGGATGTCGCTGGCCAGCCTTTATCGGCAGGCACCAGCGGGCACTTTTCGCAGTGCGAATGTGGAAGATAAGCGGCTTGTGGATGTCCCGCTGTCCGAAGTTTTCAAGACGATCAGCCCGAATGCGCTGAAGCGCCGGGACGACCAGCGCACTTTCGCCGTGCCAGACGATGCAGTAGGCCTTTTCAGCTCGGGCAACAAACGTAGCGTCGTTGCTCCCAGCCAATCTGCGAATCCCGAGCCATCTCCCGCTGCTGCTGCCGCGCCCGAGCAAAAGTTACGTATGCCGGCACCAGCGGCACCTGCAGTTCCGGTCGCAGCAGCTCCGGTCGCACCAGCTCTGCGGCCTGCGGCCAAATCGGAAGTTTCTGCGCCGCTCAATCTGACGGGCGAGCTTTCCCTCCTGCTTGTAGAAC
>JAYTMG010000485.1:0-1018 GCA_043728745.1 Verrucomicrobiaceae bacterium
CCCTTCGCCTTCCCCTTCGCATGACACTTGATGCAAGCCACCTCCAGCAACGGCTGGATGTCCTTGGAGAAATCGACCGCCCGGCCCGCAGGCGGCGGCAATTCCACAGCGAGCGCGGTAAATGGAGCGAGTAAAAAGAGCGCGAACTTCATGGCGTGCAGCATTGCCCCACAGCCCCCCGATTTGCAAGGACTCAGCTACTGCTCGAACCGCGGCTTCGTCCCCAGCACATAAACATCCAGCACCGACTTCACCCGCGACAGGACCTCCCGCACCCGCGTCCCCGGCGAACGCCGCCACGGCACATCTTTCGAGGCCACGCCCGTCGCCTCGATTCCAGCGTGGTCCGCCAGAAAAAGAGCGCGCGGCAAGTGCCAGTCATCCGTCACCACCAGCGCCTTGCTCACACGGAAAACGCGGGCCGCCCGGAACATCGTATCCAGCGTCCGCAGCCCGGCGAAATCGAGCACGATGACATCGCGCGGAACCCCGCTCGCCACAAGCGCCGCCCGCATCGCCGAGGGCTCATCGTAGTCCTTCCGCCGATTATCGCCGCTCACGATGATGCGCTTCACTTTCCCCGCCTTCCAAAGCGCCGCCGTCGTCGCGATGCGATTGCTAAAGAACACATTCGGAGCCGCCGCAGACCCCGGCGAAGTTCCCAAAACAATCACCGTCTCGTGCGTCGCCACATTATTCGTATCGCGAGTGATGCGATCGCTCGTCCGCGCAATCATCCACCAATTACACCCCGCCACCGCCGCAACCCCAGCCAGAATCAGCAGGAGAAAAATCCGAATAATCCGACGCAGCGAGATGGACGATGGCAGCTTCATATAAGAACCAATACGCGCAATACGCCCGAATCTTGCCGGAGAGTGAAACAAATCTTTTGGCGTCGCTCACTCCGGGTGTGATTAAAAGTGGAAATGCGAGCGTAAGCGAGCCAAGGAGCGGCGGCATTTGCCTTTGGCTGTCTTACGGCTCTGCCGCCGTTTTTGTAGCGCGCAGCGCCTGA
>JAYTMG010000486.1:0-14658 GCA_043728745.1 Verrucomicrobiaceae bacterium
AGCGCGCGAGGACGGCACAGTCTTCGTCGCACGGGTGGGAGAGAAGTTCGAGTTACTCAGCGAAAACGCCATGGGCGAGCGCATCATCGCAGCGCCCGTCCCCGTCGGCGATCGATTGCTGGTTCGCGGCGACACTCATCTTTTCTGCATCGCGGGCGAGTAACCGATCACAAAGGAGTGACCGATGCATTGGTTTCACGCAGAGACACAGAGACGCGGAGGGGGGATTAGTAAAAGATAACTAGGTAAATGGCTTCGTATTTTTCACTCTGCGCCTCTGCGCCTCTGCGTGAGAATACAGGCGTCATTCAGACAAGTTGCTGACAATACGTTCCACACCGTCTTTGAGCAGCGGAGCGCCGAAATTGATGAGCAATCCAAGATTGAGCTTCGCGAGTTTGATGTAGGTGAGCGTTTGTTTTTTATGCACGGGCATGAGATTTTCGACCGACTTCAACTCGACCAGAACGGCCTCATTCACGATGAGGTCGGCTCTAAAACTGTCGTCAATGACGTGCCCATCCCATTCGACAGGAATCGGGACTTCGGTGGCTACTTTTAGTCCCGCTTTTCGAAGCTCATAAGCAAGGATGCGGTGATAAACCGACTCCAGCAGACCGGGGCCGAGTCTTTTGTGAATCATGATGGAACGGTCGAGAATGATGCCAGTGATGTCGTTGATATTCATAGGAGCATATAAAGCTCACACAAAGGCTCAGAGACGCAGAGAAGAAATTTCAAAACCGCTCTGCGCCTCTGCGCCTCCGCGTGAGACAAACTCCGCGTGACGAGTCACCTGCGATTCGATTACACACCAGCAATAATGCACGAACTCATCCGAGACATCACGTACTGCACAGTCGCCGCATGGCTGCTTGGCCTGGTCGCTCAATTTGCCCGGCAGCCGCTGCTGCTCGCCTATCTTGT
Source organism: Verrucomicrobiaceae bacterium (assembly GCA_043728745.1). Lineage (GTDB taxonomy): Bacteria > Verrucomicrobiota > Verrucomicrobiia > Chthoniobacterales > Chthoniobacteraceae > SXWH01. Next base: position 928 of record JAYTMG010000486.1, read on the forward strand.
GGGCGGATTTGCGCTCGGGCCGATGGGGTTCAAATTCATCGAATCCGCAGAATCCATCGGGGCGATTTCCGAGCTGGGGCTGATCTTTCTTTTGTTCATGATCGGGCTGGAGATGGATCTGAAAAAGATCGTGAGCGCAGGCAAATCGATCACCTTGACCGCGCTCGTCCAAATCGTCGGCGGCTTCGCGCTCGGCGTGCTTTTTTTCAAGCTCTGCGGCTTCGCGCTGGGAGGCGGAAAGTGGGATGCGATTTACCTCGCGGTCGCAGCGGCGCTCAGCAGTACGGTCATCATCGTGAAGGTGCTCTACGAAAAGCAGGAGCTGGATACGCTCACTGGGCGCATCACGCTCGGAGTCTTGGTTCTACAGGATTTGGCGGCGATTCTCTTCCTCGCGATCCAGCCAAATCTCGAGAACCTCGCGCCGGGAATCGTGCTCGGTTCGCTGCTCCGCGCGGTCCTGCTGGTGACCGGGACTTTCGCCGTGAGCCGCTACGTGCTGCCCGCGATTTTTCGCGGCGTGGCGCGGATGCCCGAGCTGGTGCAAGTCGGCGCAATTGCGTGGTGTTTTCTAATCGGCGAGTTTGGCGAAAGGCTGCATCTCTCGCGCGAAATGGGCGCACTCGTTGCGGGCGTAGCGCTCTCGACTTTCCCTTACGCGCTGGACGTTACGGCGAAAGTCACAAGCCTCCGCGATTTTTTCGTCACGCTCTTTTTCGTCTCCATCGGCATGCAAATCCCGTGGCCGACTGGCGCGCTCATCGGGTGGGCGCTTGTGTTCGCTGCGTTCGTCGTGGTGAGCCGGATGGCGACGACTTTCACGCCGCTGTATTTGATGCGGCAAGGTCTGCGGACGAGCTTCATTCCAGCGCTCAATCTTTGCCAAGTGAGCGAATTCTCGCTCGTCGTTCTCGCCCTCGGCGTGCAATCCGGGCACCTCGGCAATCCCGTCACCGGCGGCCTCGTCGCGCTTGCATTCACCTTCCTCGCAGTGGCGTCCACGTTCGGAATCACGAAGTCCGACGGCCTCGTCCGATCGTTGATTCCGCGGATGAAAAAATGCGGTCTGCGTGATCTCGATAGCGCGCAAGACGACATCCACGCGATGGGGACCGACGGACATGGACACGGCGCGCGCATCATTTTCCTCGGCTTCTTCCGCACCGCCAGTTCACTTCTCGAAGAACTCCAGCGACACGCGCCCGATTTGATCGACGATGTCGCTGTCGTGGACTTCAGCCCGGTCGCGCGGCAAGGGCTGATGGAACGGCGCATCCGCGTCATCTACGGCGACATCTCGCAGCGCGACACACTGCTGCACGCCGCTGTGGAAAAAGCCGAAGTGCTCATCTCCACGATCCCCGACTCACTGCTCAAAGGAACGAGCAACGAAAAGCTCGTCCGCCTCCTGCGCGGCCTTAATCCGAGCGCAAAAATCATCGCCACCGCCGACATCCTCGCCCAAGCCGAACAACTCCTCGAAGCCGGCGCAGACTACGTGACCGTCCCTCGTCTAAACGACGCCACCGACCTGCTAGAAGCCGTGCGCGCAGCCACCGAAGGCCTGCTGGATAGCAAGCGCACGACCTTGCGCGAAATCCTAATAAACCGCCGCGAAGTGCTCGGCTAGTGCTCCGCCATGAACTCTATAAGGAACCCATTCCGAATCATCGCCGCGTTCCTCCTGCTCGCCGCACACGCGCGATCTGCTGCGGTGCTGGAACTCGATGCGGCGGCGTTGGCGGTGGGCGAGATTTCCGAGACGCAAAACGGCATCGCCGATGGGCGCTGGCATCCGAATGTCGCGCTGCGCGTGGACAGTGTCGCGGGGCGGCAGGCGTTCGTTTTTGATGGCACGCAGACGCTCATCTCCGCGCCGCTTCCGGCGGAAAAATGGAGCGCATTCACGGTCGAAGCGTGGGTGCTCAATCCAAGCGTGGAGCGGCTGGAGACAGTCGCTGCGATCAGCGCGGCGAAGGGCGGGATGGGGACGGAATTTAATTTTTCCAGCAGCGCGAGCGCGGGGGCATTTCGCTCGGGGTTTAAAGCGACGACGCCATTTGCGACCACGCCGACTGCGGGCGCGTGGCATCATCTTGCGTGGAGCTATGGCGGCGGCGTGCTGCGCGTGTTTGTGGACGGCGAGCGCGAGATGGAGAGTCCGCTCAAAGTGACGCTGCCAATGCCGATGAAAGTGCATGTCGGTGCTTCGGGTGAGGTGGACAACAAAGGGCCGCGCAAGGCGTTCAGCGGGGCGATTGCGAAGGTGAAAATTCACAACACCGCGCTCACGCACGAAGAGTTGCGAGTGAGCGGCGGCTTCACCGCGCCTTATGCGCCAGAGCCGCGCGACGGCGCGACGACGGATTCGCTGAGTGTGACGCTGCGATGGACGGGCGCGAAGGATGCCACGGTTTTTGTTGGCACTGACCGCACGGCAGTCGAGCGCGGTGATTCGTCCACGAGCAAGCCGCCGAGCCCGATGTCGCTGCGGCTCGGCGCGACGTATTTCTGGCGCGTCGCGGAGAGCGGAATTTCCAGCCCCGTGTGGACTTTCACCGCCGACGCCGGCCTCGCCGCCGAGCCGCAGCCGCGCGATGCGACGAGCAACACGCAACCTACGCTCACGCAGCTCGTGTGGCGTCCCGGCAAATACGCAACAGCGCAGCGCGTGTATCTCGGCACAAGCCGCGAGCAAATGACACTCGCCGCCGAACTGGACGCCGCCGCTACGACCTGCGCGTTGCCATTTCCGCTCGTGGCGGGCACGCGCTATTTCTGGCGCGTCGAGAGCGACAACGGCGCGCAGCCGAAGTCGCCCGGCGTGGTGTGGAGCTTCCGCACGCAGGATGCGCCAGTGCGTGATGACGTCACGTTTTTCGTCGGCTCTGACACGCATTATGGCCGCGAGAACAACGCCGCAATTAACCGCCGCGTGATTGACGCGATGAACGCGCTGCCCGGCGAGCCGCTCCCGGCCAAGCTCGGCGGCGAATTCGTGCGCACACCGCGCGGCGTCGTGCTCACAGGCGACCTGCTCGACGAGGGCTTCGACAAGGAAACCGCGCCGCAAAATTGGGCCGAATTTTGCCGCGACTACGGCCTCACCGGGAGCGACGGGCGGCTGTGCTTTCCGCTCTACGAAGGCTTTGGAAATCACGACGGCGGGCCGACAAGAAGTTTCGTCCGACCGGGCATCAAAGAGCGCAATCCGAAGCGTGTGGGACTGAAGTCTATTTCCGAAAACGGCCTGCATTATTCGTGGGATTGGGAGCACGTGCATCTCGTGCAGCTCAACCTTTTTGGCGGCTCCGGCCCGCTCGATGTGAAGGGCGTGAACGGCCCCGAGCACGACCCTGCGGGCGCGCTGGAATTCCTCCGCGACGATCTCGCCAAACACGTTGGCACGAGCGGACGGCCCATCATCGTCTTCCAGCATTTCGCGTGGATTGGCGGCATGTCGGACTGGTGGCAGCTCGAAGCAAAAGAACGCTTTTACGAAGTCGTAAAACCCTACCGCGTCGCCTGCCTCATCAACGGCCACTCGCACGGCGCATCACTTGCGCCGTGGCACGATCTGCTCACCGTCCACGACGGCTCCACCGCACGCGGCGAAGGCGACACCGGAGACTTCCTCGTCGTCCGCGTGACGGAAAAAGAACTGATCATCGCGCAGCGAAAACTCGACGGCACTTGGGGAGTCCAAACCCGCCGCCCGTTGCCAGAACTACCGGCGACGAAGTAGGCCGACTTTGCACGGAGTGCCTTGTAGCAACGGTGTTGGAAACAAGCGGTATTTTTCACTATTTTCGCGCGAGCGGGTGGCGCGGCGGCGCGAATTGCTCGCCATCATTCTGCGAAAATCACTGTGAATCCGGCCTGCGCAAAATGATGGTCATGGGTGAGTGCCTCGGTGAGCCCTTCATCCGCCATCACCAGCAGCGAAATACAGTCTGTGAGCGACCATTCCTTATCCGGGCGCTCATCGTAGAGCTTCATCCCCCTTGCAAAATACTCGGATGATGCGGCCACGATTCTCGTGTTTGGACTTTGCTCCAGCTTGCTGAATATCCCGCGTAAATTCCGCCTCACATGCGAGCTGGAAAACGCATCTGCCACCTCCGTGAGTATCCATTGGGTCGTCACAATTTCCCCCACGAAGCCCTCTACCCACTCGACCACTCTCGGATGATATTCGTCATGCCGATTGAGAAGCGCCACATAGAAAAACGCGTCCGCAAAATACGTCATGGCTTTCGAGGTTGCCCGTGAACGTAATGGTCTAAATTGCGAGCAAGATCGGAAGGCACATCATCGGCTATCCCGGCAAATTCCAGCATCCATTTCCCATCTTTTTTGGCTGATGCCTCATCGGGCAGCGTGACCTGGACCACTGTCCCATCCGGCAAGTGAACCCCAGCGGGGAGTTTGATCGAATCTTTTTCAACAGCCAACGTGATGCTCATGCGTGGAAAATGCCCGAAGTCCTGCGGAGCGTCAACTCACGGGTTTTGGCGGTAAGGGAAACGTGAGTTTACCGCGTTCTCATCGTCTTGCCCGCACTTTGCCATCGGGTTGCACCGTTAGTGAGCAGTGGCCTAGCTCTTCTGCGGTCAATTCGACCGCCGGTTCATCGTTGATTACCAGTTGATATTTCCCCGCCTGCAAACCAACGACGCGCAGTTCTGTTTGGTAGGCTTGATCCCAAGGTTGCGGCAGTTTTGTGAGTGACGCGATGATTGCGAGCCGAAGACTCTGGCCGTCGAGCGTCGCCGAGTCGATGCGCAGGCCATCCACTCCGACGGCGAGTTTCCGCTCCAAGTCCACATACGCGCCGCCCAGTTGCGCGAGGGCTTCGGCCAAGCCGGTGAACACGCCCGACGCTTCGCCCCAGCTCGGGTGGGTGCGCATGGCGGATTGCGGGTGGCCTTCGTGGTCGATGTTCTCGGGGCCAAGCCCGACCGGGTAAAGGTTCGTGTGACGGTAGATGTTGTTCGCGCCTTGGTGACGCGGATGGTTGATGAGCACGACCGACGAACGCGCGGCGGCGACGGCCCGCTCCAGCAAATCCTGTCGGCCCAGCGTGCGCCCGTACCACGCCAGCGGCGCGACCACTTCGCACTGCCGCGCGTCGAGGAAATTTGCGGTGTCGGAGTTGTCGGCGGTGATGCCGCCGAACGGAAACGCGGTGTAGATAAAATGCGGCTCCCAGCAGCATTGGCTGAACGTGAGGTAGTCCACGCAACGCTCGCCAGCGTCGAGATAACGCCGGTCCGCAGTGGCGCGGTAGAGCGCCGCGAAACCATCGGCGGCCCAATACGTCGAGAGGTTTCCTCGCGCAGGTTGGCCCTGCTCGGTGTCGCCAGCGAAGCTCAGCGGCTTGGCACCGCAGGAGTAGTATTGCTCGAGATCCGTCCACAACTGGCGTGGCAGGACTTCGCGGATCAACCGGTCGCCGATGCGTCGCGCGGCTTCAAGATAGGGCGCGTGTTTGGTGAGGCGGGCGAGTTCAGCGAGGAACTGCATGGTGGTGGCGTCCTGGGCGCTGCGGGCGAGTGGGGCATAGGGCGCGTGGTCGGTCGCGGAGATATACGAAGGCACGGAACCCTCAGCATTTACCAGCAGCAGCAGGCCATCGGCATAACGGGCGACGTAGGCGAGGATGCGCGGATCCTGCCCACATCGCTGGTAGTATTGCAAAAGGTGAGACGCGGTGCGGCTCATGGCGACCACATTGAAAGTGTCGCCCTCTTCATTCACTGCGGAGAAGAGACTCGCTGGCTTGCCCGGCGCAGCGGTGAACATCGAGCGAACCCACTTTCCCGAGCCGACCATGTAGTTCAGCGGGAACATGCAGCGTGCGTCCTGTGGTGCCAGCAGCGCGAGATTGATGGTGCGTTGCGCCATGTCCACGAACTGCGTGTTGCCGCTGCGTTTGCCCCATTCATACATGCCCACAGCGTCGCGGACATTGTTCCAAAATTCGCTGTTGCTCAGCATGTCGCGCATGGAGGGCACCGGGCTGCCATAGCCGCCGACGGGCTGGCCTTGCAGGTCGAAAAAAAGGAACGAACCCGTGTCGGGCACGCCAGCCACGGGCGGATGCACCGCGCCGAGCGGCCTGAGATTCGCAGCGGTCGTCACGCGCACATACTCGGCGAAAGGCATCGCGAGATGCGGTCGCTCGGCGAAAACTTTGTGTCCGAAACGCTCCCACTGAAACCGCGTGATTTCCTGATAGCCGCGCTCCGCTGGCGCATCGGCGCTCACGAAAAGATCGAACGCGTATCGCACGTCCGATTGCGCCAGCGTGCGGACCATCGCGCCGTCGTTTGACCGCAAATATCGGACATGGTGCGAGACGACATAATCCATCAGGCCGAAAGACAGGATGCGCTTGGTGCTGATGCCGGAGACGGCATTCAGGTCCAGCGCCGTCGGCATGGTGTATTTGTCCGGCTCGACGGGGACGGAAAACTGATTGCGCGGCACGTTCATCGTGCGCCGCGCATCCGGCGAGACAACGCGACCAGCATTGATCGCTGCGAGGTCCGGCACGAGCGCGACGAAGAGTCCCGCATCCTGGAGGATCACTGCTGGAGCGTGGAAGGAGCGGTCCCCGAGCACCTGATCGCGACCCGCGCCGGGCCAGCGCGGCTCGGTGTATTTGAGCGTCGGCGTGTGAACGAATTCCGGCACGCGTTCCGATTCGAAGGTGAAGGTCGAGAGCAGGTAGTCGAGCTTCGGCGGCGAGCCGGGGATGCTGGCGGAGACTTCAATATGGAAGTTTCTTCCGCCGGATTGCAACCGGATCGTCTGCTCAACCGCAGCCTCCCGTTGCGCACCGCGAAGTCGGATGAGCGGCGTGCCATCCGCAGCCGTGGCCATTTCGACGTTTGTCAAAACTTCGCTGACGAGCCACCGAGCCGCAGCAGCATCGCTTTGAAAGAGCTTGTTGCCACCTTCGGGAAACGGGCGGGGCGGGCGAAAGGACTCCGCCACCAAGACCCAGCCGCCATCCCGCAAGGCGAAGAATCTTTGACGAATCGCACCATCCTGCGGCTCGCAACGCACTTTCACCAATCCGTTGCCCAACTCGACAGCATCGCCATCGCGGCTGATTGTCGCGGGAGGATTTTTGGAAACGGTCGCTCCGTTTTTCTGGCCATCGTTGTCGATATTGGGCTTTGCGAAAGCAACGGAAGTGTTCGCGAGGAACAGCGCGACCCATGCTGCGAGGATGCTGTGTTTCATGAAGTGAAGGCTGTTTACTAAAACTATGAGCGACAAGAAAAACGGAGCGCAGCTTGTGACCCAGTTTGCTGGGTGTGACCGCAGCATATTACATCACGCGGCGCTCACACCCGAGAAAGAAGTAAGACCCTCCGGCGCAGTGGGGGCTTGGCGAGCGGGGTCTGCACCGATACGGTTTCGACTCTTCAATATGATGCGCGTTTTATTCTTCGTTCTTACGGCTCTTGCCGTCGCCGGCGTGTCCGCGGTTCGCGCCGCGAATGTGGTTGCGGTGGCTTCTGGCAATTGGTCTAGCGCGGCGACTTGGGGCGGTGTGCTGCCGGGGGCGGAGGATGATGTGAGTATCCCGGCCGGCCTCACGGTGACGCTGAATGCGAATGTGGAATGCGGCGGGATCACCGTCGAGGGACTGCTCGAAGTGGAACGCGCGGACCGGACGTTGCTTTGCGATTTCTTGCTCGTGGAGGGCGTGAGTAGCAGGTTTCGGGTGGGCACTTCGGCGAGTCGCTTTTTGCAAAATTTCACGCTCACGCTGAAGGGACTTCCTGCGGAGACGGCGCATGTCATGGGGGCGAAATTGCTCGGTGCTCATAATGGCGGCACCCTCGATATCCACGGCAGGGACCGCATCGAGTGGACGCATCTCGGCGTGAATGCGGCGGCGGGCGCGACTTCGCTGACGCTTGCGGAGGCGGTGGATTGGGAGGTGGGGGATTCGATTTTGGTCACGTCGAGCAGGGCGAATTGGAACGAGGCGGAGACGCGGACGATCACTGCGGTGAGTGCGGATTTGCGGACGGTTTCTTTCTCCACTGCGCTCGCGTTTTTGCACAATGGCAGCACGATCACGAAGACTCGCAGCACGGATGGGAAATCGTGGACGGGCGATCTGCGGGCGGAGGTGGGGCTGCTCAGTCGCAATGTGAAAATCCAGGGCGATGCGGTGTCGGAGACGGCGGGGTTTGGCGGGCACATCATGGTGATGAATGGCGGCACGACTTGCTGCGTGGCGGCGGGCAAGGCTTACATCGAGGGCGTGGAGCTTTTTCGCATGGGGCAGAAGAGCATCATTGGCCGCTACCCGATGCACTGGCACATGGTGGCTGAGGATGGCGTGGGGCAGTATTTTCGCGATAATGTGGTGCGGCATTCTTTCAATCGCGCCATCACGATTCACGGGACGGAATCGACGTTGGTGGAGAATAATTTTTGCTACGATCATCTCGGACACGGGCTGTTTCTCGAAGATGGATCGGAGCGTTTTAATATCATCCTCAAGAACGTGGTGGCGCTGAGCAAGAAGCCGGTGGACGGCGAGGAAATTTTGGAGACGGACAATGGTTTCAATGAGCCGCAAAACCGCTCGCCATCGAGCTACTGGATCACGAATCCGAATAACACTTTCACCGACAATGTTGCGGCTGGGACGGAGGGCACGGGCTACTGGTTTGCCTTTCCGCAGCAGCCGCTGAATCAGTCGCTGGCGCACCCGCGCTTTGCTGGCCTGGAGCCGTACAAGCAGCCGCTCGGTGCCTTTGATCGCAATACCGCGCATAGCTGCCGGATGGGGCTCGATATCAATGATCAAGTGTCCTCCACCGACACGCTTGTGAGGAATGGCGAATGGGCGAATAACGGGCCGTTTTATTTCAATGACTGCACTTGGTATTGCAACGACAACGCCATCTACGCGGGCATCGGCGGGGAGCGCAAAAATGTGGTCTATCGCAACCACGTTTTTTCCGACAACGAGATCAATCTTTTCCTCGCGACTTACCAGCTCTGCGAGGAATCGCTGATGGTCGCGGACTCGGGTTTCGGACTGCAACCGACGAGCACGATTCGCACGGTGTATCTCGTCTATGATGGCGCGGGGCGGATGACGAAGAATCATCTCGTGGGGTATCACGCGAGCAATGCGCGGTTCCTCGGAAACGTCGGTGCGGCCATCAAACATCCGAATCATTACTTTGAAAATCTGACGTTCGATCCGCCCACGCCGGTGCGCTCGGTGCTGACGAATTATAACTTCATCCCGCCTGCAAATATCGGCGCGAATGACGCGGGCCATCCGCGCATTTGGGCGCAGGTGATCGTGGATGTGGATGGCTCGATTTCCGGGGTGCCGGGTAGTTCGATCATCGGCAATCATCCGTTCATGCTCATCGGCGGCGAGACGCGGCCCTCGGAGTGGACGAACATGTATCGCAGCGATCATCGCTTTGCTCAATGTCGGCTGGAATACGGACTTTCGTTTAGCTCTATCCCCGATGTCAGCGTGGTGCGGACCAAGTCTGGCACGCCGACGCGGGGCGTCTATTACATCAACGGCTACAAAGAGTGGCATCAGCTCCCGCTGATTGTTCGCGAGGATTTTCTCTACACGTATTCGTACCAGACGCTGCCATCGACGAAGAAGGTGATCGTGAATTTCGATGACGCTGTGGTGGGCGATCACTACGTCCTTCGGTTCAAGGATTTTGGCAAAGTGGTGGGACTCAGCGTGAGCGGGATGACGTCCCGCACATCGCTGGCGGCGCTGAAGGCCGGCACGACTTCCGGCTATTATAGGGAGACAAACGGCGACCTTTATCTCCGCCCCGTGGCCACCGCTACGCAGCACTCTTACACGATTGAATGGCTGATCAATTTTACGACGACGACGGTGGATTCCGATGGTGACGGAACCAGCGACGCCACGGAAGCTGCGGCGGGGACGGATCCTTTCCGGATCGTGACCGCGACGAATCCATTTGCGGAAAGCGAGTTCGACGTGCCGGGCAATTTCGAGGGCTGGGATACCTTTTACGGCATCGGCAGCACGGCGGTCGCGGGCGGCACTCTGAGCGGGCAATCGACCCTCGGCGATCCGCAGATGTTTAAAGAGAATCTGAACTTCGCGGGGGCGTCGGTGCCCTACTTGCTGGTGCGCATGAAGGCTTCGCAGGATGGCAGTGCGCAGTTTTTCTGGGGCCAACTTGGGAATGACGGCTACTCCGGCGAACGCGTCGTCGGTGCTTTCTATAACGGCGGTAATCAATGGCGCGTGCTCGCCTTTTCCATGCTGCATCTCGCGGACTGGAAGGAGCACATCATCGCCGGGCTGCGGTTCGATCCGGCGACGAGTTCGGGCGTGAATTTCGAGGTCGATTGGATCCGTGTTTCGGATGGCAACTTCATCAGCACGGTGTCGGCGCAGACCATCGAGGAAGACACTGCGACTGCGCCGCTCAATTTCACGCTCAGCGCCGACATCGCGGACTTTGCTGTCACCGGCACTTCGTCGAACACCGCCCTCGTGCCGAACGCAAATATCGTCATTGGCGGAACGGGCGTGAATCGCACTGTGACCGTGACGCCCGCGCCAAACATGTACGGCACGGCGACGATCACTTTGACCACCAGCGACGGCACGCTCACCGCCAGCTCGAGCTTTCTGCTCACCGTCACCGCCGCTGTTTCCGACACACTGATCACCGCTGGCTCGACGTGGAAATATCTCGATACCGGCGCGGCCCCCGGCGCGACTTGGATGCACAATAATTTCTCCGACAGCGCGTGGCCCGGCGGTCCCGCGGTGCTCGGCTATGGCGACTTGAACGGGCAAGCTCCCGCAACGCTCGTCAATAGCACGGCCTCACGCATCACCACGTATTTTCGCCGCAGCTTCACCGTCGCCGACCCACGGCAATACGGCGACCTCACGCTGCGGCTCATGCGGGATGATGGCGCGGTCGTCTGGCTCAATGGCGTGGAAGTCCACCGCAGCAATATGATCGCATTTCCATCCGTCATCAGCGCCAGCACACAAGCGCTGGCGACCGTGACTGGTGCGGATGAAAGCGTCTTTTTCACCACCACGCTCGACGCCCGCGAACTGCGCACCGGCACCAACGTCATCGCCGTAGAAGTCCACCAATTTGGCACCACGAGCAGCGACCTCGGATTCGACCTTTCGCTCACCGCCGTATTCGATATCCCCGTTCCATTTATCGCCGCCGGGGCCACGTGGAAATACCGCGACACCGGAGTCGCTCCGCCCGCAAACTGGACGAGCAATTCCTACGTGGACACCGCATGGACCAGCGGCCCGGCGAGGCTCGGCTACGGCGACACCCAAGCCACCACAGTCGCCTACGGCACCGACGTGAACAACCGCCACCGCACGACGTGGTTTCGCCACAACTTCACCGTCGCCGACGCCACGCAATTCGATTCCCTCCGCCTCGAACTCCAGCGCGACGACGGCGCAGTCGTCTATTTAAACGGCATCGAACTCGTGCGCGACAATCTGCCATCCAGCGCCATCACACCCACGACTCTCGCGACCGCTGCGATCGGCGGCGCGGATGAGACAGCGTGGATTGTCTATACCCTCCCAGCCACCGCACTCGTCAGCGGCGCAAACACCCTCGCCATCGAGCTTCACCAAGCCACGGCCAACAGCAGCGATCTCGGCGTGGATGCGCGGCTGCTTGGCTTTCGTCAAACCGGCGTCACGTTTGCCGACTGGCAGACCGCGCAATTTGGCAGCGACCAGACAAACGCCACCCTCGCCGGACCGCTCGCCGATCTCGACCGCGACGGCATCGTCGGCCTGCTCGAATACGCGCTAGGCAGCGACCCGCGCACGGCAAATCAAGACGCGCTGCCCACGCTCGCGACCGGCTCGGGCCGCCTCGCACTTCAGTTCGAGCGCAACGCCCTAGCCACCGACATCACCCTCACCGTCCAAGCCGCCGACACGCTCGCCGGCCCATGGCTCGACCTCGCCAGCAGCATCAACGGCAACCCCTTCACAACAATCACCACCGGCGCGACGATCCTAGAAAGCACCACCGGCCCACTGCGCAGCGTAGAAGTGCGAGACCTCTACCCGCTCACCGACCCCGCGCACCCGCGACGGTTTATGCGCATCAAGGCGACGAAGCTGTGAGGATAACCGATACCGGAATGTGCGGCCTGAATAAGAAAAGGCCCCCGACCGTCCATTCAACAACCAAGGCGGCATGTCAGGCCGATACACCAATACACAATCCACGCGCGGCTTTTTCTCCACGCGCCGCTGACAAGGCGGTGTCGCCGATGCGAGAGCTTCGCCCTCGCATCTCTGCCACCGCACTCCAAGACGCTATCGCGACGCGCGGCGATCTTCCGGCTTCGCGGTAGCGTCTTGGAGTGCGGTGGCAAGCGATAGCGCGACACCGCTATCGCACGCACTACAAAGGCGTGGCGGCTTCGTTGGGTTCAGGTGGTGAGTCTGGTGACTCATCGAAGGGTTCGTTTGCAAACGAGCCTGCCGTGGCCTCGAAGTATCCCACTGGCCAGCCATTGGCATCGACAGCCGTTGGTGCGTGTTTCGCGGCGCGTGATTTAACAAGTGCCAGAGCATCGTCCACGAGGCGATCCAGCAGCGTCGCGTCTGCGGGATCGAGAGAGGCGAGTGTTTGTTGGAGTTTCAAGGCGATGGCGCTCATGGAAGGAATTTGGCACATGCGAATGTTGAGTTCAATCTTTGCCTTCTTCCGCAGATTGATGGTGCGATTATCCCACTTGCTGGCTTAAAGTTTGCGCATCCAATTTAATATGAAATCACTCGCCGCATTCCTCGCCACCACACTCCTCGCCGCTGCCACAGCGCAAGCGAAGCCGCTCAAAGTCTTCATCCTCGCCGGACAGTCGAACATGGAGGGCCATGCGAAGATTGAGACGTTTGACTACATCGGCGACGACCCGGTCACTGCCCCGCTGCTCAAGCAAATGCGGGGCGCGGATGGCAAACCGCACGTTTGCGACGGCGCGTGGATCTCTTATTTCACCGGCTCCGGTGACAAAAACGGCGAAGGCTTTGGCAAGCTCACGGCTGGCTACGGCTCGCGACAAAAACCGGATCAGGATGGCGGGAAGATCGGCCCCGAGTTCACATTTGGAATCACGATGGATGCGGCGCTAAACGAGCCGTTTCTCATCATTAAAACCGCATGGGGCGGCAAGAGCCTGCATACCGATTTTCGCTCGCCGAGCGCGGGGCCGTACGAGCTGAGTTCTTTTCAAAAAGAGAACTATCCGAAGCAAACGGGACACGGCATCCCGAAGGATTTTGAGAAATGGAAAGTCGAGAAGGAGAAGGAGACTGGGCACTACTATCGCCTCATGATGGAGCATGTGAAAAAGGTGCTCGCCGACCCGAAGCGCATCGTGCCCGGCTATGATGCGGCGCAGGGCTGCGAGCTGGCTGGTTTTGTCTGGCTGCAGGGTTTCAACGACATGGTGGATGGCCATGTGTATCCGGCGCACGGCAAGCCCGGCCGCTTCGACCTTTATAGCGAGTGGCTGGCGCACTTTATCCGCGACGTGCGGCGGGATGTCGGCGCGCCAAAGATGCCGTTCGTCATCGGCGTGATGGGCGTGGGCGGCCCCGACGCGGGCGTGGATACGCAGGAGTTTCGCAAGGCGATGGCGGCTCCGGCGGCGCTG
>JAYTMG010000487.1:0-12030 GCA_043728745.1 Verrucomicrobiaceae bacterium
CCGCGAAAAACGCAAAAAAGCGCGAAATGGGAAATCCTTTCGCGTCTTTTCGCGTCTTTTCGCGGGCCAAAATGAGCGACTAACAAAGTAGAATTAATTTTACTTTGCTCCCCGGAAAACAATCTCAGAATACTCCAATGAGAGGGAGTCCAAGCGGCACCAACACCCTATCATTTTGTGCCCATCATTTTGAGAATTCCCTCGCTCCATGGAAACAAAATGATGAATACAGAATGATGGTCTATTTCGACTTCCAATCATTGCTGGAAGAATGCGCTGCAAAGGGCGGAACGAAGTAGAATTAATTACTTCGCGGTTTCGAGAACCCGGATTTTGATATTCCGGAAGGCGACTTCGTTGCCGTGGTCTTGGAGACAGATGTGCCCTTTTGGTGCGGTTCCGAAGCCTTCCATTTTGGCGAATTTTGATTTGGCGACTTGCGCCTTCCAGTCTTCCGAACCGATCTCGTAGGAGACGTAAGGCGTGCCGTTCAGGGTATGCTCACACTTGAAAGTTCCGGCAGCGGTTTTCTGGCACTTGAGGACAAAACGGTTCCACTCGCCCACAGGTTTTGTCGCATCGACCTTGGCGGGATAAAGCGCGTACATCCATCCGGCTTTTTGCGGGTCGTGTCCGGCGACGTTGTCCTGCACTTGACACTCCGGGCCGGTCCGAAAACTCGGGCCGTCGGTCTCCAAAACTTTGAACATGATACCGCTGTTGCCGCCAGGGCTGATCTTCCAGTCGATGCTCAGCTCGAAGCTCTCGTATTGCTCCTTGGTGATGATATCGCCGCCGCCTTTTTCGCGAACGATTGCGCCATCCTTTGCGACCCATCCATCGGGCAACTTGTCCTTTTTATATCCGCGAAAATTCGCAGCGGCATCCTTGCCATCGAAGAGCAATTGCCAGCCGGCGGATTTTTCTTCGGCGTTGAGTTCATTGTCCGTCGCGAATGCCGGGGCGACGATCGCGAAAAGCGGGAGCAGATAGGAAATTTTCATATCGCGAAGGCTCTATCAGCGGTGAAGCGGATGAGGAAAGAATTATTACGACTTTCCCAATTTCTTCGTAGCTTCCCGCTCTTCCGGCGAGCGGAAATCCGGCTGGTGCCATCCGCAGTGCTCGCAGCGCCAAGGCCAGATAAACAAGCGCACGACCGCGGCGAGAGCGCTCACCAACCAAATCCCAAGAGTCAGTATCGCGAGGGCAAGATGGATGCCCCAGCGGAAATTCGCTCGCACGAATGGCTGCTGGTGGCGACAGCGCGGACAATATGCGCGAATAGAACGCCGACTCATTGGTAATAAATGGTTTAAGACTCCAACAGCTCTCCAATAAGTCGCTGGAAATTATTTTTCACTGTCCCGGTTGGAGAACCCTCATTCAGAAAGGACATCTTTATATCGGATACCGAATATCAAGCGTCCGTGTCGATTTTAGTTTCGCCGATTGCTTTTATTCGAGCCAAACCAAAGTAGGTCGCTCCCCGGCCTCCACGGCAATGTAGCCTTCGATTTCCCTCGCGATTGCAACGGTCTCCGCGTCACCCGGAGCGAGCGGCATTCGCTCCGCACGGATTGCTTTCGCCGTGTCGATGTAAAGACGGACCTTCCGATTCTGCCCCGAGGCCAGCCACACTGCCAGAACCCGCTTTTTCACGTCTCCTTCGTGAGCGAATTCGTAGCTGTAGCACTCGCCGGGAGGCACCTCGCGATCCACGCGCGAAAAACGGTAGTCACCGAGCGAGCGCTGCAACCACGCGAGGGAGTGAAAGACAGGCTTCGGAACAAAATTGCGCGTGATTCCGCTGCTCGCGTGAAGCTTCGGCTCATCGGAATCGTTGAAGAAATAAAGATGCGCTCGATCGACACCGAGTCGCGGTAGAAGCAGGAACGAGCGCACCGTCCACATCGCTTGCTGCTCTTCCGTGCTGCTCACCCATTTTGAAAAATCACCCGTAGCCGGCGGCGGTTTTGTGCCTGCATCGTATCCGAATTCCGTCACCCAAAGCTCTTTCCCTTTCGCGTGTTCATCGCGCCATTTCACGACGTGGCCGATGTTTTCGAGCCACTTCGCCGCAGGGTCTTCCGGGTAGCTGCGCCGCCATGTGGGCCACGGCTCGGCCTCGGCGTAAGTGTGGATATTGATGATGTCCCACAGCTCCTCGCTGCCGGTAAAAAGATCCATGCTCTTCGAGTAGCGTCCGCTTTTCCCGAGATTTGCAGCGCAGGTCGCGATTCGCAGGCGGGGATTTCCAGCCCGCAGTCCGCGCGCCATTGCCACGAAAAGGCGGCGGTATGTCTCGTCGTCGTATTTTCCCGGCTCGTTGCCGATCTCGGCAGCGTCCAGCATCCCGCCAAACGATTTTGCGAATGCCTCGCCATACTTCCGAGCATCTGCCTCAACGTCCTTCCATGCCTTTTGATCGATGTCATCGAAAAGGATGCTCGCGTGCGTTTTGTAGCCTGCCTTTTGCCATCCGCCGTAAAGCGTCTCCCAATTGACCCGATTCTTCGCAAAAGGAAAATCGAGTGTGGCCGAGGTATCGTCACCGACATCCCATTTCAGCGGATGGTAGTTGCGGAGGACCTTCGTCACCGGCGCGTAGAGGGCGGGCTTAAACTGAACGGTGTGGACATTCAGCCCGATAAAATCGCGCATAAGCGGACGCTCAGCGGCGTGCGCGATCGTGAGCAGAATGCAGGAAGCGAGGAGGACGTTTTTAATCATCGTCCGCCACAGTACGGCGGGCGTCACCGACCGCAAGCATTGCTACAACGCGGTGCTCGAGATCAACTGAAGCCCGTCCCAGTAAAATAACGCAAGCGTCTTTCCCAGCGGGAAAACATGCGTCGGCGCGAGAGCTTGCGTCCATTCCCATCGCTGCTTGCCTGAGCCCCTGCTGAGCTTGAGAATCCCGGGTAGGTGGCCGCTCGGGAGCCCCTGATTTTCCTGCGTTGAGGGCGACTCATTTGCGCCGAGCGCATACACGTCTTTACCCGATACCCATACATTGGTGAGTTTCTCGCGCGACCAAACAGGCACGCCATTCGCGGGGTTTACCTTCATCACCACCGGTTGCTCCCCTACCCCGAGCGACGCGAGTTGGGAATGGCTGTCGATCGAGAGATTGGCCGACTGCACATAGAGGAATCCCTCGGCATCCATCGTTACCTTCCGGACACCGATGCTCGATAGCCGCCAAATGACTTCGCCGGTCACCGCATTAAAGGCAGTCAATCCCGCGCGGTCGGAGAAATACAATCGGCCTCCTGCTACAAAACACGGAGCTGCCGGTGCCTCCTCCCATTGACTCCGGTCGCCGATCAGCACCGGAGCAGTGAGCACCGCCTCCCATAGCTGCACGTTATTGGAGTCCAGCGCGACGAGTTTTTTCCCACCTGTAATCAGGCTGATATCCGCAATCGAGAAACACTGCACCCGCCCAGCGAATATCCCCTGCCACACCGGCACGTTGCTCGCAAAAGGACGGCTTACAGACACTCGGTAGTTGATCCCATCCGCCGACTCGCCGACGGGGACTGCGCTCGTTGCGGATGATTCCGCAGCCTTCTGAACTTCATTTTGCTTCGCAACAGTCTGAATGCTCGCAAGCGCGAGACTCGCTCCACCAAATACATCGCTATAGTCACCAGGAGTGGCGGAATCCCCGGTCGCGCCAAGAGTATCCGCGGCTTGCACCTCCTCAACGTAGGGCATGTAAACCGTCTGCGTCCTGCCGTCCGCTCCAATACTCACCGCGTGGCGTATCGAGCCCCCTACCCTCGCAACGAAAGAAACAGAATCCCGTCCTTCCATCATCGCGACAACAGGACCGGGCATCGGGATCGTCCGCTTCACGACTCCGCTCACCCGATCAAAGCCAATCAAACGCGCACCTTCTGCCAGCCAAAAAAACTCCCCCAATACAGCAAAACGCGGCTTTGGAGATTGTGCGACAATAGGCGCTGCACCAGCGGGCACCGCAGGCTTCGAGGCCACAGCGGCGACATCCACCGGCTTCGGAACTAATGCATCTTCGTCCTCCTTCTGCGCCCGCTCCAGCGACTTCAACTTACCCGTCTGCTCGCTCAATTGCTGGGACTTCATCGCATTCCCCGCAGGCGTCCCCAGTGCGGCGATGGATGCGCGGAGCACTGAGATCTGCGTAGTTCGTTTAGCGATGCGCGCACGCAACATCGTTTCGTCCTCCCGCCGGACCGTCTTGAGTTCATCGACCTCGGAACGATCTTCGCCTAACGCGTGCGGGCGCTTTGGCGCAGCGACCTCAGCCGCCACCGGCTTCGAAGGCGCGGTTTTTTTAAATGCACTCGCACGGACAACCGCGAGTTCGGCGGCGTACTTTGACGCCTCCGCATTGAACGCTTTCACGGCGGGGCCACCTTTTAATTTTCCGCGTTTCTCCGTGAGTTCATCCGCCCAGCGCTGAAGTCTCAAAAAGCGTTTCGCCAGCGACTCCTGCAATTCTTCATCGATCTCCACCGGTAGGGGAAGAGCCGCCACCCAGCGCTGTTGACGGTCCTTAAGATTAAGAATCGTGAGCTTTCCGCCCGCAAGTAAAGCCACGTCGTTTTCTCCCGCCCGCCAGCTTTCTGCCGATGAAGCGTTCGCCGCCGGTACTGCGATCGACTGTAGAAGACGCGGCTTGCTCCCGAAAAACCACCACCATCCCATCCCTCCGAGCGCGCCAAACAAAGTAGCCGCGATGAAAATCCGCAACACGAGATTCGGAGCCTTCTTGTTCTCTCCATCGGACTTCGATTGAAAAACCGGGAGCGGCGTTGATTTTCCGGGTTCCGATTTCATGGCGCATCCACCTCGGGAAGAATTCGCCCCACGACAGAGCTAGAATTCGAAATCTGGAAGGTCCCACAATCTTCATTTGTCGCATCGCGAAGCATACTCGCTTCCAGAGCAGCTTCGATGCCTCACCGTGCGAGCCTCAACTCAGGCCCGCTCCGTGCTTTACTAATTCCAAATAACACGCATCTTTCGCCATGAGTCACATGGATCCCAAAAAGCAGCCCGACGCATTAAACACATCACTTCTCGCAGTCACGCAAACCGCAGTGGGGTGCGGGCTCGGCTTACTCCTTGGCGGAAAAATGAGTCGTCAAGCGCAGAAGGCCACCGCATTCACGCTACTCGGCGTGGGCGCGCTCCTCGCACTGCCCGCCATCGTGGACGCAATCTCCCACGTCATCGCTGGACCCGATACCGAGCGCGGAGCAAAGAAGAGCCTAGACAGCATCCGCCACGATTCCGGACTACCGGACGACGCCGAGGTTTACTAGTGCTCTGTCAGTCGTGAGATGATGTCAACCGCTTGAGCAATTCGGCGTTGACTCGTGAGTGGTGATTGGTCGCAAGCCTCCGCCGAAAAGTGCGCCGATCGCGCTTACGACAAATCGATCATTCCCGCCACCGGACCCGTCCTTGAACGCGTCCAACCGTCCCGCATAAACGAATCGCTTTTGCTGTGTTTTTCCTCAAAACTCACAACGACTTTATGTTTCGCTCTTCTTCATCCAAAAAGGATGCCGACTCCGGTCCCGGCCTTCTCTCACGAATTCCTTTGCTCGCAGGCATCATAGCCTCCCTTGCGTCACTAGTCGGCTGCGCATCCACTTCAAAACCGCTCAAAACCGTGGCCCATGTGGATCTACCGCGCTACATGGGCGATTGGCGAGTCATCGCGATTATTCCGTATTTTGCCGAGAAAGGGTGCGTGGATTCCGTCGAATCCTACGCACTCCGCAAAGACGGAAAAATCGACAACTGGTTCACCTATCGCAAAGACTCCTTCGATGCCCCACAGAAGAAATTCACAGCGCTCGCGTGGGTTCACAATACGAAAACAAACGCGGAATGGCGGGTTAGATTCTTCGGCTTAATCACGGCAGACTATCTCGTGATCGACCTCGATGAGAACTATGGTTGGACTGTAGTCGGACATCCCTCCCGGAATTACGGCTGGATCATGGCGCGCGCCCGGACGCTCCCGGATGCAACGTATCGCGACATCCTAAAACGCCTCGAAGCTCAAGGCTACGACCCAGCCCGTTTTGTGAAAGTGCCGCAAATATCCGCGCACTAAACTTCTCACCGTGCCCGAATCGCCGGAAGACCTCGCGCAGCGTTACATCCGTCTGCCCACGGCCTACGGCCATTTCAGCCTGTGCAGTTTCATTCTCCCGCTGCTACGAATCCCTCGACGAACAGCACTGAACTTGTTCCCCTCCCGATTTGGAAAAAGTGGAGAGTAGGGGGATCGAACCCCTGACCTCGTCATTGCGAACGACGCGCTCTACCAACTGAGCTAACTCCCCTTTCCTGAATGTCAGGACGGGAAATAAAGATACCGATGGCAGAATCGTCAAGCCCTCATCCAAGACTTTTCGCAGTGCGAACGCTTTCGCGTGGGGCGCGGAAAGTCCTGAATGGGTTCAGTGAAAAACTTGCGGCGTTCGGAAAGTCGCGCTAAAGGTTCTCTGGACATGCCCGAACCTACGAAGGAGCAAACTTTTGAATCCACGATGGAGCGTCTGAATGCGCTCGTCCACGATATGGAGTCTGACCAATTGCCATTGGATCGGCTTTTGACTGCGTATGAAGAAGGGATTCAACTCGTGAAAATTTGCCAGGGCCAGCTCGCGAATGCGCAGCAGCGGCTGGAAATCATCCAGACAAATGCGGCGCGCGAATTGGAGGTGAAACCGTTCGACCCCGCTTCCACAAAGGCTGAGACGCCTGCCGTCCGTGCTTCGGCGAAAGGCGCGAGCTTATTTTGACTTTCCACAGCGCCAACGCGCTATGATGCTTTGACCACTCGATGACACCGATTCTTCCAACTATAAATTCACCCGACGACGTTAAAGCGCTGCCTGAAAAAGACCTGCCGGTTTTGGCCGAAGAAGTGCGCGCCGAGCTCATCCGCGTACTCTCCGAAGACAATCCCACTTCGGTCGGCGGACACCTCGGGCCGAACCTCGGCGTGGTGGAATTGACGATCGCTTTGCACCGCGTTTTCTCGACGCCGAAAGACAAGTTCGTTTTCGATGTATCGCATCAGGGTTACGTCCATAAAATCTTCACGGGACGCCGCGAGCGCTTCGATACGATCCGGCAGTTTGAAGGTCTGAACGGCTTTTTGCTGCGCACGGAAAGCGAGCACGATTGCTACGGCGCGGGCCACGCGGGCACGGCGCTTTCGGCGGCTCTGGGCATGGCGGTCGCGCGGGACATGCGCGGCTCGGATGAAAGCGTGGTGTGCGTCGCGGGCGATGCGGCGTTTACGTGTGGCGTGACTTATGAGGCGCTCAACAACATCGCGGAGCACACGAAAAAGCTCATCGTCATTTTGAACGACAACGAATGGAGCATCGACCGAAACGTCGGGGCGATCGCGCGCTATTTTAGCAGAATCTCCACGAGCCCGATGTACACGGGCCTCCATGACCGCGCGGCAAAACTCGTGGAAAAACTGCTCGGGCCGAAAGTGAAAAATCTCGCGCACCGCGTGGAGACCGGAGTGAAAGGACTGATCGCGCCGAGCGTTTTGTTCGACGATATGGGCGTGCGATATTACGGGCCTATCGACGGCCACGATGTGCAGCTTCTCGTGCGGACTTTGGAGTTCCTAAAAACGCAGGATGAGCCGGTGATTTTGCACATCCTGACGACTAAGGGAAAAGGCTACGCGCCTGCGCTGGAGCAGCCGCTCAAGTTCCACGGGCTCGGTCGGTTTGAGCCGAAGACCGGCGCGACCAAGAGCGCTCCATCGCCGACTTACAGCGAACTACTCGGGACGACGCTCTCGAAGTTTGCGGAGTCGAACAACAAGATCGTCGGCATTACTGGCGCGATGCCGAGCGGCACCGGGCTCATCAGTTTTGCCAAGGCGCACCCAAATCGTTATTTCGACGTGGGGATCGCGGAGGAACATGCGGCGTTGTTTGCAGCAGGGCTGGCGTGCGAAGGGTTTGCGCCATTTCTGGCGATTTACTCGACGTTCATGCAGCGGGCTTACGACATGATCGTTCACGACATCGCGTTGCAAAATCTGCCCGTCCGTCTGTGCATGGATCGCGGCGGATTGAGCGGCGACGACGGCCCGACGCATCATGGATTATTCGACATCGGCTACCTCCGCCACATCCCGAATCTCGTCCACATGCAGCCCAAAGACGAAGACGAATTCGTGGACATGCTGTGGACGATGGCAAACTACAATGCCGGGCCGACGGCCATCCGCTACCCACGCGGAAGCGGCACTGGCGTGCAGCCGAAAGCGCAGCCAAAATTGCTGGAAATCGGTAAAGCCGAAGTCGTGAAACACGGCAGCTCGCAGCCGGTTCGCGCGGTCATTTTTGGTCTCGGTGGAATGTGCCAGTTGGCGGAGGAAGCAGCGGCAACTCTGGAATCGAAAGGCATCTCAACAGCCGTGGTGAACACGCGCTGGATCAAGCCGCTGGACACCGCGACGATCGAGTTTTTTGCCCGCAGTGTGGACGTCGTCTGCACGATGGAAGATCACGTTTTGCACAACGGTTTCGGGTGTGCGGTGATGGAGCATTTGTCCGAACAGCGCATCGCTACGCCGGTGATTCGGATCGGCTGGCCCGACCAATTTGTCGAGCACGGCGCGCCCGATATTCTGCGCAAAAAGCACGGACTCACCGCAGCAAATCTCGTGGAGAAAGTGCTCGCAGAGCTCAACGCCAAAACCGTCGCGGGAAAAATCGTCGCTTAACATGAACGAAGACAGCATCCAATACGCCATTGAAAACACGCAGGTGATCCTCGCGCCCCAAAATCTCATTCAGACGTTTGGAACGACTGTATTTCGATTTTTTCTGGTCACGGAATTGATGGATTCGGTGAATCAAATCCGCATCCGCGATGGTCGGCTTCATGCCGAGCGGCCCAGCATCATTGCGCCTTCGCACTATCACCAGATGCTCGATGAAGGGTTCGGCGACAAAGCGGACGAATTCGTCGGCTGGCTCCGCGAACACGCGGCTGAACTGGCGGTCCTCAAGTATGGATTCCAATTCAAAAAGGTGGACGTGAAAGAGCGCGTCGTGCGCAAGCCGATGGAAGAAGTCCTGCGTGAACTCCGGGAAAATGTGGACCGGGCGGAAGACCCGCTTTGCACCGTGATTCACGGAGTTGATGAAGGCTGGGAAGTCTGCCTCCTGAAGTTTGCCACGGACATGATTCAACGATCTGCGGCTGGGAATGTCGGCGATTGGCGGCGACGCGGACTTCTTTAATGTTTCGCTCCCCAGCGACCAACAAAATGCAACTGCTGCAAATTTAGCACTTGTATAATTTTTGAAAATCATTTACGACGACATCGCACTTATGAAGAACCTCATTTTCACCGGCACCATCCTCGCAGCGTCAATGCTGCTTTCCGCTTGCGATCCAAAGCCTCGCTCGAACAAGCCCGCTCGTGGCAATGCACCGCGGGATCCCGAAGAACCAACGGAAGTTACAGAGCGCAAACCCAAGACCGAGCGGGTCAGAACTCCGAAAGTTGATGTCGAAGATTCAACACCTTCGGTGGATTCCAATAAGCCGGAGACAAAACCAGTGCCGCCGCCATCCGTCGCGAATCCTGAATACGGCAAGAAATCCGAAGGCAAACCCGGCTTCATCGAAAGCCCGTATGCACCTTTAAAATTGATCGACGTTCGCGGTCTGCCTCCAGGCACGGAAATCGAGTGCCCTTACACGCGCCGCCCGCTGCTCGTTCCGTAACCGCAGTCAGTTCGTAATGAATTTACACCCGGCTTGTGGCTGCGATGCCGCAAGCCGGGTTTCTTTTTAAGACATGCCACGAATCGCAATATTTGGCCCCGGTCTGCTCGGCGGCTCGATCGCGCTAAAGCTGCGCGCCCACGGCGGTTGGCACATCGGTCTTTGGGCGCGGCGGGCCGCAGTATTAGACGATTTGAGGGCTCGCGAACTCGCGGATGTGGTCTCAAACGACATCGGCGAAATCGCACGCGACGCCGACCTTGTGGTTTTGTGCGTCCCCGTTGAAGCGATGGGCGATCTGGCGCGTAAAATTGCAGCGTTCGTGCAGCCGGAGTGCATCGTCACGGACGTGGGCAGCGTAAAAGATTGTGTGAATGCAGAACTCGAACCGATTTTCCACGGCAAGTGTCGCTTCGTCGGCAGTCACCCGATGGCGGGAAAAGCGGAATCGGGAATCGACGCCGCCGACGCGGAACTTTTCGCGGGGACGAATTGCATCATGACTTCCCCCTGCCCTACCACGCAGGCGTTCTGGGAATCGCTCGGCTGCCGTGTGGTTTTGATGACCCCGCGAGAGCACGATGAATGCGTCGCTTTAATCAGCCATCTACCGCACATCGTTGCCGGAAATCTTATCCGCGCCGTCGCCGAGAAAAATGAGCGCGCCTTTCAAGTCGTCGGCCCCGGATTCCGTGATACGACCCGCGTGGCGAGCGGTCCGCCGGAGCTTTGGACGGGCATTTTGCAGGCAAATCGCGCACCAATTCTCGATGCGATCGACGCGATGATTGCAAAGCTCCACGATTTCCGCCAAACCCTTGACCGGGTCGAGCAAGCCGGAGGACAGGAGAAATTGCACCATTTTCTCGCCGTTGCGAAGCAGACCCGAGACCAAATTAAATTTCCGAAATGACCGACTGGAAGATTCGCCGCGCACCTGCCATCCACGCTGAAATCAGCGTGCCCGGCGACAAAAGTATCTCGCACCGCTCCATCATGCTCGCCGCGCTGGCCAATGGCTCCGCGCAAATCACAGGCTTTTTGCCGAGTGAAGATTGTGTCTCCACGATGAAGGCATTTCAGCAACTCGGAGTGCCCATCGAACGGATCGACGAGACGACTCTCATCGTCCACGGCAAGCGCGGAAAATTCACGCCGCCCGCTGCGGACATCGATTGCGGAAACTCCGGCACCACGATGCGGCTGATGTGCGGCATCCTTGCAGCACAGCCCTTTCGCAGCCGACTCACTGGCGATGCTTCGCTGACAAAACGCCCGATGAAACGCGTCACCGACCCGCTCACGCAAATGGGCGCGCGCATCACCGCCGAGGGCGAAAACGGACGTCCACCGCTCGTCATCGAAGGCGGCGATCTGCACGGCATCGCGTATCAATCCCCTGTCGCCAGCGCCCAAGTAAAGAGCGCCATCATGCTCGCCGGACTTTTCGCGAAAGGAACCACGAGTGTCACCGAGCCCGAGCAAAGCCGCGACCACACGGAGCGGATGTTGGCGTGGCATGTCGTACGTCCGCGAAAAACCGGGCTCACGGTGACGCTTCTCGGCGGCCAGCATTTGGAATCGCGGGACTTCGATGTTCCGGGAGATATTTCCAGCGCTGCATTCTGGCTCGTCGCCGCGGCTGCGATGCCGGGCGCGCATTTGCTCGTGAAAAATGTGGGGCTCAATCCGACCCGCACCGGCATCCTCGCCGTGCTCATCCGAATGGGCGCGCAGGTGAACGAAATCGTCGAGAGCACCGAAGGCGAGCCACGCGGCTCCGTCGAGATTCGCGGCGTGGAACTGAAAGCGACCACGATCGCCGGAAAAGAAATTCCAAACGTCATCGACGAGCTGCCCATTCTCGCAGTCGCCGCAGCTCTCGCGACGGGACGCACCATCATCAAGGACGCGAAGGAGCTCCGCGTGAAAGAAACCGACCGCATTGCAGCAATCGCCAAAAACCTCCGCGCATTTGGCGTCGATGTCTTTGAAACGGAAGACGGAATGGAGATCGAAGGCGGCGGCGAATACCACGGAGCCGAAGTCGAGAGCTTCGGCGACCACCGCATCGCGATGTCGTGTGCGATCCTCGGGATGTTCAGCGAGGGACACACCGTCGTCCGCGACACCGAGTGTGTAAATACGAGCTATCCCGGCTTTTACGAGCAGCTCCAGCGTTTCATGAAGCCCGCAAAATCGAACGACTAATATGAATCTAAAACTCAAAGTCTGGCGCCA
>JAYTMG010000488.1:0-6381 GCA_043728745.1 Verrucomicrobiaceae bacterium
CCGTGATGCGCCGCCGAAACTACGAGCCGATGTGCAAACTCGTGCCGCCCAACGCGGAGCGTGTGCGCAACATCGCCGAGCGAAACAGACGGGCATTCCTCCAGCGTCTTCGCGAGATTCTTGCACATCGACGTGAGCGCCGCCTCGGAGCGTGCGGAGAGCGTGAGAATCTGCGGCGACTCATCGCGTTCGGAACGCGGAACCGCCGGGAAATCCTCCAGCACGCAATGAGCGTTCGTTCCGCCGACTCCGAAGCTACTGACTGCGGCGCGACGCGGCTCATTGCCCGCCGGCCATTCGCGAGTTTCCTGCACGACAAAAAACGGCGATGCGGCGAGTTCGAGTTTTGGATTCGGACTCGTGAAATGGAGGCTCGCAGGGATTTTCCCGTGATGCAGCACGAGCGCAGTCTTGATGAGTCCGGCGATTCCCGCCGCGGCATCGAGATGGCCGATATTCGTTTTCACGGAGCCCAGCGCGCAGAATCCGCGCTCATCCGTTCCAGCCCGAAATGCCTCTGTAAGTCCTGCGATTTCGATCGGATCGCCAAGCGGAGTCGCGGTCCCGTGCGCTTCCACGTAGCCAATCGAGCGCGGCTCAACGCCCGCCAATGCTTGCGCAAGCGCGATGACCTCCGTGTGTCCCTCGACGCTCGGGGCAGTAAAGCTCACTTTTTTGCTCCCGTCATTGTTCAGCGCCGCACCTTTAATCACCGCATAAATCCGATCTCCATCAGCGACCGCATCAGCGAGGCGCTTGAGCGCAACAACACCGCACCCGTTGCTAAAGACAGTGCCTTCGGAAGCCACATCGAACGCACGGCATTTTCCATCGGGCGAAAGAATGCCGCCTTCTTCGTGAACATATCCGCGCTCGTGCGGGAAAGTCGCGGACACACCGCCCGCGAGCGCCATATCGCACGCGTAGCTGAGCAGGCTTTGCACGGCCTGACAGACAGCGACGAGCGATGTGCTGCACGCGGTATTGATGCTCAGCGCGGGGCCGCGGAGGTTGAGTTTGTAGGCGGTGCGAGTCGCCAAATAATCCTTCTCATTTCCCATCATCGCCGTCAGCCATCCGACACTCGCGATAAGCTCCGGATGATGAACAACATTGTTCGCCCAGTAAGTGTTGTTCGACATTCCAGCGAACACGCCGATGGCTCCGGCGTAGCGCGCAGGATCGCAGCCAGCGTCCTCCAGCGCCGTCCAAGCCTCCTCCAAAAAGATGCGCTGCTGAGGGTCAGTGACCTCCGCCTCGCGGGGCGAAATGCCGAAGAATGCCGCGTCAAAAAACTCCGGCCTGTCCAGCAGGCCGCGACGCGGAACGTAGTTGCCGCGTTCGCCAACGGGCGCCACTCCGGCAGCGAGGAGTTGCTCGTCCGTGAGCGTCGAAATCGTCTCCGCGCCCGCGACGAGATTTCTCCAAAACTCCGCGACAGTTCCGGCTCCTGGGAATCTCCCCGCCATTCCAACGATGGCAATGCCATCAAGTGACTCTTGGTTGCTACTAATCATAAAGTGGGTCTGGCCGGGACTCGGCGCTGCGCCATTGCTGCGCGGGCCTTTGCGGCGCGGTCGCGTGCAGCGTCGGCGACGTTCGACGCGTCCGCGCCGCCGCCCAAATACTGCGCAAGCGCGCGAATGGTGGAATGCTGAAAAAGCTTCACGACAGGAATCTCCCGCCCCAATTCGGAAACGAGGCGCGAGTGAACTCGAAGCATTAACAACGAATGCCCGCCGATGTCGAAAAAGTTGTCCGTCGTGGAGACAGCCCTACCGAATGCTTCCGACCAAATCGCGGCGATTTGCGACTCCATCCGGGAACTTGCGGGCGCGAGTGGAGCCGATGCGAGCGGAAGCTCTAAAGGCGCACCACGGAGCTTTGGAAATCCAGCGGCGATTTCAGCAAACGGACGCTCCGGCGTTGCGCAAGCTACATTCAACAGGTCCGACAGTTGTTCCGCGACCACACGAACTTGTTCGGGCTGGCCGACGTGGGCGTTCGCAATAAGACTCAGACTCAATTCCGCGCCCGGAACCACGACTAGCGTGAGAGGATAATTCGTCCGAACGGGTGAATGAAACTCAACAATTTTCGTTGCCCCAAGCGAGTCAGCGGCCCCATCGGCGACGTAGTTTTGAAACACCACCAGCGTCTCAAAAAGTCGTGCCGTCCACGGCAGGTCGCTCCACGTCTGAATGTCGGCGAGCGGCGTAGTCTGATGCTCCGCGATTTGCGACAGTTCGCGATGAAGCTCAGCCGCACTTTCGGCGAGCGTAGTTGCCGCCGTGATACGGACGCGCACCGGTAGATTGTTCACGAAGTGCCCGATGATTCGATCGGCACCAGAAAGGTCCGCAGGGCGGCCCGAGAAAGCTGCGCCGAATGCTACATCGTCTGCGCCGGCGTGGTGCGAAAGCAACGCCGCCCACGCACACTGAACGAGCGTATTCACGGTCACTTTCAACAGCCGCGCGGTGCGATTGATCTGCGCCGTGTGTTCGGCGTCGATCGCGATGGACACTTGGGACGCGGGCGCATTCGCAGCGGCGAGCGGCAGCGCCGTTGCGGTGCTAAACCCTGCTAAACGCGTCCGCCAGAATGATTCCGCTTTGCGCGAATCGCGCAGCGCAAGATGTGAGATGTAGTCGCGGTATGGAGGCGCGGGAGGCAGCGTGTCGATGCGGTTTTCGAGCGCCATCGAAAGCTCCCGGAGAACGAGCGGCCAGGACCAGCCGTCGATTTCCAAATGGTGATGCGTCCACACAAGACGATGGTCATTTTCGCCAATGCGAAGCAGCGCGAATCGCGTGAGCGGCGGCTTGAGTAAATCGAAAGGTGTCGCCTCGTCTCTCGCGAGCACTTCTTCAAATCTCGATTGCTGTTCCGAATGATCGAGAGCCGATAGATCTTCGAAATGAATGATAGGCGGCGCTTCGTTCAGCACGAATTGATGTGGCTCCGCGCCCTCGCTCATGTAGCCGCTCCGTAGCGCTGGATGCCGCGCAGCGACTTGCTTCCACGCGGCCTGAAGGGACTCTGGCTGAATCGGGCCGAGTAACCGGCAGTGCCATTGATCCGAGCCGCTGCCGGGGCGCGCGGTCTCGACCGCGAGGAAGAGTCGCTGCATCGGCGAGAGCGGATAAATATCTTCGAGTGCGGGATGATGCGTCGCGATTCCTTCGATAGATTCGGCGCTCAGACGGGCAAGCGGATACTTCCGACCGACGAGCTCGCGAACCGTGGTTGCAAAATGAGCGGCGAGCGCTTCGATGGTGTCCGCGCGGTGCAGATTTGCGCTGTAAGCAAAGCGGATTTCCAACGTGCCGTTGATGACCAGCGCGTTGATTTCGAGCAGATGAGTCCGGCGCGCGGCGGGCGCGTGCCAGGGGCCTGCGGCGGCATTCGCAAAAGCGAAATGGTGCAACCCGGCGACGGTGTGATCGAATTGACCGAGGTAATTAAAGAGCACCTCGGCGTGGCTTTCGAGCTTGGCCCCGTCTGGTGCGAGATGCCGCAGGAGCGAATATCCAAAGCCGTGGTGAGGGACGTTGCGAAGAGTGCGCGCGATTTCGGTAAGCGTGTCGCCACAGCGCGACCGCAGCGGAAAGATCGTCGTGAACCAACCGATCGTCCGCGAGAGATCGGGCGACGCAGACAGGCGAGCAAGTTCCTTGAGCGCGCTCTCCTCGCGACCGTGGCCTTCGGTTTCGATGGTAAATTCTTTGTGGCCAGTCCAATTGCGAAGCGCTTCCGCGAGCCCAGCAAGGAGTAGTTCCTGCGTGCGAAATCCGGCGGGTATTTTGTGAAGCATCTGCGCTGTTTCGGTTTCGCTGAACCGCAGAACAATTGTCGCGGAGGACGACTCCGTGTTTTCGCCAAGGTGATGATCGACGGGAAGCGCCGCGTGTCTCGCGCTCACGACATCGAGCCAATACTCGCGCTCCTCCGCAGCTCCTCCGAGCGCAGCGGGCAATGCGGCGGACCATGTATGAAAGCCAGTCGTCGCCTCCGCGATCCGCTCGCCGCGCAACGCGCAGTCGAGATCTTCGAGCAGGATGCGCCATGACACTCCATCCACGATGAGATGGTGAATCGCGATGAGAAGCTTCTCCGAGTCCAGCAGTGCGAATCGAACGAGCGGCCCCGCAAGATTGAGCGAAGCTTGCACGGATGCGGCGTCGGCCGTTTCGGCGATCTCTGCGCGCGGAACTTCGCCGAATGATTGCCGCCCGTGTTCGTCGAAACGAAGTCGAAACACTGGATGCGCGTGGAGAACCACGCCAATCGCATCGAGCAAGCGTGCGCGGCTGACAGGGCGGGTCAGACGGAATGCGAACGATTGATTCCAATGATGCGCGTCGGCGAACTGATGCCCGAAGAACCAGCGCTGGACTGGCGTGAGCGGGATGTCGCCCGTGGCCGGAAGCTCCGCGATGCGCACGGTGCCCGTTGCGCCTTGCGTGGCGAGTTCCGCGATTGTTGGATGGTCGAAAAGGAGCTTCGGCGTGATTGCGAGTCCGCGCATCCGCGCTTGGGTGACAACGAGAATGCTGAGGATGCTGTCGCCACCGAGCTCGAAGAAATTGTCGTGCACTCCAATGCGCTCGATTTTCAGCAACCGCTGCCAGATTTCTGCGAGAGCGCGCTCGGCGTCGGTCGAGGGCGCGACGAATTTCGATGCAACATCCGGGCGTTCTTCCGCGGGCTCCGGCAGCGCGCGATGATCGAGTTTTCCGTTGTTGGTCAGCGGCATCCGCTCCATCGGCACAAACGCGGCGGGCACCATGTAGTCGGGCACGAACGCCTTCAGATGCGCCCGAAGTTCGGCAGCGCTCGGAGTTCCGCTGTTCGGGACGAACCACGCGACGAGACGCTTTCCTCCAGCGGAATCACGCGCAAGCACTGCGGCTTCGCGGACGCCGGAGTGCGAAAGAAGGTGGCTCTCGATTTCGCCGAGCTCGATTCGGAAGCCGCGGATTTTCACCTGCTGGTCTATGCGCCCGAGATACTCGATGTCGCGGTTTGCCAGCCAGCGGGCGAGGTCGCCGGTGCGGTAGAGGCGTTCGCCATCGCGGAACGGACTCGCGATAAAGCGCTCTTTCGTCAGCTCCGGTCGATGCAGGTATTTCTGGGCGAGTCCCGCGCCGCCTACAAAAAGCTCGCCTGGCACCCCGATGGGCACGGGTCGGAATTGCGGGTCGAGGATGTAGATTTGGAGATCAGAAATCGCCTCGCCGATGACGCTGGCGCGCGTGAGGTCGCTCGCGGTCAGCGGGCGGTAGGTGACGTGGACCGTCGTCTCCGTGATGCCGTACATGTTCACGAGTTGCGGCTTCGTGTCGCCGTGGCGCTCGAACCACGGGCGCAGGCTTTGCATTTCCAACGCTTCGCCGCCGAAGACGACCGTGCGAAGCGAAAGCTCGTGCGCTCGGGACGATGCAGCGTCGGCGGCGATTAGTTGCCGGAACGCGCTCGGTGTCTGGTTGAGCACGGTGACTTTGTCCGCGACGAGCAGTTCGTGAAAAAGCTCCGGCGAGCGACTCGTCTCGAACGGCACGACGACCAGCGTCCCGCCGTAGAGCAGAGCGCCCCATATTTCCCACACGGAGAAATCGAACGCCGTGCTGTGAAAGAGCGTCCACACATCATCGCGCGTGAAATGAAACCAATGCTCGGTGGAAGTGAACAGCCGGACGACATTGCGATGCGTGATGCAGCAACCTTTCGGCTTGCCCGTCGAGCCGCTCGTGTAGAGCACGTAGCACCATTTTTCAGGCGTGCTATCGGCGTTGGGCGCTGCCGCGAAAAGCGCGATGTCTTCGACATAAATGAGCCGTGCGCCGTGGCCGACCGGGAGCCGTTCTGCGAGGTGACGCTGCGTGAGAAGCACAGGAGCCTTCGCATCGGCGAGCATGAATGCGAGCCGCTCGGCGGGATACGCGAGGTCGATGGGCAGATAGGCCGCGCCCGCTTTCAGAATCCCCAGGAGCGCCACGACGAGCGACGGGCACCGCTCCATACAAAGCCCGACGATTTCACCGGCAGCAACGCCCGATGCGGCAAGATGCGCCGCGACCGCGTTTGCGCGATCATCGAGCTGGCGGTACGTGAGCCGCTCGTCATTTTGGACCAACGCCAAGGCGTCCGGCTGAAGCGCGGCGCGCTCGGCGAAAAGCGCGTGCAGCGTCTTTTCGTTGCGCGGGTCCGCAGGCGGCGGCGGGACATTTTGCAGTGCGAGGATTGCCTCGCGTTCCGCCGGTGAAATGAGCGGCACTGCGCCAATCGTGCTGCTCTCGGGAAAAGCACGGAGGATGGTCGCGAGATGCCCGAGCATTCGCGAAATCGTCCCCTCGTCGAGCCGCGAGCGGTCGAATT
>JAYTMG010000489.1:0-18939 GCA_043728745.1 Verrucomicrobiaceae bacterium
ACGATGACGGCAGTTTCGCTACTCTTCTCCATCTACATGGTGAAGCCGTCGCCCTTCTGCGTTCTCGACGAAATGGACGCGCCGCTCGACGAATCGAACATCAACCGGTTCATCAAAATCCTCGATCGGTTCGTGGGGCAGAGCCAGTTCGTCGTCATCAGCCACAACAAAAAAACCATCGCCCGCGCAGACGCACTTTACGGCGTCACGATGGAAGAACACGGCGTCTCGAAGCTCGTCGGCGTAAAATTCCGCAACCGCGAAGAGAGCAACCAAAGCACCGACGTCCTCGGCAACAGCAACCCGACGCCAATCCCGAGCGTCGCGGAGAGTTTCGGCAAAAGCCCGAACCTCCACAGCGACAACGTCGAAAGCTCGAACGGCGCGGCATGACCAGTGTTACGGGTAGATGCTGGCGTAGGTGCGAGACGGCCTCAAGGTGTATGAGGACCTGCAAAAAGCAGTAGAAGACGAGCTCATTCTCGAAGCCGCCGTGTGCGAACTCGGCCGGCTCTTCGACAAGAGCAAAAAAGACAAACCTACGGACGCCTCAAAATAGCGGACCAAACTACAGCGCCGGATGCGTGAGCAAATCACCCATCCCGCGTTTTTTGTCGCGGTGCTTTTCGTAGATTTTGTTGAGAGTAAAACGCTTGGGTTCCAAAGTCTCAGCAGAGCCCGTGAAGGAGTTCCGACCATTCGCAATTCAGCGATTTGCGTAGCCGTACTAATACTCCGACTGACGGCCAGCGTGTCCCTGCTTCGATGCTTTGAAAGTAGCGGGAACTGATTTCCATTTTCTCCGCCAATTTTTCCTGAGTCAGTCCCATCTCGTTGCGTAGTCGGACGACATTTTGGCTGAATTGTTTGAGATGGATTGCGGAAAGTTGACGCACAGGCGACACCGACTTTCCCGCAGTCAGAAAAACACAACACGATCACTTAGGTCGCTTTTTTCTTGCTTCGCTTTGGAGATTTCTTTACGTGAGCATCACCGCAGCGTTTCTAGCGAGAGATGCTGCGCCGACTCACTACTGCTATGAACATCCTCAAGCTCTCCATCATTGCTATCGCGATCGCGACCACACAGTCGCTGGTTGCTCAAAAAGTCCTTCCCGATGACGAGCCAAAAGTTGCTGAACAAAAACGACCGGCTATTCGCTTTCAAACAATCGAGAGTCGCACGGTGCATCTGGGAGATCATTCCGTGTTGATGAATCGGGTGATTTCTCCAGTTTTGCCCGAGCCTCCAGTGCGGATAAAAGCGGAAGTAATAGAAGGCGTTGAAGAAGAAGTCCAACCGCAGAAGCGGCATCAAGTTTTGTTCCTCTCGACTACGGTGTATGACCGCAAGGTGACGGAGATACGCTGGTCGGAGGGGGCTCGGACATTCGCAGTATTCAGTAATATTGATTTTAATTACTTTACGGGCATCGGCAGCTTTGAAACCGCCGATACTCAATACATGCTCATTCTGGGGCTTGGAAACGAAACGTCCGGGCAAGTCGAAGCGTTTAATAAAAATGCTGCAGAACAAGGCTGGGCAGAGGAGTATTGGAAACAAAGACCCCCTTTCGAGCGATTCAGCCCTAAACGCTCCGAATACGTGATTTCCGAGAGTAAAGCCGCATCCGCGCCATCGGATGAGCAGTTGAGCGCCCTCGACGCGCTGCATGGCTATTTCGATGCGAATAAACAGCAGCTAATGGATAATTACGCGAAACGGCAAGCGCTGAATGAGGAGCGAGCGCGACGGGCGAAAGAGCATCCTCCCGTCCCCAAGGATACCGTCATCAATTTCTGGATGGAGGAAACAAAGCGTGGCGCAACAACAGAAGGGAGAGCAAAGCCATGAAACGGTATTTTCTTCTTCTGGTTACCTTGCTGAGATTGGCCTCAGCAGGATTTGCCCAAGGGCCGACTGACCCAAACGAAGGAGCCCGAATCACTTACAACAGTGCCGCTGGGACATTCTGTTTCCAATGGTGGGGTCGTGCGGGAAAAAGTTACTTTATCCAACAGACCGACGACCTGCTCACGAGTTGGATTTATTTTCCTGTCGTAGTAACTGGTGCCGAAAATATAATCAAGATGGGGCTTTCGACTCAAAACATCGACAAACTGTTTCTCCGGCTGGATGTGCTTTCCTACGACCCCACTATTACAGACAGTGACGGTGACGGAATGGCAGATGCCTACGAAGTGTTGAACTTCCTAAACCACAAGGCAAATGACGGACTTCTCGATTTGGATGGCGATGGAGTTCCCAATCGTGAAGATGCCAGGCCGCACGAGGCGAGTATCGGTCGCATGACCATCACTATCACCACCCCACTCGACGGAGCGGTTATTCCTTAGTTTCCATGAAATTGTTCTTTGCCCTGCTTTTGTCGCTGCTGCTTGCAGTGAGCCATTCTCTCGCACAAACCCATCCGCAAGCGGAAGCGCGGCGTTTCATGCGAGGGGTGCCGAATAACCTCCCCACATTTCCGGGGAGCCCTTCTTTGTATCAGTCTGCGGTGATTCCTGCGGATCAACAGCGCGGACTCGAACTGGAGGCGCTCGGGAACAACGCCTCACTTTATGTGGGGACTTCGGCTGCGCAACTGCCTTGGTTCTGCCGAATCCACAGGACGCAACGGTATCATATTTCATCTGACATATCTGGTACGCTCATCTATCCGCCCATCGAAAACCCGATTGCTGCGTTTGGTGAGCTTGGCGGTGGAACGCCACTGTATGCGAATCGGGATTATCGGTTTGGAGCTTTTGCCGGGTTTCGGGATTATACCAATGCAGGAAGCCCACTGAGAGGTATTTTTCGGATTCGGGCTTATTCCGCCTCTGCGCTTGCGAGTGGGCAGACGAATGTTGGACACAGCTACGAGACGAAGTTTGAACTTCCTTGGCCGGGGGATGCGAACTGGAATCAGTTTCTCCTTGATGGAGCGAAGAAGGTCGTTGATTGGACGCAAACAGGACTCAAAACGACGATTGAAATTGTCGGAGGGGGTATAACCGAAGGGAACTCGGAACAATGGAATACTTGGAACGATCCATTTGTCATCACCCATCGGGCATCGGCCACGAACTACTATTTTGTAGTCGAGTATCAAGGTTGGACCCAAGCGGGCGTGAACTATCCGATGGTCAGCAACGCTCTTCCTGTCACAGTATCCACTGCGGATTTTAGCCCCCTTTA
This sequence comes from Verrucomicrobiaceae bacterium, assembly GCA_043728745.1. GTDB lineage: Bacteria > Verrucomicrobiota > Verrucomicrobiia > Chthoniobacterales > Chthoniobacteraceae > SXWH01. The sequence continues at coordinate 3,203 of JAYTMG010000489.1, forward strand.
TGCACTCGATTTCACGAATCAGCCCCCTTGGCGCTCAACATTTCTTCATGCGCCACAGTTTAACGGAGAGCCAGTTCCTTCGTGGTATTACGGGAAATCGTTTGAGGAATTGCAGGCTGCTTGGATGTTTGTGCCGAGCACGCCGGGTAGTGGCCTCCAGTCCGCGAAGACGGTCGATTACAGTCCTGAGCTGCGTTCGCATCCGATTCTTGATGAGTTTGTTACTAGCATGGGTTCAGACCCGATTGCTCTGGCAAATTATGTGTTCAATGAAATCGAGCTGGCAGACCCTATCGGCTACAATGAAGACGGCGGGATGGATGAGGCTTCCATCAGTTGCGGTGGGCTTAATCGCGGAGCACTGGCAACATTTTTGGAAAAGCAGGGCAATCCGTGGGAGCAATGTTCGCTGCTGGTTTATTTGCTGCGCAAAGCGAACGTCGCGGCGGTGTATTGTGAGCCCGAAAAGGACAAGCTCGGGATGCTGGATACGCAATTGAGCAAACTGCTGAGGATGCAGATTAAAGGCGCACAAGACCCAAACGGAGAAGTGGGGATGCCCCATATTGTGCCAACGAATTATCCATGGGTGTGCGCATGGATTGAAAGCGAGAGCCGTTGGGTTCATCTATTTCCGTGGCTTAAGGACACTGAAGTTACTGAGGGTGGAAACCTTTACGATCAATTTCCGGCTGATACGAAGACGGGAGCCGCTTGGGTGAGGAAATATCTTCGGGCTGATCCTTACGACGCGGCTCATCCGAATGGTATTTTGCCAGAGCAGATTGGTGTGTATCAGCAGGATGCGGGAACCAATGGATTGGTCGTGATGGAGGCAGAGGGATTTCATGAACATTTGCCGAAAGGTGGAAAGCGATGGGAGCCGTCTGACGAAACCGGTCCCAGCGGATATTCTGGCACGTCTTGGATGCGGGCGATGCCCAATACTGGCGCGGCGCTAACGACTACGGGATTTGCAAGCCAGTCGCCACGACTGGACTACCAGATTGATTTCAACCGAGCCGGAACCCACTACATTTGGATTCGTGGGCAAGGCACGGATACGAACGATAATTCCGTCCACATTGGGCTCAACAGCGCGGAAGCAATCACTGCATCAAACGTCGGGGACTTCGGAACTGAGTTTGGATGGAAAAATCGAAACACGAGCAATGCTGTATTGACTATCACCGTTCCTTCGGTTGGCCGTCACACAATTAATGTTTGGATGAGGGAGGATGGCTTCCGGCTCGATAAGTTGCTGCTGACTTCTAGCGCAGAAAGCACTTTCGTGCCGATGCCGGATGGTAGCATTTCGCTGGAGGCCGAATCTTTCTCTGAGAATCTTGATGGGCAATGGTATCTTGGCCCTGGTTCGCCAGGAGCACCTTACATTCCTCGATGGATACTCAGTGCAGGGCAGTTGCAATCAACGTCGGTTTTCGGGACTAATTCTCTGTCGGGTTTGGCAACACTGAAATATAACGTCGCGGTCGGAACTGGAAGCTACAAGGTATGGCTCTACGGCAAAGCGGACATCGCCAATTCGACCGCCGCGGTATCGCTTGCTGGGGCGACTGGAAGCGTCACATTTGGAACGACGCTTGGATGGCAAAGCTCTGCCGCTCTCGTTGCAGGAACTGGACCTAAAGTATTGAGTATTGTCCGTCAGGCGGATGGCGTTTCAGTGGATAAAATCCTCATCGTTCCAGATTTAAATTACACGCCTTCAGGAATAGGGCAGACGAACACATCACTAAGCAAGCAAAGCGCAGTCGAGTCGAATGTCCCGTCTAATTTATTTCCACGTTACGCACGGGCACAGCTTGCATTATCAAATACTTCTTTTGATGATCTGGGGATCAAGTTCCGAGATCGGCGCTACTATCAAACGACTTGGGATGAGTTTCCACGTCCATTTAACCTTTATCCGGGGAACCATGTGTTTTTTGAGAAACTGGCAGATCGGGTGAACACATTTGATACCGTGCGGGTGCAGTTGTGGAGCGACCGGAATAAAAACGGGGCTTACGAGACTGGCAGCGACGGGCCGAAACTCGACACTGGAGAATGGTTATCCACGGATTTACACAATCGGCGCTTTTATATGGCGTGTCGCAAGACGCCAGCCAACGGCACAAACACGCATCAACTGCGATTGTATCTTGCTCCTTATCGAACCGGAACGGTGGGGGCGGGCAATTTCACGGGCACAGACAAATTGTCCGAACAGCTTTTGACGGCAAACTTAGGTAACGCAACCCCTACCCTGAGTGACGACGACGATATGCTTCAATTTGAGATCACGCATCGGCGGCAAAAGAGGGCGACGAAGTTTGGGATTGCGGCCATGCCGATAGGGAACGGCGGAGCAGGTTACTCTGTTGCGCCTGATATTACGATTGATGCTCCGCCTGCTGGGACGGGACATCGGCAGGCTTTGGCTACGGCGTATGTCGCGGGAGGGCAGATTACCAAAATCGTGCTTACGGACCCCGGATACGGTTATACGACAGCACCATCAGTCAATATCACGCCGAATGGTAGCGGCAGCGGCGCGATTGCAGCGGCGGTTTTACAGGATGGTGTGCAATGGGTGCATCCGTTGGGAATCGCGGTGATTCAGACTGTGACGGAAAAACCAAAGTGCCGCAAAGGTGACTTGGCTGCACTTTGCTTTGATTTTGGCCATGTGACAGACAAGATGCTCCGGGCACACGCCGGAAGCTTTTGGGGATTAGAGAGATCGCTACAAGCTACGCCAACGCTGAAGGATGACGTGAGTTTTCAAGAGCAGATGCAATCCACCAGCGCCTACTTGATGGGGATGTCTTATTACTATCGCGTGGGTCAGTTCCGGGAGACTACCGAGCGACTGCATAAGACGCGGGTTTTCAGTTCATTTGCGGCGGGACTGAGCACGCTGACTCCCTATCGGAGTCCTGAATTGGCCGCAACCACACCTGCCTCGTTAGGGCTGCCAAACGGTGGTGAGATTATTCCGCAAATGGCAACGGTGGATATGTTCTATATGAACACCGTTCTTGCGGCAAATGGGACGGCACATGCTGATTCTGGGATGCCATTCACGGAGGCGACTCAGAATTTTTTAAGTCTTTTAATTGCTGAGTCGTCCGCGCAGGAGCACGGGGTTATTAACGACTTCTACCAAGAATCAGCCGCGATCTCGACGGTGAAGTTGCTGCAACGGGCAAAGGCAAATACGGTGCGGCTCACAAAAGCAAATTACACAGCGGCTGGTGAGGTAGAATATCAATTTGGCACTGGCACTCCGACGCCGCAAAACAAGAAGAAACTCAAAGATTGGGATTCAGCGATATGGCAGGAGGTTTTAGCGGTATTTGCGCCCGCAAACGAAGGAAGCGATTTTGCGGAGGTTTTCATCACACCGGGGCCCGTCGCCAGCGCGAGTGCTTCTTACACGGGGATGGGGGCGATGATATTTGGCACGGACGATTTTGCCGCTGTCATCAGCGATAATAAGTCTCTTAGTAATGGCGGCAGCAGCTCTTCATTCCCATTCCCGCTTTACAGTGCAGCGAATATCCCGAAGGTCGCGCTGCTGACTGCTGGGAATGACTACAAATTTTCGTATCGCCCTCCTGCGCGTTTATCGAATCCAGTTTTCGCTCCGTTCAGCACGAATATCTTCCGTGCGCTCGACACGATGACGAGCCTCAATAGTTCAATTTATCGCGCTTCGCTTTATCAGTCCTTGGCTTGGAACAGTAATGCTACGTTACTTGGTCTGCCGAATGCTGGAATCGGAACGTACTACGGCCAGATGGCTTCGCGAGGCTCTATGGGTGCGACCTCCCACTTTGGAGGGTATCAGGCTGACTCCGGCGGGATCATTTCTTCGATTGTGGGAAAGATAGCTGATCCGGTGAGCGCCGTGACGGGGGAATTTTACGTTGATGCGGTGGATTTGACGCTGCCGGGGCCGATGCCGCTTTCGATTCGGCGCAATTATTCCAGCCAGTCGCTTTCTGACAACGAGTTCGGGCACGGCTGGAAGCTGGCTTATTTCCCTTATCTCGTAATCGGTGACAATGGGCTGATTTATGGGGCTGAGATGGATGGTTCGGTGATTGCGTATCGGCAGGATTCTGGGAATGCGAATCTCTTCACGCCCAAGACGGATGATAATCCCTCGCTACGGAATGTGCATGATGGCGGCGTGGGTTCGACGGGAAATGTGATGAATAATCGCCTCGTGAAGTCTATTGAGGGCACGGATACGATTTACACATTATCAGGGCCGGATGGGCAAACTCGGCGATTCAAGGTGCGCTCGTTTGCGGTGGATACGATTACTCGCAGCCGCCCGTATCTGGATACGTGGAAGGATGCGCACGGTAATTCGCTGACGGCGACTTTTTACACCACGGCGACGGACTTCCGCTACGGGCAACTCAAGCAAATCTCAGCAAGCAACGGCAATTTTGTGGGCTTCGAGTACGATGTGTTTGGTCATATCGTCGAAGCATGGACAGGCGATGGGCGACGGGTGAAATACACGCACGACGCACAGGGCGATTTGCGCTCGGTGACGCTGCCGGATGGTGCCATTCACTCCTACGAGTACGAGCAGGAGACATCCTCGATTGGTGGCGAAAGTGTGCTGACTTCAAAGCATCTGCTGATTCAGGAGAGCAAGCCAGACGGGCGTATTTTAGTGAATGTGTATGACGCCCAACGCCGAGTGGTTGAGCAAAAGGCCGTGGTGGATAGCTCCACGCCTTTGCCGGTGACGAATGCGACTTTCACTTACGGGGCGGGGAATACGCAGAACCCGACGACGAAGACTTGGACGGGGACGACGACCGTGGCGGATGCTTACGGTCGCCCTACGGTATTCACCTTTACCGATAGCCTCATCACCAACGAAGATGCCCCCGAGACGCCTGCGGAGGTGCGTCAATGGTATGCGCCCAGCGACAACTCCGTGGGAGCCTACCCGCGCAGCTTGAAGCAAATCACTGACCGTCGCGGCGTAGTCACGTTCTTAAAATACGATACACGCGGCAATCTTCTGGAAAAATCCGTGGGAACGACGGCGAACCCTGCTGATTTGGATGGGGACGGTGTCGCATCGGCAGGAGAGAAGGCGGTGACGACGTGGACATACACGGCGCTCAATTTGCCAGATACTCAGACGGATCCGTCAGGTGTGGTCACAAGGTGGTTTTACGAAAACGCCAGTTACCCGTATCTCGCAACGCGAATCGAAAAACATTCGCAAAGTCAGCTCGTTTCTAAAGTCGTCCGCACCTTTTATGAGAAGAACGGGACACCTTCCGCTTATGGCTTGCTGCAAGTCGAGCGTGTGGCGGCGGATTCACTGGATGAGGCACGTACCGAGTGGCAGCATGACCAGCGCGGCTATGCGACCCTACGGACCCAACTCCCTGGCACGACGGACCCGAATATCACGACGATTCTCTCGCACAATGGGCGAGGCGAACTCATCGGAGAAACCGACGCATTGGGGCGCAAGTGGAAATACAGCTACGATGCGATGGGGCGGCGAATCATGGCTGAGCGGCGTGATTCAGCGGGCACGTTGATTGCATGGGACTACACTTACTACAATCGCAATGGAGAAGTAGAGTGGAACGACGGCCCACGCTACGACCCGGAAGACTACGTGTGGAATCGCTACGACGCAAATGGACGGCAGACCGAGGAAGTGCGTTGGCGCTCACAGTCAAAGGCTGATGGCAGCGGTGTAGAGGCCGCGCTGGGAGATGGTCTGGTGAGCACGACCTTTTCAAAATACGATAAGTTTAACAATCTCGTGGAAGTTCGATCACCCCGGAGGCATTCGGTGACGGCAGCATACGATGGAATCGGGCGTCTTACTGGATTGAGTTATTACGACGGTTACTTCGGTGCGGGCGGCACATTGAAGGCCAGTGAGGCCCTCACCTACGAGCCGGGTGGCAAAGTATGGACGCATACCAGCGTGCTCGGGGGCACTGCCACAATGCTCTACAATGCTCGCGGGCAACTGCGGCAGCGGACGAATGCGGATAGCTCGGTGGAGGGCTGGCGCTACTACACCGACGGGCGGCTTTACCGCGAGATTCTACGCAATGGGAGCTATTGGGAAACCATCTACGATGACTTCAATCGCTCGGTGACTCGGCGGCTAAAAACGAGCGCGGGGGCGGTGCTCAAGACGCATCTCAAAAATTACGACCGCCGTGGAAATTGCACTTCGGAGACGGCGGACGGGTTCACGTTTACTCGAACGTTTGATGACTTGAATCGGCCTAAGACGGTGACGAATCCGGCGACGGCGACGAGTGCGCAGCAGACGACGACGTTTGCGTATCCCGATGGCGCGGGGCGCGAGCAGCGGGTGACGAATGGGCTTTTTGAAACGACGATCACCCTGCGCGATCCGCTGGGGCGGGTGGAGAGTGTGGAGGTGCGCAGCGCGGTGAATGCGCTGGTGCGCAAGACTTCTTACGCTTACTCGGCGGACCAGCATGGGGTGACGACTACGGAGGGCGATGGGGCGGGCGCGATTGTGTCGCAGTGGTGGGCAGACCACGATGGGAATACGGTGCTGGAAAAGATGGCGGATGGCTCTGTGGCTTACTCGTTTTATGATAGCGGTGGGCTGCTCAGTTCGCACTTCGACAGGGCGTCGCGGCAGACTTCGATGGTGCGCAATTGGCGCGGGGATGTGACGCAGGAGACGCGGCCCGGCGGGGTCGTGGTGGGGATGATGCACGATGTGGCGGGCAATCTTTTGCAGCGCGATATGCCGGGCGGGCTCAGCGAGCAGGCACTGTACAACAATGCTGGGCGGGTGACGCAGAGCAAGCTGGTGGCGGGCGCGAGCACGACTCGACTGGTGAATTATGCGTATCATCCAGCGGGGCATGTGTGGGCTGGCCTGGCGGATTCGGTGACGGATGCGCGGGGCATCACGACGACGAATGCGTACGATGATGCGTTGCGGGTGGCCTCGCAAACGAGCACGCAAAGCGGGAATACAGTGATGACTCGGACGCTGGGCTATAACGAGCGCGACCTCGCGACGAGTATCGCAGAGACAGGCCCGTACGGGCCTACGCTCGTAGCGCGCACGTTTGATGCGGCGGGCGCTATCTCGACGGAAGCGGTGAGTTTCGCCGGGACGGTGCAGAGTTCCCTCACGCAATGGTTTGATGAGGCTGGGCGACGCTGGAAGCTGGATGGCGCTGGGCCGAGCAGGACGTTTGCGCATCGAGCCGATGGTCGCATGGCGAGCACGACGGTGACCGGCGCGGTGTATGCGACGAGCTATGGAAACAACGGGCTTCTCACAAGCCGCGTGAACCCGTTTCGCACGGCGAACGTGTTGAGCCGGGATGCGCTCGGGCGGGCCTCCGACTCACAAACATTCGATGGTGAAGGGCGGCAAGTATTGAGGGAGATTGTGCCATCGTGGAGCAATCTCGATAAAGCAAACGGTATCTATAAAGATTTAACCAACCCAAACGCTGAAAATCTAGATTACATCTACGACCAAAGCGGGCGGCTCGCTTCTGAAGAACTCCTTCCGCTTCAGTTATATCAAACCCGCGATGCACAGTATTTCTACGATGGCAGCACCACACTCGGGGCGACTGGCGGTATTGGGGTCCGCACTTTAGCGAGGCGCAGCGACGACTCGGTAGCCGTCCATTCAGCGCCAAACGTGGGGACGTTTGCGCGTGTGATGAGCGATGGAGTCGGCGGGAGCCAAGTGCGTGCGGTGCCTCTCGCTGGCACGGCGTTGGGGGCGAAAAGTGTGAGCCTCCGCATTGATAGTCGCGAGTTGGCGGGCGTGAGCTTCCCCGGCTGGCAGGATGCATTGGGGCAGTGGTCGGCCACGGCATTGCTCGCTCCACGCAACTATTTTCTCACGGCGAGAGCGACGCACCCGAGTGGTTGGGCGGACGAAAACACACACGCCTTCACCGTCGCACCGCGTGCGGAGACAGTCGCAAATACTTACGACGCGATGGGCAATGTGCAGACGCGGACTTGGAGCAAGGGGAAGGTGCAGACGTTCACTTGGGATGCGCGCGGGCGCTTGGTGAGCGTGTTTCAGACAGGGGCTGCTCCTTTGGATTGGTGGACGGTCTATGATGGGCTGGGACGGCGGGTTTATACGCAATTGAACGGTGGGTTTGTGACGCGTTCGGTGTTTGACCCAGAGGTGGAGTTCTTGGAGTTGGGCATATCGATCAACGGCGGGCAAGCGTGGAAAATCTACGGGCCGGATATGAGCGGGAGCTATGGCGGGATGCAGGGGCTCGGGGGGCTGGAGGCGGTGATCGGCGCGGATGGAGTGACACGTGGGATGATCAATGATTGGTGGGGAAACACCGTCGGCTACGTCGCCGCACCCGGTGGCGCGATGACGCGCGGCCCGGCGCGGTTCACGGGCTTTGGCCCAGAGCCGGGCTACGGAATGTCGCCGCTTGATGGCACCAAACCCTTGCACGAGCTGCTCGGCTATCGCGGCCTCACGCTGGACCCGCCGGGATACTTCCACATGGGCACGCGGTCCTACGATCCGCAGTCGGGCCGCTGGCTCTCGCCCGACCCGGTAGGCCACGCCGGTTCGCTGAGCCTCTACGATTATTGCGATAACGATCCGCTCAACGTGTTCGACCCGGATGGGCGCTGGGGTAAGGAAGTTTATAACGGCGGCTACACTTCGCTGAGCTACCGGGCAGCGGCGCAGAGCTTTAATCAGTTGGCGGATTATGGGATGAATAACAACATCCAGTCGCTGGCAATGCTCGGCGGCGGGCTCTCGACGCTATCCCATAGTGTGGCAGACATGACGTCGCCTAAGGCGTTTGTGGACGGGACGAAGGCATCCTACCAAGGAAATTTGGCGCTGCAAAACGGGAGCCATTTGGGAGCGCTCAATGCGACGCTCAATCCTGCGTATCACGCGATGGCAGGGTTTTACGAAGCGGGCACGGGCGAAGGGATCTCGCCGAGCAATCTCGGAGAGAAACTCAACGGCTGGGAGCGAGGCGGGAGCTTTCTCCAAGGTGTGGGCGGAACGACAGGGACTGTCACAGCAGGGCTCGGCACGGTGAGTTTGTTGCGCTCGGGGACGAGTTATCTGAGTGCGGCGAGGACGACAGCGGGGGCTGCCGACGATGTCGCACGGATGCCTGCGCTGCCTCTTGGCGAGGCACCATATCAACTCAAACTGTTCCCTGATGAGGCATACAGCCGCACCGGACACTACGGGAACACACCAACTGCGGCCCAACGTGCTTCGGTGCCGGCGGGGATGGAATTTGACCACAATCCTACGCTCGTTCAGCATTACTATGAGGGAAATGGCGGATTGCAGGGCTTCAATTTGACCCAAACTGAGCGTCTTCAACATGCTCGCTCTCTAATTTCTGGAAGTGCTGCAACTCCAGCCCAGCAGCGAGCACAAGGGGCAGCGGCAGCGGCCTACTCCAAGCGCATGAAGAAGGCGAACGGACTATGAGCATTCCATCCATCTCTTTTGAAGGCGGTCCAATCCTTGTCGGGTCTGCTGGGGCGCTTGTTGGCTGGAGAGGGGGCGAAGCCCCGGAATACGTGTCTTTGTGCGCCTTGTTCGAGGCTGATCTATCGCTTAAGATTACTCGTGTTCCGGGACACGAGAACGACTGCATTGCCGCCGATTTTGGTGGTCCGGGGACTTTATGCATCATCCGCAACGGACGGAGCTTGGTGTTAATCCGAGCATGGCATGAAGACCCTGATTCCGACTTGATTTATAGTGAGGCGGTTTTGGCTGACGAACCATCAACGGCGGCGGTCGGTGAGATTGAATTTACTGGCGACACAATCGCCATTGCTTGGGCTGCTGAATCTTTGGCCGGAATCTCGGTAAGCGTGCAGGAGCCATCAGTTCCTAGAATAGATGTTGCCGTTGATGGCTCGGTATTGCTTCATCCTCTGGCCAAAGGCCAATATCGTTGGTGCCGCGCAGAAATCACTCTTCCAAGCGGTTTGGTTGTCCGACTCGTGCTCGATCCTCGGTAAACCCGATTCGGTGCCGCAAGCCCGCTCTCTGCTCCCCAAATTAGTGGAGCCGGGGATGCACTTTACGGCGTCACGATGGAAGAACACGGCGTCTCGAAGCTCGTTGGCGTAAAATTCCGCAACCGCGAAGAGAGCAACCAGAGCACCGACGTTCTCGGCAACAGCAACCCTACGCCAATTCCGAGCGTCGCGGAGAGTTTCGGCAAAAGCCCGAACCTCCACAGCGACAACGTTGAGAGCTCGAACGGCGCGGCTTAGGTCGAGTCACCCCTTCGTTAGCGCCTCATCGAGATTGAACATCGAGCGCACCAGCGCCGTCCATGCGGCGGCTTCGGGCGTTTTCGCACCGAACTTTGCCGCGTCGAGTTCACCGCTTGCGAATCGCGCCCGCTGCGCATCGTAAAACTTCGCCAGAAGCGCGACTTCTTCGGGTTGCGGACTGCGAGTGAGGACCCGCCGCATCATTCCGGCGATACGCTCAGGAACTGGCGAGGTCTCTGCGGCGAGTTGACGCCCGAGCGCTTGCGCAGCCTCGCCGAAGACAACATCATTCATCACGCTGAGCGCTTGCAGCGCGGTATTCGACACGTCGCGGCGGGCGATGCACGCTTCGCCGGTCGGCGCATCGAACGTGTTGTAGAGCGCGAACGGTGCGGTCCGTTTCGAGAATGTGTAGAGGCTCCGGCGGTATCGCGAATCACCGGTCGATGCATTCCATTTTCCGCCACCGTAGGCGACCTCGGTGACACCATCCGGCTGCGGCGGACGCACGCTTGGGCCGCCGACTTTTTCCACCAGCAATCCGCTCGCACGCAGCGTCCCGTCGCGCACCATTTCCGCCTCCAAGCGCACACGCGGAAAGTGCGAAAGATAGCGGTTGTCCGAGTCGAGTTTGAGCTGCTCAGGCCGGACGTGCGAAGACTGCTGGTAGGTGTCGCTCGTCACGATGAGGCGATGCAATTTCTTCTGAGACCATCCGTTTTTGATGAACTCCGTCGCCAGCCAGTCGAGCAATCCCGGATGCGATGGCGCCTCGCCTTGCAGCCCGAAGTCCTCCACCGTCTTCACGATTCCGCGCCCAAAAAACGCTGCCCACGCGCGGTTCACGGCGACACGGGCCGTCAGCGGATTTTCCGGCGAGACCAGCCAGCGCGCAAAAGCGAGCCGGTCCTTCGATCCCTGTGGCAACGGATTCAACACGCTGAGAACACCCGGCTGCACCTGCTCCTTTGGCTGAAGATACTCGCCCCGATTATGGAGATGCGTCGGGCGGACGTTCTCCGGCGGACGCTCTCTCATCACGAGACTCGTCGCCGCAGGGCGGGTCTTTTGGAGCGAGCGAATTTCCCGCGCCTCGCTCGCCAGCTCCGGAGCAGTAATCAAAAAATGCGCGCGCAACGTCGCCCGCTGGGCTGCGGAAAGTTGCGCATCTGAAACCGACAGCAGCTTCCGAATGTCCGACGGAATCACACCCGCGACTGCGTTCTTCGCCGCACCGGATGAAAGACGGAACCGCCCGAGCGAGCACGCGTAGTGACGCCCAAAGTGCATCTTCACCCGCAGCTCGCGCGTCGCCGCCAGCGGCTCGTTAAAAATGAACACCGCCTCGTGAGCCTCTCCGGGCCTGTCTGCGCACGTCCAGCCCGTCTGCATATCGCCATCCGTCGAAGCCTTCGCGCTCGCCGGGTTTCCGCCAAAGTTATTCTTCGAGTAACTCGCCGACGCATCGGAAATACGGACCGCTTTCCCATCCGCCTCGACCTGAAACTCCGTTAAAAAGAAGTCCCCCTTCGGCCCCTCGTAGTACGTCATTCCAGGGCCGCGCGCAGGCAGCCGCTCATCCGGCAGCGCCTCCAGCCGCAGCGACACCGTCCCCGCCGGAACATCGCGAAACACCAGCTCATACGTGTCCTGCTTCGAAATATCGCCCGACACAAAAACCGAGTCATCCGGCTGCACCGTCAGCAAAGGGAGATTGGATTTTGCCTCTGCGGGTCGCATTGCATTCCACACCACGTTTGCCGCTCGTTGCTTGCCCAGCCACGCATCGAAAGCCGTCGCCACCAGCGACTCGCGGCTCGGCGTCGGCTCATTTTTTGCCGGAGAACCAAGGCTGATTTTCGGTCGCTTCATCGTGTGTTGCTTCCCATAATTCTGCGCCAACTCCACCCGATACTTCGCAGGCCCCGGCACCGGCTTGTCGAAAAAGAACGTCGCCGTCCGCAGCTCGCTCAGCGGGGTCTTTTGATTATCCACCGCCCAGCCCGTGCTCGCATTTCCGTCAAAAGCGCCGCTCACTGCAAAGCCTGCCTGCTCCACATTCGCCTCGGCACGCGCAAGCTTCACGGGCACCGATTTTCCGTCTTTCTCCAAAATGGAAACCGTGATTTCCGAGAGCACGAAATTCCCGTGAGCCACGCGCCCTACCAGCGCATCCGGCAGCGCCTCCAGACGCACACGATCCGCCGCCGACGCCTCCAGCTCCAGCGTCACCGTCTGCTTCTCGGGCCCCGGCGCAGCGAACTGCACCGAACCATCCTCGAGCACCTTGAACTCCTCTTTTTCCGACACACTCGCCACCGGCTTTGGCGACTCCCATTTCGCCGAGGACGGCGCGGGAAGCGGCCATTTCTCAGCCAGCCCCGCGATCAGCGACTGAATCCGCGCCGCATCGGCCTTCGCACGCTCCGCAGCGTCCGGCGCAGGGATTTCCAGCTCGGGCTCGTCCGCATTATTCAGGAACGCCATCATCTGAAAATACTCCGTGTGCGGGATCGGGTCGAACTTGTGCGTGTGGCACTGGGCGCAGCCAACCGTCAGCCCCAGCCACACCGTCCCCGTCGTCGCCACGCGATCCACCATCGCATTAAAGCGGAACTCCAGCGGATCGATTCCACCTTCCTCATTCAGCATCGTGTTGCGATGAAACCCCGTCGCGATCTTCTGCTCCAGCGTCGCATTCGGCAGCATGTCCCCCGCGATCTGCTCGATCGAAAACCGGTCGAACGGCATGTCCGCGTTCAACGAATGGATCACCCAATCCCGATACGGCCAGATGCTCCGGTCGCGATCCTTTTCGTAGCCGTTCGTATCCGCATAGCGCGCCAAATCCAGCCACCGCCGCGCCCAACGCTCCCCATACGCTGGCGAAGCGATCAGCCGATCCGCAAGCTCCTCCACCGCCTTGTGACGATCCAAAGCAGCCGCTTTTTCAAAAACCGCCGCCTCCTCCGGCGTCGGGATCAGCCCGACCAGATCCAAGTAGAGCCGTCGGCACAGCGACGCAAAATCCGCAGGCCCCGAGAGCGCCAGCCCCACGTCCTTCAACTTCCGCCGTACAAACGCATCCACCGGATGTCCCGACTCCGGCGGCTCCACTCGCACCGGCGGAACAAAAGACCAGTGCTGCTTGTATTCCGCACCGCCCGCGATCCACCGGCGCAAGATATCCTTCTGCTCCGGCGTAATCGGAATCTTCGCCGCAGGCGGCGGCATCACCTCCTCCGGGTCCGCCGAAAAAATCCGCTTCACCGCCTCACTTTCATCCGCCTTCCCCGGCACTACCGCATGAGCCCCCGACTCCGCAGCCGCCATCGCAAACTCCATTCCATCCAGTCGCAACTCCCCCTTCCGCGTCTTGTCATCCGGCCCGTGGCACTTGAAACAATACCGTGACAAAATCGGACGAACCTCCCGTGTGAAATCCGGCACCTCCGCCGCAAACACCGGCACCGACATCAAAGCAAAAACAAACACTTTCATAAGCAGAGAACCCTCCTACACAACCGCTTCATAGGACGCAAACGCACAAACCGCCGCACACACGCGCGGATTTGCATGATGAAGTTTCCGATCAAAATGGCCTCGGAATTGGATTCCGCACTTCATAACACCGTTAGCGTTCTTAAAGGGCGCACCGGAATATTCACGACGCCTTTCCTGTCTCTCTCGCGCCTTTATTTACGAGGCTCCGTGGAAGGAGTTGCGGGTCGCCGCTCCTCGCATCCCTTCGCGAAGGAAGGACCATCTTCCTACTGGAAATGCGGGGGCTTTTTCATACTGTCGCGGCTGTGCAAAATCGTAGCAATTTACTCATTCGCTTTATTCCGGTGCTCATCGCTGTCGTGGTGATGGTTTTTCAGCGATGCTCATCGGAGACGTTTACGAATGAGACGGGACGTGCGGCGCGGCTGGGGCTGTCGGTGGAGCAGGAGTCCGCCCTGGGTTTACAGAGCTATCAACAAGTGGTGCGGGAAAGCCGCACGATCGATCGCGGGCCACAGTATGAAATGGTGCGTCGCTGTGCGGAACGTCTGGCGCAGCAGACGGGCGAGAAAGGGAAGAATTTCAAGTGGGCGGTGTCGCTGATCGATAGTCCGCAGGTGAATGCGTTCTGCCTGCCAGGCGGGAAGATTTGTGTCTATACCGGCATCCTTTCGGTCGCGCAAAGTGAGACGGGGCTGGCGGTGGTGATGGGGCACGAGATGGCACATGCGACGCTGCGACATGGAAGCGAGCGGGTCTTTCAGCAAAAGCAGACGCAGACGCTGCTGACGGGCGTGAACTTTTCCATGGGCGATATGAGCCCAGGGCAGCGTCAAGCAATCATGGGCGCCATCGGGGCGGGCGCGCAGTACGGATATTTGCTGCCATTTGGCCGCGACCATGAGAGCGAGGCTGATTCGGTGGGCCTCCGCTACATGGCCAAGGCTGGCTATGACCCGCGGGAGGCGCTTTCATTTTGGAAACGGATGGGGCAGGCCAGCGGGGGGAAGTCGCAGCCGGAGTTCATGAGCACGCATCCAGCGCATGACACGCGCATCCGGCGACTGTCGGAGATGATGCCGGAGGCGCTGGAGTTGTATCGGCAAGCGGGAGGGCGCTAGGGCGACGGTGATTAGTGAATGACGATGACGAAGCCCGATGATGCTCGTCATGCGTCATTCCCCCGCCCGCACTACTTCTTCAGCGGGTGCTCTTTGAGGATCTCCTCTGCCATGTAAAAGTTCAACCGGTCCTTCGTCGCCTCGCGCACTTTTTTCACCGTCTCCACGGGCACAAAAGGCAGGTCGTTGCCGAAGCTCTGGCGCGTGTAGCCGATGACTGCGGCGATTTCTTCGTCCTTCAACATCCCGCCAAACGGCGTCATCGGTGGCACGCCTTTCGTCGGGTCGAAGTGCTTCCCGCCGACTTCCACCGGGCCCCAAATTCCCTTCATTACGATCTTGATCATCCGCTCATCATCGGAGAGCCACGCCGTGTCGTTCAGCGGCGGATAGACGTTGGGCATGCCGAGGCCGTTTGGCTGATGGCACGTCGCGCAATGTGCATCGCGGAGGAATACTTCGCGCCCCAGTTTATACACCTTCGCTTCGTCGTCCGTCAGCTTGCGCGTCGGGCCGAAGACCTTGTCTTCATCGGCGATGGGCGCGGCGGCGAACTTGTATTTCCCGGCGATGTAGTCTTGCGCGATGGCGTGGTCTTTCACCGCCTCGATGTCGTCCTTCAGCGTGTGCTTCAAAATCATCTCCGTCACCGGTGCCATCCATTTATCCAGCGGCTTGCGCATTGCTTCAAAAACGATGCGCGCTCCGTCTGCATTATCCAGCCACGATGCCGCGATGATCGCAGCGAGGCGCACACGACCGTGTTCGTCGCCCGCGGCTTTC
>JAYTMG010000490.1:0-8530 GCA_043728745.1 Verrucomicrobiaceae bacterium
TGCGACGTAGTCTTCATTGATGACGCGAAGCGTGCGAAAGCCCATGTGCTCCGCATCGTAATAGTCAGCAAAACTAAAAGTATGCTGCGATTTCAGCCAGCCGTGGTCGGCGTGCCCGCGCTCATTGGATTTCCGAATGGTGATTTTCATGGACTGCTTATCGCGCATCGCAGCGAAAAGTGGAAACACAATGCTTCGCTCCTTCATCGCCGCCGCAGAGACACAGAATATAACGCGCGCCGCCGCCCGTTTGAATGTATCGCAGCCCCCAATCAGTCGCCAAATCCGCAATTTCGCAAAAGCGCGGCATATCCGAATCGAGCAAGCCGCCGTCGCGAGGCCCATCGCCCACAGTCGCGCCGACTATCCCGAGTATCACGACTGGCTCGCACAGCTCTTCGCCCCGATGAAAACAAAGCCGCGAATCGTCGAGGAATACGACAGAGCCACCAGCCTCATCGCCGCCGAAAAAGCCGTGTGCGGGTAAAACGAGTTCGACAACAGCCCGTCATTAATGCCGGACCCACGGTTTCATGCTCGCCGCGACTACGTCAAAAAACGTTCAGCCGAAAACCGTCAGTCTTTACTCCTGATGCGGCATGGCGCGTAGCATGAAATCATTAAATAGTGGAACGGTGAACGCCATATCGCCATGCGCTGGGCTGTAAATCATTCCCTTCTTGATCAGCTTGGCCCGGACGGGCCCGAGACTATTTGGGGTGACGCCCAGTACATCTGCGATTTCACCCGTGCGGTGCGCTCCGGCACCCATCTCGGCCATTGCCCGTAAGTATCTTTTTTCGCTCGGTGTACATCGGTCGAAACGCACTCGGAAAAAGTTCTCATCGAGCCGCTGAATCACCGATGCATTTGCACCCCGCACCACATCCAATGTGATGGGCGTCGCCTGCGCACGGTTCCATGTTTGGTAACCCCACTCTTGCAAAAAATACGGATATCCCTGCGTCACCTGCACGATTTCCTCCAGAGCGTCCGGCGTGAACTCGACCCCGACCGCCCTCACCGGCTCCTGGAGTGCGCGCGCCGCATCTGGCCCCGAGAGGGGGCCGATGTTCGGGAAATTAAATAGCCGCTCTGCATACGATTTTGACTCGCCCGCGAGGCCCGGCAAAATTGGGAGACCCGCCCCGAGCAACGTCAGAGGCAGTTGCCGCTGTTGCATCTTGTGCATCGCCATGATGAGCGCACTCAGCTCCTTCGTGTTAAAATATTGAATCTCATCGATGAGCAGCGCCACCGCCGTTTTGCGTTCTTCCGCCGCCTCGGCGACGGCGAGAAAGAGATTCGGCAGGTCACTCTCCAGATCACCGCTGTCGGCAGCCCCCTGCTCGGCTTCAATGTCCAAGCCCACTTCCATTTCGCCAACTTTCATCTTCAGCGCGCCGATAAAGCTCTTCAACACCGCGAGCCCCCGCTTGACCCGGTCACCCATTCCCGCCAGTCGATTCAGTTCAAAAAAGAGCTTCCTCAGATGCGGCACAAGCAGCGCAGCCAACGGCTTATCTTCGTGCGCCTCCACCGCGACCGTGTGAAATCCCGTCTTCACCGCCATCCGCTCCATTTCATTCAGGAGCACCGTCTTTCCCACGCCCCGCAGACCCGTAAGTAACATGCTCTTCTCAGGGCGTTTCTGCCGGACACGCCCAAGTAGAACGCGCGCTTGCTCCAGCACTCCCTCCCGACCGACGAGTTCCGGCGGTGGCGACCCTGCTCCAGGCGAAAACGGATTCTTGATGGCATCCATGCCGCTCATAAAGAATACCAATTTATAACAATGTCTATCGAAAACTCGTTATACCCGGATATACATCAGTATAAATCGGAATGAACGAAGACCGTCCGGTGGTTGTAAAACCCGCCAATTGTCATAGTCAGAAAGCGCGGATCCGCGAGAAGACCGCAAAGGAGCGACTTCAGACGCCGACCTCTCGAAACGCAAAGCGCGCACCCGCCAAAACGGACCGCTACCTCCTCCCGTGACCCAGCTTACCCGGAAGCCACGCAAGGTGCATCCAATCGCACCGAAACGTGCAGCCTTCGCGGAAGAAAGACGATTGTTCAATGCGCCGAGTGCGCTGGTAAAAGCCTGGCGGTTACGCATTGAGCAACTGGAGTCGCGCGATGTGATTCTCTCGATTTTCTTCGACCGCCCTCGGGCCTTACCCTCTGGCCGGGATTGACACGCATTCCGGCACACTTCATCAAGTTGGTGTGCCGGTTCCACCACCCACCGCTGATCAGCTATTAGACGCCGCTTACACTCAACTTGAGTTCGATCGCGGCGATTTACTTTCTGCCGAAAAGTCCCCCAAGAGGGGAGCCGCCGGGACCGCAGAATGGATCGAAAAAGGCGACTGGTTGAAGCTCGCCGACGACGTGAGGGCGGAAAAGATTTTCTTCGTCGGCGAAAACCCCGTCATCGTTTTTGCAAAGCTCGGCAACCTTGGTGCGCAGACTTTTCGCAATCTCTATCAACGCATTTGGAGCATTGCCCGCCCCCCATTGCTCTTCCTCGCACGGCCCGGCGAGCTCGCCGTGTATGATCTCTCAAAGCCACCGCCAAAGGCTGACGAACAGCCCGAGGATAAAGGACGCCGGATCGGCGATGTCGTGACTTCTATCGCCGAGGTGCAGACGGCGCTTCACGCATTTCACCGCGAAAACATTGAGACGGGCGCAATCTTTGGAAACGAACGATTTGGCGATAATCTGAACCGAGCAGACCGGGCACTCATTCGTGATTTGCAGACCGTCCGCCGGGCACTCGACGAGGTGGAAGTTGCGGAAAAGCCTGCTCTCAGTCACTTCCACGGGCTCCTAGGGCGGTGCATCTTTGCCCGGTACTTAGAGGATCGCGGGATCATTACAGCAGATTACTTTGCCGAGGTCGCTGCACGGCGGCAGGCATGGCAAGAGTTGCTGGAAAAACCGTTCCCCGGCGTGCCGCTGGAGCCCGAGATGCGAGACAAGCTCTTCGTCCGCGTCCTGCGAAACCTCGACTTCACTTACGCGCTGTTCGACAAGCTCGCGAAGGACTTTAACGGCGACACATTCCCCATCCAGCCCGGCGAGCGCGAGCGCATCACCAGCGCACATCTCAAGGTTCTCCGAGAGTTCCTTTCCGGGCAAAAAGAGGGCGAGTTTTTCTTCCATGCGTATCGCTTCGATGTCGTCCCCATCGAACTCATCAGCAGCATTTACGAAGAGTTTTACAACGAAGACGTCGGCAAAGGCCGCAATCAAGGCTCCCACTACACGCCGCCCGCCCTTGTGGAATACGTGCTCAACCGCACACTCACCCCAGCAGTATTAGCGACCGAACCCCGCGTGATAGACTCTGCGTGCGGCTCCGGCATCTTCCTCGTGGAAGCATTCCGCCGCATGGCCCGCTATCGCTGGGCGACTACCGGGAAAGCACCCACTTGCAACGAACTCCGCGCACTCGTCCGCGACAAAATCGCCGGCATAGACCTCAACCCCGAAGCCGTCCGCGTCGCCGCATTCAGCCTCTACCTCGCGATGCTGCACTACCAGCAGCCGCCCGACATCCTGCGCCAAACCCGCCAGCCGTATTTGAAGTGGGTGCCCGAGACCGAACGGAAAACAGAAGGGGCCGAATACTTCGACGTGCTGCTCGCGGCAAACGCCTTCGATGTGCTCGGCGGGGACACATTCCCGCCCGAAGTTATCCAGCGTTTCGGCCCTGATTGCGCGGATGTTTGTGTCGGGAATCCGCCTTGGGGATACCCGAAAGACAAAAAGGATATTGTGGGGCGTAAAGCGCTCGCTACTACGCTGGATTGGTGCAAAAGGAACGAACTCCCGGTCGCGGACAAAGAGCTATCCCAAGCATTTATTCATCTCACGTTGAAAGTGCTTCGGGATGGGGGGCGTGCGGGGTTACTCCTTTCATCTGGACTCCTTTTCAAAAGCCACAAGAACAGCGTGAAATTCCGCGAGAAATGGCTGACTTCCTCAAATCTCGAACAGGTTACGAATTTCGCTCATGTGCGGAAATCATTCTTCACTGGCGAACACCGCAAGACGAAGGGTATCGCGCCATTTATCTCCGCCATTTTTGAAAAAACCGCTGGGGAACTTTCTGGTGAAGAGCAGTTCGAATATTGGTCTGCAAAACAGACCGTGGTGATCAAAAGCACCCAGTTTGTTGTTTTAAATCCCGGTGACATGCATCGGCTTTCACAGCAGGAATGCTTGCAAAATGAGAAACTGTGGCGTGTCTATTGGTGGGGAAATCATAGGGATGAAAATCTTGTGTCAAAGCTTCGGAGCCTCCCGTCTGCACACGACCTTTCAAATAGTGGAACCACGCGATACCTTTCAGGAGGCGGGTTTATCATAAGCAAACATCCCACACCAACGACATGGCCGGAAGGAATGCAGCAATTGCCGGTGAGTGCGTTTCAAAGCCGATATGGAGAGATCGACTGGGGACAACTTTGCGCACCGCCACCCGCAACGTATCGTGAAGGAATTGAGGATGTTTACGAAGGTCCCCGATTGCTCGTGAAGGAGGGGATGGGCGTCGGTCAGGGGCGGATTTTAGCAAGAGTCGAAGATAAGACCTTTTGTTTTACAGACACGATTATCGGACTTCGGCTCGATTGCCTAAAGCCATGGCAACGGGAGGTGGTCCTCGGAATTTACTGGTCTTCATTAGGTCGCTATTTTTTTTGGATGACGGCAACAACGTGGGGAACTTGGAACGATAAGCTGCTTGAGGAGGAAATCGTTCAATTGCCTATCGCACTTCCCAGCGAGCGCAAAGATTGCGAATCCCTGCTCCGCGTGATTGGGCAGCTAAAAGCACTGGAGGAAGAGATCATCATCACGCCCGATATTTTCAACTCACCGGCTCCGTCAATTCATCCTGAACTCGCACTCGATGATTCCGAATCGGTATCGGCCAAGCGCAAACGTGAAAAGAAGGAGCAGGAGCAGGCAAGAGCACGGCATCAATTTGGACTAGAGACTGAATTAAACGAACTCGTATCCGACCTCTACAAGCTCACCGCCGCAGAGCGCGACCTCGTGCGCGACATGACAGGCGGAGGCATTGATTTCTTCTATCGCGGCGCGATGAGCGACACGGTGAAAGAGGTATCCCCGTTGAGCCAAACAGAAGGAATCGCCGCCGATCTCGCCGCCGCAAATGACGGCCTCGCCGCCTACCTCCGCGTCTTTTTAGAGCGATGGAACTACGAGCTAAAAGACGACAAAGCCGAACTCGCTTGGCGCGTAGTCGCTCCGAAGAGCGGTGCGCCGATGCTGGCCATCTATTTCGAGACGCGATACCGCAAAAGCTTGCGCGACCCGTTCGATAGGAAGGCAGATCAAGCATGGGACGACGCGCTGCAAATCCTCGCGGAAAACTCCCGCATCCCCGTCGGCGGTCGAGTGTTGGTAGATACGTTTTTCCGCCATGTCTCCGATAGCGAAATCCTCATCATCAAACGCAACGAACGCCGCTTCTGGACAAAGACCGCAGCTCGGGAAGATGCCGAGGCCACCTTGCTCAAAATGATGATCCTCCAAGAGCAAAACATCCCTGCATGAGTTCCCCCAAAGGCCCATCGCTCGCAAAAGGCAACGCTTGGAAAAAGTGGGAAGCGATGTGCCTCGTGTGTCTGCGCGAGGCGCTTGAAAACTTGCGGCAAATGTCTCCGCTGCCGGAACACGAAAACTCTCTCAATCAAAGACTCAATAAACTCATACAGGCCGTCGCCGATGTCCGCTACCGTGAGCGTACAGAAGTGATTCGCCCCGAATGCCCGAACCCTCATGCCGATGACGACGAGGCCAGCGCAAATCGTCTCACGCCGGCTCCCGACCTCCGCTGGGGATACCGGGATACGCAAGCGGGCATCACACGCGACTTCGTTATCGAATGCAAACGGCTGAGGTGCGTCGTAGGGCCAAGTCCGTTACGCGTTTCGAGAGATTATGTCCGCGAGGGAATCGTCCGCTTTCACGACAAATCAAAAGGATACGGACGTGACGTGAAAAGTGGCGCAATGGTCGGCTATGTTCAGAGCGGAGGATTGGACGAGCATTTGTGCGAGGTGAACAAAACGCTCATCAAAGTGAGTCTGCCGGAGCTGGCGATATTTGGAGCACTCCGACGATCCGGCATCAGTGAGCTGAAGCACACATTCCCTCGTCCGTTTGGAATGAGCCCCTTCGACCTGCTCCACTTTTGGGTGGATTTGCGGGATGCCGAATGAGGGTATTACACGGTCAGCTTTATTCCGCCCTTGCGCGGATAGTGTGGGCCAACTCAGTTACAAGGGGGAAGCGGCTCCGTGTGCTAAAAGCATTCGAATTTTCACGGGAAAGCGTAACACGGCAATTTGACAATTTGACAGGCCCTGAGCACGCAACACACATTGCCAAATTCAAATTGGGCGAGAACCCATCTGCGCGTGCGCTCCGCGCCTTGGTGACCTCGACTCCCTTTCTGCCAGCCGCACCAATCACCGATACGCTCCTTGTCCCTTTAATCCGCAGTTATACAGCAGAGGCTTTGCGCGTTGGTGAAGCTCACTACGGCTGACGTCATGTGACGCCGAATCAAGGAACATGCGGTAAAAGCGAATGAAGGCGAACTTACTGAAAGCGAGCGGCGCGATTACGAGACCTGCGCTCAAGTTGGCAATATCGTCGCGATTACTCAAGTGAAGGCGCGGCATCGACTGAAACAGGCTGCTGCTTAAATGGATGGAACGACGCGGGGATTGCCACGGCAACCTCACATTTACCACGGAATGAAGTTGCAAGCGGTGCGCGGCGGCGCTAATCCGGCGAACGTGCTTGCAGGATACGAAACAACGACGGGGTTTTTCGACGAGATGGCCGCAACGCGTGAGCTGACTCGTCCGCATTTTGCGAAATTTCGCGACTTGCTCAGCGGGGTGTCGGCGGAGGATTTCGACCAACGACGTCGCGCTGTGGATTTGGCGTTTTTGCGTCAGGGCATCACGTTTAACGTGTATGGCGATGCGCAGGGTACGGAGCGGATTTTCCCGTTCGACCTGATTCCGCGCATCATCCCGGCGAAGGAATGGGAGCACATCGAGGCGGGGCTGGCACAGCGCATCACGGCGCTGAACATGTTTCTCCACGACATTTATCACGACCAGAAGATCCTGAAGGACGGCATCATCCCGCCATTCTATGTGCTTTCGGGGAAACATTTTCGCCGCGAGTTCAAGGGGTTTAATGTGCCGAAGGATATTTACATCCACATTTGCGGGTCGGATTTGATTCGCGATGCGGACGGCAATTATCTCGTGCTGGAGGATAATGGCCGCTGCCCGTCGGGCGTGAGCTACGTGCTGGAAAATCGCCGCGCGATGAAGCGGACGTTCCCCGGCATGTTCGAGGGAATCGGTGTGCGGCCTGTGGAGCATTATCCACAGGAGTTGCTAAAGATGCTCCAGTATATCGCGCCGCAGGGAATCGCTGATCCGACGGTCGTGCTGCTGACGCCCGGCGCTTACAATTCCGCGTATTTCGAGCACACGTATCTCGCCCGGCAAATGGGCATCGAGATCGTGGAAGGTCGGGATCTTTTGGTGCGCGATTCGCGTGTGTTCATGCGCACGACGAAAGGGCTCCAGCCGGTGCATGTCATCTACCGGCGGCTGGACGACGATTTCCTCGATCCGACGGTCTTCCGTCGCGACTCGCAGCTCGGCGTGCCGGGGCTCATCAACGCGTATCGCGCAGGCAACGTGTCGCTCGCAAACTCTCTGGGGACGGGCATCGCAGACGACAAGGTGATTTATCACTTCGTCCCGAAGATGATCAAATACTACCTCGACCAGGAGCCCATCCTGCCGAACGTCCCGACGTATCTCGCGAGCGAAGATGCCGACCGCCAATACATCGTGGAGAACCTCGACAAGCTCGTAGTGAAAGCCGCGAACGAAAGCGGCGGCTACGGGATGCTCATGGGGCCTCGTGCTTCGCAAAAAGAGCGCGACGAATTCAAGGCCGCGATCCTCGCCGACCCGCGCAATTACATTGCGCAGCCGATGATTTCGCTGAGCACGCATCCGACGCGACAGGACGACGGCACGTTCGAGGGGCGTCATATCGACCTCCGCCCGTTCGTCCTTTACGGCGAAAAAATCACCATCGTCCCCGGCGGCCTCACGCGCGTCGCACTGCGCAAAGGCTCGCTGGTCGTCAACAGCTCGCAAGGCGGCGGGAGCAAGGACACATGGGTTCTTTACGGCGATGAATAATTCCGCCACATCACTTTCCTTCCTGCATGGCCACCTACATCAAAACAAAACTACATTGCCATGCTCAGCCGCGTCGCCAACTGCCTATTCTGGATGAGTCGTCACATCGAGCGCTCGGAAAATACCGCGCGCATCGTTGATACGAATCTTCAACTACTACTCGATTTCCGAAACTTAGACGACTCTACGCTCGCCGAACACTGGATGCCCATCGTCCAGTCCACCGGCGACGAAGAGGA
>JAYTMG010000491.1:0-8262 GCA_043728745.1 Verrucomicrobiaceae bacterium
TGGGAGTTTGCGCGGAAGTTTGCGCTGCCCATCCGCGAAGTGGTCTCGCCGGAGCCGCGGCTCGGTCTCGGCGGCGGCGGTGTGTGCGATGCGGAGCCGCTGGAAGTTTTCTGCGGCGAAGGGTTCGCGATTCATAGCGGTCCGCTCGATGGGCTGCCGACGAGCGAGGCAAAGGCGGAGATCATCCGGCGCTTGCAGGAAAACGGCGTGGGGAAATCGCGTATTCAATTTAAGCTCCGCGACTGGCTCTTTTCGCGTCAGCGCTATTGGGGCGAGCCATTTCCCATTGTGTGGGAAAATGGAAAACATCGCGCGCTCGACGAGAGCGAACTGCCGCTGTTGCCGCCGGAGTTGCTGGACTTCAAACCCACCGGCACGCCCGAGCCGCCGCTCTCGAAGGCGACGGACTGGGGCCGCTACAGCGACACCGCGACGCGAGAGCTAAACACGATGCCGCAATGGGCGGGCTCGTGCTGGTATTACCTGCGCTATATCGACAACAAAAACACGGAGCGCTTCGTGGGCAGGGACGCCGAGAAATACTGGACCGGCGGCGGCAAGGCGGGCGGCGTGGACCTTTACGTCGGCGGCACCGAGCACGCCGTGCTGCATCTGCTTTACGCGCGGTTCTGGCACAAGGTGCTCTTTGATCTCGGCCACGTCTCCACGCCGGAGCCGTTCCAGCGGCTGGTGAATCAAGGGCTCATCCTCGGCGAGGACGGGCAGAAGATGTCGAAGTCGCGCGGCAACGTCGTGAACCCGGATGACGTCATCAAGGAATACGGCGCCGACGCGCTGCGGCTCTACGAAATGTTCATGGGCCCGCTCGAAGCCACGAAGCCGTGGAGCATGAGCGGCGTGGAAGGCGTGTTCCGCTTCCTCGCCCGCGTGTGGCGGCTGGTCATGGAGGAAAACGCGGAGGGCGAATGGCTCCCGTCCACCGCGCTGCAAGACATCCCGATGGACAAAGCGACGGCAAAGGTCGTCCACGCGACGATCAAGAAAGTCAGCGAAGACATCGAGGCGCTCAGCTTCAACACAGCCATCTCGCAAATGATGGTCTGCACCAACGCGCTCACGGCCGCGAACCCGCGGTCGCGTGAAGCCGTGCGGCTGCTGGTGACCGTGCTCGGCCCATTCGCGCCGCATTTGGCCGAAGAGCTTTGGGAGCGCATTGGCGGAACCGGCCTCGCCGCCGACCAGCCGTGGCCAAGCTACGATCCGGCTCTGCTCATCGAGGACGAAATCGAGATGCCCGTGCAAGTGAACGGCAAGCTCCGCGAAAAGATCGTGGTGAAAAAAGACGCCACGCAGCCCGAGATCGAAGCAATCGCCAAAGCCGCGCCAAAAGTCGCCGAAGCCATCGCGGGCAAGGAAATCAAGAAGCTCATCGTCGTCCCCGGACGGCTGGTGAATATCGTGGTCGCGTAGTCGGAACTGTTCACACGCACTATTTCCACGCTCACACCAACTCGCCGCCGTGTGGTCATCACCGGCCTCGGTCCCATTGCCGCCTGCGGCATCGGGCGCGATGCGTTTTGGCGTAGCATCCGCGAGGGGCGCAGCGGTATCACGCGGCTTACGGCGTTCAGCGTGGAAGGTTGTCGCGCCGTCAGCGTGGGGGAGATTCCATCGTGGGAGCCATCGCGCTTTTTTCCCCCGCACCGGCTGAAGCGACTCGATCGTTACGCGCAGTTTTCCGTCGGGAGCGCGTTGCTCGCGCTTGAAGACGCCCGGCTGCCTTGGAGCAAAGAGCACCCGCAACCGCGCACGGGCGTCAGCTTTGGCACAGCGCTTGGCGGCATTGCCGGGGCGGAGGACGAGCACGGGCACTTCCTCAAAAAAGGGCCGCGCGGAGTGAATCCGACGCTCGCGCTGCAAGTCTTCGGCGGCAGCGCGCACTCCAATATCGCCATCGAATGCGGCTTCCGCGGGGTCGGCACGACGAACTCAAATTCCTGCGCCAGCGGTGTCGTTGCCGTAGGCGAAGCGCTCCGATACATTCGCGACGGCTGGGCCGATGTCATGCTCGCGGGCGGAGCCGAAGCGCCGCTCAGCCCGCTCACATTTAGCTCGTTCGACTTCATCAAAACGATGTCCCGCTGGACCGGCGAGCCCGCAGCCGAAGCGTGCCGGCCATTTGATAAAGCCCGCGACGGATTCTCCATGGGCGAAGGCGGATGCACGCTCGTCCTCGAAGAACTGAGCCACGCCACCGCACGCGGCGCGCACATTTACGCCGAGGTCTGCGGGTACTCGCTGAATAACGACGCCTACCACATGACGTCGCCGCATCCCGACGGCGAGAGCGTTACCGCCTGCATGTTGGCCGCGCTCGCCGACGCGGATGTCGCGCCAGAAAAAATCGGATACATCAACTGCCACGCCAGCAGCACGCAGCTCAACGACGCGGGTGAAATCGCGTGCATCAAACGCGCATTCGGAGACCACGCGCGCAGGCTCGCCATCAGCGGCACAAAGCCATTCACCGCCCATCCGCTCGGCGCGACCGGCGCGATGGAAACAGCAATCTGCGCCCTTGCGTTGCAGGAACAGTGGCTCCCGCCGACGCTGCACCACCGCACGCCCGACCCCGCCTGCGACCTCGACATCGTGCCGAACGCAGGCCGCCCCGCAGCATTTGAATACGCCATGAACAACGCATTCGGCTTCGGCGGGATCAACTCATCCCTCGTGCTCCGGCGCTGGGTCTAGCGCGTTCAGGCGAGTTTCGGTTGCGTCGAACGGGCGGCGTGCGGCGTATCGGTGCCGATGAATATTGATACGAAAAGCGGGTCGCGAGTCTGGCTGATTACCGGATGCAGCAGCGGAATCGGTGCCGCGATCGCGAAGGCTGCGCTCGACGCGGGAGATCGCGTCGTGGCCACAGCGCGGGACATTTCGGCAATCGCGGTGCATCCAAATTGCGTGGCCCTTCCGCTCGACGTCGTGCGCCGCGAAGATGTCGCTGCGAGGGTTTCCGAGGCGGCCGCGGTTTGGGGCCGGCTCGATGTTGTCGTGAACAATGCCGGTGCCGGTCTGCTCGGCGCAGTGGAGCAGGTGAGCGACGCGGAGATCGCAGATTGCATGGCGGTGAATTTTTACGGTCCGCTCAATGTGATGCGCGCAGCGGTGCCGATTTTGCGGGCTGGCGGAGGCGGGCACATCGTGAACATCAGCGCCGCCGCGGCGATTGCGAACTACGCGGGATTTTCGATTTACGGCGCGGCGAAAGCTGCGCTGGAAGCCGCGAGCGAAAGCCTTCGGCTGGAAGTGGCGGCGCAGGGCATTCACGTCACGCTTGTGCAGCCGGGGCCGTTTCGCACGGAATTCATCGGGCGTTCGTTGCGAAAAGTGGAGCCTGTTCAGCGGGAGTATGAGGCTACGGTTGGGAAATTCTCCGCGCTGCTTGGGAGGATGCACGGCAGGCAGCCCGGCGACCCGGAGAAAGCGGCGGCAGTCATCGTCGAAATAGTCCAGCAAGGCCGCGCGCCGCACCGATTGGTGCTCGGGAAATATGCGGTGAAAAAAGTCCGAGACACGGTGGCGGCGAAGCTGCGCGAGTTGGATGAGTTCGAAGCCGAGTCCTCGCGGACGGAGTTCGGCACGTAGAGAAGCGGCGAATTAACAGTCGCCTGACATGCCCGGATGCCCGTCATCAAACAATACGACGGCATCTGCGCAATGCCTGCCGAAGCCGCCGCCGATCCCGCGATGGCCGAAGCGCTCGTCCTCAACGGCTGAGGTTCCCATCCACGGGCGCGCGAGTCCGCATGTTCCAGCCAGACGTGGTGGACACGGAGACGGTGTTTATGAAACTGCATGAGGGCAAGACGGCGTAGGAGAAATGACGAGTCGCAACTGGCGGATGTCTCGGCGTCCTTGATGCGAACGCCAACGATCGCCTCGCGTATTTCGCGACGGATGCGCTGAAGGCCGGGCTCACCGTCACGACGAGCGGTAGTCCTGGTTCGCCGGTTGCGGTCAATTTTAGCGTTTATACGATCCTCACAGTTGTCCTGCGCTGGCTGCGAGCGGTGCGGAAATAGAATGGACGAGCGGTTTTCCAGAAAACCCTTTGCCTCCGCGCCTCGGTCATCTACAAACCGCGGCCCTATGTTTGCAGGCACATTTACGGCGCTCGTTACGCCGTTCCGAAATAATCAGATCGACGAACAGGCTTTCGCGAGCCTCATCGAGGCGCAGGTCGCTGGCGGTGTGACGGGCATTGTCCCGGTCGGAACGACGGGTGAATCACCGACGCTGGACCACGATGAACACCTGCGGGTGATTGAACTCGCCGTGAAAGTCGCGCATGGCCGTGTGAAAGTGATGGGCGGCACGGGATCGAACTGCACGAAGGAAGCCGTGGAATACACGGTGGCTGCCGAAAAGCTCGGCGCAGACGCCGCTTTGATCGTGGCTCCTTATTACAACAAGCCGACGCAGGAAGGGCTTTACCGGCACTTCAAGGCGATCTCCGAGGCGACGAAAATTCCGATCATGCTCTACAGTATTCCCGGACGCTGCGGAATCGAGATCGCCGTGGAGACGGTGGCGCGGCTGGCGGCGGATTGCCCGAACATCGTGGCGATTAAAGAGGCGGGTGGAAAAGTGGAGCGCGTGGTCGCTTTGAAGAAGGTCGTTCCGGCGGCGTTTGAGATTTTGTCGGGCGATGACGGGCTGACGGTTTCGTTTATAAAAGAAGGCGCAGTCGGCGTGGTGAGCGTGGCCTCGAATATCGTTCCCCGTGAAGTGAGCGATCTCGTGGGCACAGCGCTGGCCGGGCGTTGGGACGAAGCGCAGGCGCAGCACGATCGGTTGGCGGATCTTTTCCGCGACCTTTTCATCGAGAGCAACCCGACGCCGACCAAGCAGGCGCTGGCCTGGCAGGGACGCATGACTCCGGATGTCCGGCTGCCGCTCTGCGAACTGCTGCCCGCGTCGCAGGAAAAATTGCGCGCGACGCTTCGTGCGTTGCAGTTGGTCTCGTAAGTTTAGCCCCGCACCTGCCCCGTTCCGCGGAGCACGTATTTGTAGGTGGTGAGCTCTTCGAGCGCCATGGGGCCTCGGGCGTGGAGCTTGTCGGTGGAGATGCCGATTTCTGCGCCGAAACCGAATTCGCCGCCGTCGGTGAATCGTGTGCTGGCGTTCCAATAGACTGTCGCGCTGTCCACTTCGGCGAGGAATTGCTCGGCCTCGCCAGCGGTTTCCGTGATGATGCAGTCGCTGTGGTGCGAGCCGTGGGACTCGATGTGCTCGATGGCTTCGGCGGTGGAATCGACGATCTTCACTGCGAGGATGAGGTCGAGGAATTCGGTGCGGTAGTCTTCTTCTTTTGCGTGGACGACGAGCGCGGGATGCAGCGGCGACAGGAGCGCAAAGGAGCGGTCGTCGCAGCGGAGTTGCACGTTTTTTTCCAGCAAGGCTTTGCCGGTGGTGGCGCAGATTTTTTCGGCGGCGGCGGAGTGAATGAGAAGCGTCTCGACGGCGTTGCAGACGCCGGGGCGCTGGACTTTGCCGTTGAGGACGAGCGCTTCGACCATCGCGGGATCGGCGGCGGCTTCGGCATACATGGCGCAGATGCCGTCGTAGTGTTTGATGACGGGCATCCGGGCGTGTTTAACGACGGTTTCGATGAGCCCTTTTCCGCCGCGGGGGACGATGCAATCGAGAAACTGGTCCATTTCGCATAAATGGCGGACGGCTTCGCGGTCGGTGACGGGGATGAGCAGGATGGCGTCGGCGGGCAGGCCGGCTTTTGCTCCGCCGCGCGACAGGGCGGCGGCGATGGCGACGTTGCTCTCGATGCTCTCGCTGCCTCCTCGTAAAATCGTGGCGTTTCCCGTCTTGGCGCAGAGGACTGCTGCGTCGGCGGTCACATTGGGCCGTGACTCGTAAATGATGCCGATGACACCGATGGGGACGCGCTTTTTCTGGATGAGCAGGCCGTTGGGGCGGGTCCACTCGCGGATGTATTCGCCGACGGGGTCCGGCAGGGTGGCGACTTGGCGGACGCCGTCGGCCATTGCGGCTAGGCGTTTCGGGTCCAAAGTGAGGCGGTCGAGCATGGCGGCGCTGAGGCCGTTGGCGCGGGCTTTTTCAACGTCGCGGGCGTTTGCGGCGAGGATTTCGGCCTCGGAAGCGATGAGTTCATCGGACATGGCGACGAGGCCGGCGTTTTTCTGCTCGGTCCCAATCTGGCGCATCAGCCGCGCCGCTGCCCGCGCCCGGCGGCCGTATTCGAGAATTTGTTCAGAAAGTGTCATTTCCTCTCAGTGCGCCGGGGGAGCGATGGAGTCAAGCGGCGGCGCGAGTTTTTGGTGTATGGCTTTTGCGAAAAATGGCGAATCTGTTACTCAAGATGGGCTTGCATGTGACGGAAATATGGAGAGTGTTCCGCACCTTTTTTGCTTCACCCGACACCACATGCTCCGAACACTTCTGTACATTTCCGCCCTCTTTTCACTCTGCCTCGGCTCGGTTTTTGCCGCACCAGTGGCGGTCAATGATGCTTACACCACAAATGAGGATACGGCCCTTTCTGTGTCCGTAGGCGCTTTTTTAGGGCCAGATACATTTGGGACGGATCTGGCGGGCTGGACTTTTATCAATAATATTTTCCCGTTCACTGGCACTAGTGGGACGGTCTCAAATACTTGGACGGGGACTGTGGGAAATCCGGGCGGATCGGCTCAGATCACCCGGCAGTTTAGCCAGAATCTTAATCTAGGAAACACAAGGACGACTGGCTACTCGAAGGGCTTCACGCTGGCAACTGCGCAGACTGTTCGGGTGACGTTTGATTGGCGGGTGACGACTACAGGGGCCGCTGCGGGGGCGACTGCTACTGCGCAGTCTCGCTTGGCGACGACGGGGGCTGCGACTTCGCATACGACTTTCACGGGGAATGGGACTTCTCCTTGGCAGACGGTGACTTATACCGCTGCGCTCGGAGCGGGTGCGCAGACGCTTCAGGTGGGCATATTGCTGACGCAGAATAACGTGGCAGGAGCGCAGGCGACGGTGAATTTTGACAACATCAAGGTCGAGCCGATTACTGCGAGTGGATTGCTTGCAAACGATACGGGTGGACCAATTTCGGCGGCACTCGTGGCTAATGTGACACACGGAACCCTTTCTTTAAGTGCGGACGGCTCGTTCCTCTACACCCCCGCGTTGAATTACAACGGCCCGGATGCTTTCACCTACACTTGTTCGGACGGGGTGACGACCTCGAACGTGGGGACTGTGAATATCACGGTGACTGCGGTGAATGATGCCCCGGTTGCAGTGGCGGACGCTTACACTGCAAATCGCGATACGCCTTTGGTGGTCCCGGCTGCGACGGGCGTTTTGGTCAATGACACGGATATCGAGACGCCGACTGGCAGCCTCACTGCGGTGCTCGGTGCGAATCCGGCCAATGGAACCGTGACGCTGAACGCGAATGGCTCATTCACTTACACTCCGAACGCCGGCTATACGGGGGTGGATAATTTTACCTACCGGGCGAGCGATGGAGTTTTGCAATCGAGTCTGATTTCGGCGGAGATCAACATTATCGGCATGGGGCCGCCCGCAGGTGTGGCGGATAGTTACACCGCTGTGCGCAATAGTGCGTTGAATGTGACGGCGACGGCGGTGGGAACGGTGACGGAGGATGTGATTCCTTTCGGGGCGCTCGCGACTCCGGTAATTTGGAAGTATTTAGACAATGGCACGAACCAAGGCACGGCGTGGCGGAATGTGGGCTTTAATGATGCGGCGTGGGCGTCGGGCTCTTCCGAGCTTGGCTATGGCGACGCGGATGAGGTGACCACTGTTGGTTTTGGACCGGATTCGGCGAACAAATATCTCACCACGTATTTCCGAAAAGTGGTGAATGTCACCAATATCTACCTCGTTTCGAGTGTCGAAGTTTCGCTCATTTATGACGATGGCGGGGTGGTTTATATCAACGGCAATAGGGTCCACGCGACGCCGAGCATGGTGGTGGACCCGTCGTTTGATTCTATCGCGCCAATCAACAGCGAGCAGACGACTTTGACGACGAGCTACTCGCTCCCAGCGAGCTTTTTGGTGGAGGGTGCAAATACAATTGCGGTGGAGATTCATCAGAACGCAGTCACCAGTTCGGACCTCACGATGAATCTGCGGTTGCGCCTCACGAAGACGGTGTACGCGGGCGTTTTGGCAAATGATACGGATGTGGAAAACGACCCGCTCACCGCTTCGCTCGTCACGAATGTCACGCACGGC
>JAYTMG010000492.1:0-2076 GCA_043728745.1 Verrucomicrobiaceae bacterium
GCGTCCATCCTTTTCGCTGAAGACGCGCTGAGTGTCGCGAAGATCCTTTTCGACAACGGTCATCGCGTCGCGAGCCTCGCGGAGCTTGGCTTCGGCGGCACCCATCGCGGCGGTGCGCGCTTCGAGTTCACGCTCGACGACTTCGATGTCGGCGACGGTCGTGGTGTTTTGCTCCCGGAGATGCGTGAGCGATTCTTCGGCGCTTGCGGAGTCCTGAGCGAGGATGGCGAGACGGGCTTCCGCACCGTCGCGCTGTTGTGAGATCGTGCTGCTCTGCGCGCGGAGGCTGCTGAGCTTGCTTTCCACGCGACCCGCATCGTTTGCGATCGATGAAATCAGCGAATCCGCCTCGGCGCGCTGGGCGGTGAATCCCGCTGCGCGCGCCTGGACTTCCTCCATGCGGCGAAGCTCGGCGGCGAGCATGTCGGTGATTTGCGTAAGCTCGCTCTCGGTGTCGCGGAGCTGCGTCTCGGCCATTTGGAATCGCTCTTCCGCCGCTGCGACTTCGGCGCGGTAGCGCTGCTGGAGTTGCTCGAATTCGAGGACGCGTTCGGCGTTAAATGCGAGGCGGTTTTCGTGGTTGCCGATGCGTTGGCGAATGTCCTGCACGGATTGCCGCGCACCGTTGAGCCGTTGCTCCATGTCCTCCAGCGCAGCGCGCTGAGCCATCGCTTCCTCCTCGGCCCCCGAGACGGCGATTTCCATCTCGTATGCTTTTGCCGCGAGCGAATCGAGCTCCTCCCGCGAAGTGGTGCGCGAGCCGTCGAGCTCGGCCCATTGACGCTGGGCATGGTGAAGCTCCAGCGTCTTGAGATCGTCGAGCATTCCTTGGTAGCGCCGGGCTTTTGCAGCCTGCCGCTGGACGCTGCCGATCTGGCGCTTCACTTCTTTGATGATGTCGGCGAGGCGAAGCAGGTTTGCCTCGGTCGCTTCGAGTTTCCGCAGCGCTTCTTTGCGCTGGAATTTGTACTTCGTAATACCCGCAGCTTCTTCGAAAATCGCACGGCGATCCTCGGGGCGGCTGGAAAGAATCTGGTCGATTTTTCCTTGCTCCATGATGGAGTAAGCCGAGCGCCCGATGCCGGTATCCATGAAGAGTTGGTGGATGTCCTTGAGCCTGCACGGCGTGCCATTTAGCAAATACTCCGAGCCGCCTTCGCGGAATACGCGGCGGGTGATTTTCACCTCATGCCAGTCGAGCCCGAGCTGCTCTTCGCAGTCGGTGAAAGTCATCGAGACCTCCGCCATGCCGAGCGCTTTGCGGCTGTCGGTGCCGGAAAAAATAACGTCCGTCATTTCGCCGCCGCGGAGTGCTTTTGCGGACTGTTCGCCGAGCACCCAGCGAATGCTGTCGAGCACGTTGGATTTGCCGCAGCCATTGGGCCCGACGACGCAGGTGACCCCGCGATCGAAGTTCAGGATTGTGCGAGGGGCAAACGACTTGAAGCCGAAGATTTCGAGCGATTTAAGATACATGGACGTGGTTGCGTTCGGGGGACTGTGGAACACGAGCGAAAACCCCGCAAGCACAATTAGTAGTGGTTTTCGCCAAAACGAAACCGCTATGGGGAGTGGATGGGCGTTTTTAGGCTTGGTAAGGAGTTGGGGCTAGTGATGCGTCTTTGGTGGAGTGACGGCTTCTGTGAAAATGACGAATGACGAATGACGAATGACGAAACGCAAGCGAGTTGAGTCCGCCGCACGCTTGCGACTTCGTCATTCGTCATTCGTCATTCGTCATTCGTCATTCGTCATTCATCCCCGTCCTCCCAGCCAAGGGCGCGCTCCTTGGATGGTCGGGCGTTGGTGGCTTACTTGCCGACTGGCACGTAGCCCTTGCCGCCGCCGGTTTTGCCGACGTGCGGCTGGACTGGTGTGCTCGTGGAGCAGGCGGTGATGATGCTGACCGCGAGGGCGGCGACTACGATACGGATGGTGTGTTTCATTTTTATTTTGGTTTGTTTGTTTGTTCCAGGGAAATGGTTTTACGCGTCGGGCGGCGTGGCAAATGTGCGGCCCGTGGGAATCGGGCGCTCGTTGACTTTGCGGAATGCGGCGTCGGTTTCGCGTGGAGTC
>JAYTMG010000493.1:0-1606 GCA_043728745.1 Verrucomicrobiaceae bacterium
ATCCGAGCAGTTCCGACTTCTTGGCGTCGTGTGCGATGAGAGCGATCATGGCTCTGAATCCTTTGAAACGAGTGAGCGGCAAGGCGCTAGCCGCCGGTGTGACGCTCGACCGGCGGCGAGCGCCTTCGAGTTCTCGAACGTGACTCAATAGCCGTAGGCGCTAGCCTCGGGCTGAGCGTCGAGACGGGACGTTTGCGGGCACAAGCGGGAATGTGGCGTCAGGGCGATCCGAATTCGCCCGAGGCTAGCGCCGACGGCTAGCCGCGCAGGCGGGAGACGAACTTCTCCAAATCAACCGACAACGGTGACTCGAAACGCAGCCGATTGCTTGTCGTCGGGTGCGTGAACTCCAAACGGTGAGCGTGCAACGTCAATCGCGGAGCCCCGCTTTGATCATCAACCGGCGGCTGCCCAAAGGCCGACCGATAGACCGGATCGCCGCAGACCGGAAAGCCGGCTTCCGTCATGTGGATGCGAATCTGATGCGTGCGACCAGTCTCTAAGCGGCACTCGACCAGCGAGTAGGAGCCCAGCTTTTCGAGCGGTCGAATATGCGTCCGCGCATGCTTGCCGTCGGCGATGTCGAGCGTGCTGCCTCGCAGTCCGTCGCCACGATCTCGGACGAAGTAAGACGACAATGACTGAGCCGTCGGCTCGCCCGGAACGACCGTGAGATAGACCCGCTCAATCGTATGAGCGGCGAACTGAGTGATGAGGCTCTTCTCCGCGTGCAACGTGCGTGCGAAGACGACGAGCCCACTGGTTTCTCGATCGAGCCGATGCACCGAACGCAAATAGCGGCGGCGGTCCTTCGCGACTTTGGCCGACAGGTCGTAGTCCAGTCGCTGCAGCGCACCGAGCTTCCGCAACACGACTTCGTCGAGCGTTGATTGCTCTCGGCGTCGGGCGGCGGGCCAATCCAATTCGGCGACATGCCGCAGCGAGACCATTCCGGCCGGCTTCTCGACGACGATGAAATCATCGTCGAGGTGATAGACCTTGACCGCGTCATCGTGCGGAACGCCGGGGAAGGGATGCTCGCGGTATTCGATGCGATCATCGGCGACGACTCGCCGCGCCTCGTCCAAGCACGGCACGTCGTTGAGAGCGATGCGGCGCTGACGAATGAAGTCTTTGATCTGCGTCCAACTGAACTCGCCGCTCAGGCTCTTGATGGCAGCAGCCACTGTTTTCCCGGATGAATTTCAACGCCAGCTTGAAAGCCATGCCTACATGCTGGGCGGCAACAATTACCACGCACCGGGCCAGTTGGTCGGCGACTTTATCGCAGGCAAAACATCAACCCGGCTGGGCAGTGTCGAGCCGTCCTACAAACCCGGCGTACTGCTGGGCGATTTGCACAGCGCTCTGCCTGCTTACGCGATTGCGGCGATGCGTGAGGCGTTGCCCGTGTTCGGTAAAAAAATACGTGGTTTTGACATGCATGACGCGGTGTTAACCGGCGTCGAGACCCGCACCTCGTCGCCCGTCAAAATTACGCGCGGCCATGACTTTCAAAGCCTGAACGTCAAGGGCCTGTATCCCGCAGGTGAAGGCGCCAGTTATGCGGGCGGCATTTTGTCGGCCGGGGTTGATGGCATTGAAG
>JAYTMG010000494.1:0-9233 GCA_043728745.1 Verrucomicrobiaceae bacterium
TTCATTGCGAGTCGGTGTTCGTTTGGCGCGCAGAGCTATCGGCACCGGCGGCAAATGTCGCCACAAAACACCGAGCCGCGATCGCAGTTCGTTGTGACGGTGGGGAACCCGCGTTGTTGTTCGCGGCGTGGTTCTATTGTTTTCACGGTGAAGCGCGGCGAACGGGAAGGAGCGGGGCTTTTGTAGCCCCGTATGCCACGGAGTGGCATCCACAAGGGCACCCGCGATGGGGGCGCTTCACCTTGGAGGGGCTTTTGGCTGCACCGTCGGCGCAGACGGGGCTATCAAAGCCCCGCTCCTCCGCATTCGCCGCGTTTCATTGAGAAACTCGTCTTACGGCTTTTGTGTCACCCGCAGACGATAAAAGATGTTGGATGGAGCGGGGCCTTGGAGTGCGTGAGTGCGCAACTGGAGTCCGTTGCTCGTATTGATGGGATACGCATCGACCGCTGTCCAAAGTTGCAGGTCCGATGAAAGTTCCAGCACGTAGTCGATGTCGGGAATGAGTGTATTAATGTAGTACGACACGGCGGATTGGCCGATGCCGAGCGCTGCGGGGAGTGAGGGAGCGTTCGGGTTTGTGCCGAGTGCGTATTCGAGCAGGTTGCTCACGTCGTCGCCGTCTTGGTCGCCGTTTGTGCCGCTCACGCCGTTGCTCGCGGCCCATGTGCTGAAGCGGCTGCCAGGGGCGAAGTTGCCGGGCGATGCTCCGGCGGCCATCCAGTTGATGTAGTCGTTGCCGTAATCCTTTTCGGAGATTTTTGTGAGCGAGGGTCCGCTGCCGTCGGGCGTGGTGGGCCATGGGGCGGTGTCTTCGAAGTTCACGCGATCTTGGCGGACGTATTGGATGACGTTGAGCGCGTCGGCTGCGCCGGGGCGGTCAAGTTGCAGGCTTTCGCCAGCGTTGCTGAGTCCGCCGGAGCCCCACTCGAAAATCTTGGTTCCGAAGGGCACGAGTGCGCCGAAGCTGGTGTTGAAAAGGTTGATGTTCTTCGTGATGACGACGCGCTCGCCGGGGGCCATGGTGAGTGGCGTGACGGCGGGGAATTCGAAGTCGATGCCGTCGCTGATGCGCCAGGCTTTTGCTTTCACGGAATCGTAAAGTGTGACGGGCGCGGCGCTGACGTTGAGTAGTTCGAGGTATTCGGCGTCACCGGCTCCGTTTGGATTATACATGATCTCAGAGATGACGATGGGGCCGACGCGCGGGCCGCTGTTTGTAGCGTTGGGCGTCGCGGTTTTCATGGCGACGAAATTATACGAGTCGGTGCTCGGTTTATAATACGCGCCGAGCGATTCGCCTTCGGTGCTTGGGCCGACGTCTTCTTTGCTTTGGTAATCGGTGAGTTGGTCGCTCACGGCGGAGCTGATGTAGATGGTTTCGCCGACGTCGCTGAGGGCGAATGCGGTGATCTTATTTACGTCGATGCTCGCTGCGCCGAAGTTCGTGTTTTCGTAGAAGGTGACGTAGCCGCCTGCGGGGATGATGGTGCCGACGGGGATGCGGTATTTTTGAAGGTCCAGGCCGCTGTCGCTGAGGAACCATCCGCCGACATTTACGCTGGCGGTGGTGCGGTTGTGCAGCTCGATCCAGTCGGTCGCTGCGCCGGAGTTTGCGAGCACTTCGTTGACGACGACGGTTTCGCCGATGGTGAACGGGTAGTCGGCGGAGCTGTAAATATACTGCGCTCCGATATCGACGCGCGTGCTGTCGGGGTCGAGCGCGTGGGCGGGGTCGCCGTTGTTGATCGCGGGCGATGTGGAGCGGAGTTGGTAGTTGTAAATGACGGGATCGACGAACTGCGGATCGAGCAAAAGATTGCCGACGCCGGGGAGCGCTTGCGTGTCGCTGAGGTTGTAGTTTGTGGACATCACGGAGAACGCATCGACGGTCACGGGGAGCGTGACGGATTTGGAAAAGATGGTGTTCGTGATGGTGGCTGTGCCGCCGCCGTCGCCGAAGTTTTTCTCGTATGCGGCGACGCCGGTGCCGCAGTTCACGAATGTGTTTTGATCGACGATGACGCTGGAGCCGGCGTCTTTTAGTCCGACGCCGAGCACGCAGCCGACAACGAGATTTTTGCGCAGCGTGACGCTCGATCCTTGGCCGACGGAGAAGCCTTTGTCGGAGTTGAAATAGATGAGGTTGCGCTGGATGAGCGCGTTCACGCACGCTTCGCCGAGGTCGATGCCGTCGCTGTTGCTGCCTTGGAAG
Organism: Verrucomicrobiaceae bacterium; assembly: GCA_043728745.1. Taxonomy (GTDB): domain Bacteria; phylum Verrucomicrobiota; class Verrucomicrobiia; order Chthoniobacterales; family Chthoniobacteraceae; genus SXWH01. The sequence continues at coordinate 2,216 of JAYTMG010000494.1, forward strand.
CGGTGGATGTGGCAGTCTTCGATGACGCCGTTGATCACGCCGTCGAAATCAATCGCATCGGTGTCCGGCGCGTTGTTGCCGGGGAAGACGCAGCGCTGCACGAGCGCGGTCCCGCGTTTGATGTGGAGGCCGTCGCCGGTGTACGGAATGTGGAAGCGGCAGTCGCGCAGCGTGGCATTGCCGTTGTAGTTGTAAAAGGTGGAGTCGCACTCGGCGATGTCGAGGAAATCGGCGACGATGGTGGCGTTGCGGCCCATGACGGTGTTGATGTAGAGCGCGGGGTTTGCGCCGTTTGTGCCGTGGCGCACGTTGAGGTGCGTGAGGTTCGACGCGCCGCTCGGGAACTCAAAACTGATGCCGCCCCAGCGCGCGCCGTTGCGTCCGACGATGTTCACTTTTTGCGCAGCGGTGCCGTTTACATTCAGCACGCCGAGCACGCGGATGTGCCGGCGCGCGGTCATCTGAATCGTCACGCCGGCCTGCACGGTGAGCGTGATGCCAGCGGGCACAATGATGTCGTCGCTCACGACGTAAGGTGAGCCTGCGAGTGTGAAAGTGGTGTTGCTCGCGAGGGTGCCGCCGACCGCGGTTTCCGCAGCAGGGACGAAGTTCGCGGTGATGCTCGCAGCACCCGTGAGAGTGGCTGTGGTGCTTGCTCCGCCGGCGGCGCCGGTCCAACTGCTAAACGCGTATCCGGGCGCGGGCTCGGCCTTGAGCGTGAACACGATATTGGGGAACATTTTGAAAACGCCGGGCTCCACCGGCACGCCTTGCACGAGCACGCGGCCATGCGCGGCGTTGGCGGTGAGCGTGAGATTTACTGCGGTGCCGACGCCGAGTTGCGTGGAGACTTCCGTGTTAAAATTCGCGGCGCGTTGCGTGGCGTAATCTTTGATGTTTTGGATGTTGGCATCGCGGGTCGCCACGGTCGTTCCACTTGGTGCCCAGCGCGTGACGTGGCGCGGCACGGATGCAGCGACTTCGGTATCCATCGCCGAGATGACGGCCTGCACGCGCGACGGCTTAAATGTGCCCGCAACGTGCGCGGCGTAGCGTTGCGCGAGGCGTTGTTTAAATGGGACGTTCAGCTTCAGCCGCACGAGCACATCTTCGCTCGCGAGCATGGAGGACAGGATGCCGGTGAGCGTGCCGGTGGAAAAAGTGCGGTCCATATCCGTGAGGAACCAGCGGAATTTTCCACCGGGCGTTTTCGGTTTCCAGAACTCGCGATTATGGAACCAGCTCGTGTTGTTTCCATACGACTCGGCGATGACGAAATCCATGAAACTATCCACGTCGATCCGCGATTCCACGTAGTCCCAATTCGCCTGCACCGTGAGGTCCGCCGTATTGATGAAAGACATAAACGCGAGCCAGTCTGCGCTGCTTCCTTTTTCCACGCCGAGCGTCACGGATGAACTCGTGACGTGGCCGTAGAGCAGATGATCCACTTTGTCCGAAGGTAGATGATAGGTCTGCGAAAACCACATGTCGTCCCACCGCTGGCGGATGTCGTGCAGGCCGTAATACGCGCCATTTATAAAGACCACGCTCGGGCTGTAATCCGCGACGTCCACGTTCATGTAGCCCTTCGTGAGCTTGGGATACAAACAGTCGCGCAACATGTCCTTGTCCCAGTTATCGCCGCCGTCGCGCAGCGCGAAGCCCGTGTGCAACGCGATGCCCGAGCCGGGGAAAACATCGTAGGCCACATCGTCGTTCCCGTACTTTCCGCGGATGGCGATGTTCAGCGCCTTTTGCGGATGCACCCAATTGTTCTCGCCGCCAATGCGGATGCCGCATCCCGCCGCAAACGCGAGCGATCCGCCGGGCGCGAAATACTCGATATTTCCGGGAGCATCCTTGCCTTTATAAACGTCCTTCAGCCCGTAACTGCCGCTCACCGTTTCGTGCTCGTTTTTGTAAATCCCGATCGTGTTCCCAAACAGCGTCTCCGGGTCCGCGACCACGGAAATGTACGGCAAATTCGTCTGCGTCTCGCCACGGAAATACGTGCGCGTGACAATCGGCCCCGGCGCTTTCCCCGTCTCATAGACTTGCGCCCGCACGACCGTCGTCGCCGTGATGCTGATCGGCGCGGAGTAAGTCGGCGACGTGAGTTTCGGGTTGCTGCCATCCAGCGTGTAATGAATCACGCCGCTCGGCGCAGACATCGTCACTGTCTGATTCGTCGCATAAACTCCGCTCGCCGGAGACACCGTCGCCACCGTGCCATCCACGCGCAAATTGTTCACGATAGGCGACGTGTTTTCCGCACCCGGAGTCGGCACTGCAAACTGCCGCGTAATCGTCGGCGTCACACTATCGCGGCCAAAAGAAACATCCGGCACTTGCTGTCCATACCCGACCGTATCGACCAGCGTCGCCGTGCCGTAAGAGGAAGCCGTGAGCCCGAGATCGAAGCTGAGATCCGCATTGTTCGCAGCGAACTGATGAAGCTCCACGGCGATCACATTATCCCCCGCGACAAGCGCCGTCGCCGGGATTTGAAACACCCAGAAAGTCTGCTCCGTAGCGGCCGTTAAATTTTCCAAAGCGAGCGTCCGATAATCCACATCCGTCGTCGGCAAATTGCGCCGCGCCACTTCCTCGCCGTTCAAGTAAATCACCGCGCCATCATCCAACACCGCACGGATCGTCAGCCCGTAATAAAGCGCCGGATTTGCCACCGTGAAGTGATGCCGGAAATACGTGGTGATGTGCTTATTTGCAGCATCCGGCCCGAAGCTCACGACCGTCGCCTGAGTATCGCCGTAGCCGAGTTCCGCCACGCCCGTCGCCCACGCCGAATCATCGAAATTCCGCGCCCGCCACTGCGTGCTCTGGTCCGTCCCATTATCGAGATACTTCCAAACTGCGACTGTCGCCGGAGCCGTCGGAGCAGGCAGCGAAGCATTGATCATAGACACCGTAGCGAGCCCCGTCGTGCTCGTCAGCCGCAGCGTCTCGCCCGTCCCGCCGAGGGAGGAATTCGTGTGATATTTCTCCGTCACGAAATTCTTCCAAGGCCAATACCCACGCGGATGCGTCTCACCCGGCGCCGCATCATGACCATCCGCCATGAAAAGAAGGAACCCATTCGCCGGAATCGTCGCCCCATTTGGCACCTGCCATTTAAAAGGGTTCGACGAACTATCGCTCAAAAAATACCCGTCCAGACTCACCGGAGCCGCCGTCGTATTCTTCAGCTCGATCCAATCCGGATAGTCCTCAAAATCCGTAATATCCGGATAGGCGCGAGTATTCGTCGCCATGACCTCATTGATGAGGACTTGCGAGTGAGCTTGAGCGACGCCGAGCAAAAGCGCGGCGAAAAGGGTTCGGGTGAGTTTCATTAAAAAGGGTGAGATTTCTACGGTGGTGCTGCAGAAGTGCGCCCGAACATGACGAGGGTGCGATATTCGGGAGTGCTTTTGTCTGGCTGGAGTTTGTGAGGTGTTACAAACGCATTACAACTCCGGTGCGTCAAAGATTACTCTCATTTTATTCGGCTGCGTAGGAGGTCGGTAGCGCCATGAGATTCCGACCGGTCAGAGTCTCGGACATTTCGCCGCCGTAGGCGCTTAAAACGAGCATCAATCAGCAGGGCAGTGCCATTTCCCAATGATTGGGGTATTGTAAAACCCGCTGCATTCCACCTGCGAGGGGCGGGAGTTTCATGTGCGTTTTGTTACGATTCAAACGATGTCTTATGGGCGGCACAACAGTCCGCGGCTCGAAGATGCTCCACTCTATGGCAGAACAGCCGCCCTCGCTCGGATAAATCGCAAATTCCCCCGGGCGCGGTGACTTCGACTGCTCCTGCGGTTTCAATGACGGTCACGCTGGAGATGCTCGTCCAGCCGCCCGCTTGAGTCCACGTCGCCACGGGCTCGAACGCGGTATGGAGGTCAGTGGTTGCTTCGATTTCAAGCGTGATGTCGGTGGCGTCGAGATTGCGGGTAAATAGCACGGTTCCGCTCCCGGCGATTACGAGGAACCTTGTTCGGGCCTGAGAGGTTGTCTTCATCAAAAGTGACGATGAGCAGGCTGTCGTGCGTAAGCGCCGAGATTTGCCCGCAGCCATGTATCGCCCTTCAACACGGTGTCGTGGTGCATGTCGTTCTGCTGGTTCGGCACGACGATGGCGACATCCGGCAGTTGCGAAAAGTCCGACGGGGAATCAAGAAAGCGCGCGTTCGTATCGAACGAGAGGTGGTTCACCGGAATCGGGTTTGTGCCCTGCGGAGCCTGCCAGTTTGCCCAAGGATTGTGCTTGCGTCGGTAGTGCGTCTGCTCGGTGGGAGAATCAGTGCCCGTCCTTTCACTATCGCCGATGAAAGGCAGGTCCTCGCTGTAACCGCGAAACGTCCTGCCCGCTGCGAACAGTGCTGCGGCAAGGTTCTGCGTACTCCACGGATTTCCGGGCGGGCGGAGATTGTCGATTGCGCCATGATTGTCGCCGGAAAAAAGCTGGATGTAGTTCGGCTGGCTCGGATGCGTGATCGCGTAGAATTCCGTGAAGTTCACGCCTCCATCCGCCAGCTCATTGATGAACGGCGCATTCACCCGGTCGCTGAGCACCTGCGCGTAGTCGGTGTTTTCCTCGATGACGATGAAGACATGGTCGTAGCGATACGGAGCCGCAGCACCTCTGGAGGTAAGGGCGAACAAAGTAGCCGCGGTGAGGGTGGGCGGTGTTATCTTCATGGTTTAGAGCAGACGCGAATCAGTCTTTCATTTTTTATTAACATTCACCGAACATCCCACCGCAACGGATCGTTAGACTCGAAACGGTATCGGCTCACACGCCTCGTCGCACATTAGTTGGAATACGATATCTAGCATCTGCGAATGTGGTCGGGAAAATCAGGAGCCTCGAAAGTCGAAGACTTTTTCAAGCGACAGTGCGGGATGGCTCTGGGATTTGGGATAGCTCATACCGGTGGCCCTCCGCAGGCAGGGGGAAGGCGGCTCGCCAATTGTCGGGCGATCCCTTTGAAAGGTCGTCCGCCATCTGCGCGATGGGTGACTCTGCGGCGTGAGCTGAATCGGATGCGGCCAACCGCGATCGTTCAGTTCCGCCAAAGTTTGGAATCTGGTTTCAAAATTTCGCTTCGCAATGTTCGTGTTGGTGAAAAGATAACTCCGCAGTCAGCGAACTTCCCGGCTGCGAGTCAGGGGCGTGGGGGAAAGTTTCGGTATGATTCCAGTCGAAAACCGAATAGACGGTTCTTCCATGCGCGTGCTGCTTGCCGAAGACGAAAAGAAGGTCGCCCAACATATCCGTGCCGCTTTGCGCGAGCAGGGATTCACGGTGGATATGTTTCACCGTGGCGACGAGGCGCTCGCTGCAGCGCTGGCGACTCCCTACGACGCGGCGGTGCTGGATGTGATGATGCCGGGGCGCGATGGGCTCAGCATTTTGCGCGTGCTGCGGGAAAGGCGCGTCGCCACTCCCGTGCTGCTCGTCACCGCCCGTGGCGAAGTCTCCGAGCGCGTCGAAGGGCTCATGCTCGGCGCGGACGATTACCTTTCAAAACCCTTCGCGATGAATGAACTCGTCGCCCGCGTCGTCGCGCTTTCTCGCCGTGCGGCATCGCAAGGAATGACGATGCTGCGCGTGGAAGACCTCTCCATGAATCTCATCACTCGCGAGGTCATGCGCGGCGGGCAAAAGATTGAATTACCCGTGCGGGAATTCGCGCTGCTCGAGTATCTTATGCGCTCGCCGGGCCGGGTGCTCACGCGCACGCAGCTCATCGAGAATGTGTGGCAGTGGCACTTCGACACCGGCACAAATGTCGTCGAGGTTTACATCCAGCGGCTGCGCAAAAAAGTGGACGAGGAGCACGCGGTAAAGCTCATCCACACAGTGCGTGGCGTGGGCTACGCGATGAAGGTCGCGGAATGAAGCAACTGCCCTTTCGCCGTCGGCTCACGCTTTGGTCCACGCTCGTCGCGGCGGTATCTATCGTCATCTGCGGTATCGGTGCGGCGTGGTTTGTCCATCAGCGAGAGGTGAGCGAAGTGGATGCCGAACTGCGTGCGGAAAGCACGCATCTCTTCTCCGAGTTGAATCGTCACGGCGGCATCAAATTTGACTGGAAGAATATCGAACCCGAGATGCGCGAATGGCTGCCGCTGCGCAATCCGCCACGCTTTATGGAACTGCGCACGGGCTCCGAAGTCCGCTGGCGTTCTGCGAATCTCGCAGCGCCGGGATTTGGCGCGCAGCCAGTCGGTCTGCACACCGTCGCGCACGGAGCGAGCAAGCTGCGCCTTGTCGTGGTGGAAAATGGCGGCGTAACTTTTGCCATCGCGGAGGACCTCGCCGAAGTCCACGGCACGACCAGCGGACTGCTGCTCGCGCTGCTTGCTGGGCTGCCGCTCGCGCTTGCATTTGCGTGGCTCGGCGGACGACGTCTCGCTGCGCTGGCCGTCGAGCCCGTGGAAGAAATGACCGCCGCCGCCGAGCGCGTCACCGCCGAACGCCTCGACCAGCGCGTGCCCGTTCCAGTTGTTGCGGATGAAATCCAGCGCCACGCCCGCGTGCTCAATGCCACCCTCGACCGGCTGGAACTCAGCTACCAGCAAGCCCTGCGCTTTAGCGGCGACGCCTCGCACGAGCTGAAAACACCGCTCACCGTCCTCCGCGCCAGCATCGAGGCCGTGCTCGAATCCCCCACACTCGGCGACAGCGAGCGCGAAGCAATCGGCGGCCTTCTTGAGCAAACGCGCCGCCTTACCAATATCACCTCCAGCCTGCTCCTGCTCGCCCGCGCCGACGCCGGGCGGCTCACGCTCGACCTCGCCGAACACGACCTCGCCGCTCTCACCGAAGGCTGTGCCGAAGACGCCCGCATCGTCGCCGAATCGCGCAACATCAGCGTCGAATGCACGCTTCCAAAAACCGCACCCGCTCGCGTCGATGCCCTCCGCTTTTCCCAAATCGCCAGCAACCTCCTAGACAACGCCGTGAAGTATAATCGCGACGGCGGCGAAGTGCGCGTCGCGC
>JAYTMG010000495.1:0-6559 GCA_043728745.1 Verrucomicrobiaceae bacterium
AAAAAAGAAACTCGCCGGGGTGGTCCTTTTTCAAGGAACCCCGGCGAGCTTTGTTTTCGGCGCTTGGGGCTACGGCAGGATTCGCTGGAAGAACCAAAATGCGCCAGCGGCGGTGACCGCGCAGGCACCCGCCGCGGTGACCCGCGCAGCGGCGAGTGCGCTCCACCGGTGAAGCAGCGCGAGCAAGGGTGCAACGAGGAGCACGATGCACGCTTGGCCGATTTCCACACCAACGTTAAATGCAAGTAGCGACCAGCCGAGCGCGGCTTGCGGGAGCTCCATTTCCTGGAGGACGTTGGCAAATCCAAATCCGTGAATGAGCCCAAAGACGAATGCGAAAAGGAGACGGGGGTCGCTTTGCTTTCTGCGCAGAAAGGCGTGAGCACCTACGAAGACGATGCTCAATGCGATGGCAGGCTCGATGATGGATGCAGGCGGAGTGAGTATCCCAAATGTGGCGAGGCCGAGTGTGATGCTGTGCGCAACCGTGAACGCCGTGACGATTTTAAGAAGTCGAATGACTGTGCCACGGAGTAGAAGCAGGCCGACGATGAAGAGGATATGATCAGGGCCAATGAAGATGTGATGAATCCCCGACGCGATGAACTGTCGGAGCACAGCCCCGATGCTTTGAGTGGAACTCATGTGGAAGTATAACTCGCGAACGTCGCTTTGAAAAATCTCCTGCCGCACGAGCTGTCCGTTTTCGAAGACATTGAGGAACGTCCGATGCCGTGAGTCATACGGAAACAAATGGCATTGCACACCGATCTTCCCCGGTGTCACCGACCAAGGGTAATGCAACTCGATACGAACGTCCCGTTTGTCCGGGATGGGAGTGATTGCGCGCAGCTCAGCGCTGAGCGGAGTCGCGTCGGCGGTGATTCGCAGTCGAGTGCTGAGAATCTTTGCCAGCGCAGGGCTATGTGCTTGCGCTACCCCAGGAGTGAGAAGCGAGCCGGGCTCTACGCTTGGCAGGTCGTGCGCGAGGTCTGTAGCCGAGGCTGTGAGGATGGCGACCAGCCCGCCTCCGGTGACGCGGAGATCGAGAAAGCTCGTCGGCTCTTCGTGCGCGGATGCCGATAGAACCATGAGCAACGCCATGAGCAGCGATGTCACATATCGTTTCATTTTACGACGCCAGCTTCTCGCTTGGTTGCGTTCGCCGCAGATGTCCCGCCCATGGTTTCCAACATCGCCGCAGCGATCGGGGCTTGGAGCACGCTGAAGCGTGGATTGAGGTTTATCGCTTGTTGCAGGTGTTTTTGAGCAGACGCGCGGTCGCCAAACTTCGCGGCGATCATTCCGGCATGAAAATGGATCTCGGCATCCTGCGTATTCTGGCTGAGTGCACGTTTGATTGCTTCGATGGCACGAGGTTGGTCGCCATTTTTGAAATATACCCATGCGAGCGTGTCTGCCTCATAGACATTGCGCGTGAGCTTGCGGGCCTCGGCCATGCGGAGCGCCTCGATGGGCTTCCGATCATGGTCCGCGTAGAACTTTGCCATGGCCATGTGGCTGTGGCCAGTGCGCGCCGACTGAGCAGCCTCCAGGGCTTCTACCTGCGCGTAATATTTTTCTGCTTCGAGCTTATCGCCATCGTATGCGCTGAGGTCTCCAAGTGCCACGAGCGCGTCGTGGTTTGGCCCGGCTTCTAGCAACATCTTGAAGTATTTTCTCGCGCTCGTGTAATCCTCCCGAGCAGCAGCGATCCGTCCCGCTGCGAGAAGGACATGGGCGTTCTTCGACCCCGCTTTCAGCGCCGGCTCAAGAGCCTGCGCGGCGGGAATCAGAGCGCCTTGACTAAAGAGCATCATCGCAAGTTTTGCTCGGCACCACGCCGTGTTCTCCGCGAACGGCGCACCCGCCTTGATCGCCTTTTCCATCAGCCAAATCGCTTTGGTCGTCACTCCGGTGATGTGAAGCAATTGCGCGCCGCGACTCCATGAAGAGAGGTCGGGCTTGAGGTCCATCATCGTCTGGTATCGCTCGTATGCCGCTTCATAATCACCGAGTTCCAGCGCAGCGTCCCCGATAATGCCGTGCGCCGAAGCGTTCTCAGAATCAAGCGCCAGTGCGCGGTTTGCCCACTCGCGGCTTTGCTCAAATTGGTGCCTCCCGCCCGTCACCCACGCCATGCCGATGAGGGCGTCCACATTCGATGGCTGAAGCCTCAGCGCAAATTGGTAGGCCGATTCTGCGTGGTCGTAATATTTCTCATCAGCGGTATCCCGAAGCATCTGCGCTAACGCATCTCCGAGATTCACCCAGCTCGACGGTTCGTCCGTTTTCGCCCGCGCTTTTGCGAGGGTCTGAAGTAACGCTCGCTCGGTCGCTGAGCCGCCTTCGGGAGGCACAATCAGCGCGAGGGTTTGCTCGCCAGTCAGCGCCGCAGGAGGTGCCGGCACTTGTGCTGGCGGCGATGGTCGGAGCGAGAATGCGGCGGAAAAGGCACCGCCGATACATGCGCCAATGATTACGGCGCGCCACACAAGGCGGAGTGGTTTCTGAGGGTTGTTTGAAGAAGGTTGCATATTGAAATCACCTAAAACATCGGCGCATTCTTTTCAGAATGCGCCGATGAATTGAGTTTTAGCGGTTCCGCTATTTAGAAGCCGACGTTCACGCCAGAGTCTTTGCTGTTGCGTGTTCCCGAATTCGGAGTGGCCGCGTATGGGAAGGTGCGGTTGTAGGTCGTGTCGTTAGCCGGGACGTTGTCTCCTACGACGGTAATCGTCGTGAAGCTCGGGCCGCTAGCGATGGCTGTCAGAGCGATGTCCACTACATCATCGCCGAAGCGTCGGCCATTCGGCCAACCGGAAGGAATCGGCGTGCCGGCCCCGTTCGGCACGGTGTCGTCGCCGATGAAGCTCAGGCGATTAAATCCTGGATCGCCCGCAGTGCGGATGGCCCCGGTCGTCGTGTTGACGCGGATCACATCGGGGATGAAAATCGCCTGCAAGTCAGTGCGATTTGTGGTAGCGAAATTCTGCGAAAACACGGCATTAATCAAAACTGCGATTTCTGGATTGAGCGCGTATTTTGCGAAGTTCTTGGCATCGTCCTTTGGCGACGTGCGGTTGTAGTTGTCCTTATCGGCAAGCGCGACGAGCACTTCGTTGAAGAGCGGGTTACCAAGCCGGTTGACTTGAACGAACGAGTTTGACGAACGATCGAGCTTTCCCGTTCTGCGTAGCGTGATGCTCGGACGGCTGACTGAGGCATAAACCCCAACTCCCGTGCTCGCGGGTTGTAGTGCGCCGGTGTAGGCGATGCTCGGAAGCTCGGTCAGCGGGATGACGAGGGCGTAGTGCATCACGTTGAATCCCTTGAATCCATCCACACCTCCACCTGCTTGCCCGAGACTGTTACCGAGAATCCGCCCATCCAGAAGGTCGGAGATGCCGGGGACGTCTGCGAAGAATCCGTCATCACGAGGTCCGGCAAACATGGTGTAAATCGTTCCATTTTTTGTCCTCGCATCCACCGTGGTTTGGGCGGTGTATGGATCGAGCGTGGCACGAGTAGTCGCACCGGACACGGCCCGGCCATTTCCATCATTGTAGCGCGGGGTGACGCGGTTGCCGATGTTCGGAGGCGCGACGAAAAACGGCGTTGGAGTCATCATCGTGCGGGAGCCGCTGGGCAGGACACGCGTGACGGTGTAAGTCTGGAGGAAGTTGTGGCGAGCGTCGCCGACCGTCGTGATTGCACCGACACTCGGCGCACCATTCACGTCTGCACCGCGTCCGTATCGGAGGATGGTGTTTGTGTTTTGATAGTCCCCATTTTTCGTATCGACTGCGGAAAACCGGAAGTCGTAGCGCTGAAGACTCACACCCGTGACGGGGTCAGCAATATGAATGCTGTAGAGCGCATCCGGTGAGAATACGTCGTACATCAGGCCATCGCCCGGCTCCGAGAAAGGATGCACATTGACCTCGACGACGAGCACTCGCTCGCCAGTTGGGCGCATCCGGATAAACGCGTAAACGTCGGATAAATTTGCCTGCGGATCGAGCTTGATGAGCGGTGCGTCGCTGTGACTGGAGGCGAGAGCAGAAGGTGACTGCGTGAGCAGTAGCGTTGCAGCGAGCGTGAGTTGGGTGGCCTTTTTCGCTGCTGCGAAGAGGCTCACTGGTCGTATGTTTTTGTTGGATGTTTTCATTTTTATTTTTTTGTGAGATTCGGCAAAACCCAGCGCTCGGAATGAGTGCTGTGTCTGCTTTCGACAACCATTTCGACCGATCGCAGTAAATCGGATGCATCCAAAGGTCAGAAGTAGGGTTTCACCCCAGCAGGCCGAGCCACACAAAGGATGTCCCAGCCACGGGGACAAAAAAAACTCGCCGGAGTGGTCCTTTTGCAAGGCACCCCGACGAGCTCTTGTTTCCCCCCGGAAAATTTATTTGGCGGGCGGCATCAGCACCGTGTCGATGACGTGGATGACACCATTGCTGGCCATCACATCCGCCTTCACCACTTTCGCACCGTTCACGGTCACGGATGCCTCAGTGGCTTTGATGTCCAAGTTCGCGCCATTCGCAGTCTTGACCATGTTGCTCTGCATGTCCGCAGCTTTGATGTTCCCCGGGACGACGTGGTAGGCGAGGATTCCGGCGAGCTTCTCTTTGTTCTCCGGCTTGAGCAGGCTTTCGACGGTGCCCGCAGGCAGCTTCGCGAACGCTTCATCGCTCGGTGCGAAGACGGTGAACGGTCCCTTTTCTTGGAGCATCTCCGTTTTCCCCGCAGCATCCAGAGCGGCGCAAAGTGTTTTGAATGTCCCCGTGGATTTTGCCGTGGCGACGATGTCGTCCGCTGCAAATGCGAAGGTGGAGACGAGGGCGAATAGCCCGGTGAGTGTGAATAGTTTTTTCATTTGTTGTTTGTGTTTTGTGCGATTGCGCAGAACGCGAGGCCCGTTGTGAGCCTTGCACCTGCCATCATCCACCGCATCGGCAGAGCGCAGCGCTTTGGTTGTAGAGGTAGGGTTTCGCCCCACCCTCAGCCGCCACGCGGGCCGCGAGCGATTGTCTAAGACAGCCCTGTGCGGCACATCAGCGACGGAGCAAGCAAGTGGGAAAATTCCCCGGTGCCCGCAGTGGGGTGAACGCCCCATATGGCTCCGAGCAGGCCCCGCCAAGACTGTGGAAATGAAAGACGCTTTATTGAGTGCGGGAGCCTTCCTGCTTTTCGCCGCGGCGATGACAGGCTGCTCCACGCCTCATGTGCCAACACCGCGCGCGGAGTCGTATTGGGATGGAGATTTGATGGAGGGAACGCCGCGAGTGCGCATCAATCTCGCAGAACAACGCGCCTATTTTTATAAAGGCGAACAACTCGCTGGAGTGTCGCTCATTTCCTCCGGGCGCGAAGGGCGCGAAACGGTCTCCGGAGATTTCCGGATCGTCGAGAAACAGAAGCACCATGTGTCGTCGTTATTCGGCGCATACGTCGCTTCCGATGGGCGTGTCGTTCAAGCCGATGTCGATACTCGCAAGGACAAACGCCCGCCGGGCACGCGCTACGTCGGTGCGCCGATGCCGCACTGGATGCGGATCGTTGGCGGGATCGGGATGCACGAGGGATTTCTACCGGGTTACCCCGCGTCACATGGCTGCATCAGGCTTCCGAAAGAAATGGCGGCGGCATTTTACGACGCAGTGTCAGTGGGCACTCCGGTGCGAATCGAGCCGTAAACGTCGGGTGGGGTTTCACCCCATACTAGCGCTACTACAGGCGATGCATCATCACCACGCATGTCTAAAAAATCCGTTTTCTGTATCGCAACGTCGCGCACTCAGGCCGACTACATAATCGAGCATCTGGAGGTGGCGAAATTTTCCCGCGACGATATCTCCGCGCTCTTTTCAGACCGCGGTACGAGCCGCGACTTCGCGCATGAAAAGAGCACCAAAGCGCCCGAGGGAGCTGTGGCCGGAGCGAGCACTGGTGGTCTCATCGGGGGCGCACTCGGCTGGATCGCGGGCATCGGTGTGCTGGCGATTCCGGGCGTCGGACCTTTCCTCGCCGCCGGGCCGATCATGGCAGCACTGAGCGGCGCAGCGATCGGCGCAGCCGTCGGCGGAGTCACCGGGGGGCTCGTCGGGATGGGCATCCCCGAGATCGAGGCAAAGCGCTACGAAGGAAAAATCTCCGAGGGCAATATTCTTATTTCCGTGCACACGGAAAACTCCGAACAAATCGACCAAGCCAAAGCGATCCTCACCGAAGCCGGCGCGCAGGACATCTGCGTAGCCAGCGAGAGCGAACCGCCCGCTGAGCGAAAGTCGGACAGCGACGGGTTTCCCTCACCTCAAGACCTCGCCTCACTCCCGCCTCAGTAACCAATAAACCAAATGAAATCATCCACCTCAAAATCGCTCCTCCTTTTATCGCTATCGCTCTGCCCACTGGCCCACGGAGCTGGCCGGGAAATCTCGGACGGCACCGTCAGCATCTACATGGAGAACGATCTCTTCGCCGGCACCGACCGATATTACACGAGCGGCGTTAAGTTCGGATGGAGCTCGCCGGACCTCGAGAAATTCAGCGA
>JAYTMG010000496.1:0-8097 GCA_043728745.1 Verrucomicrobiaceae bacterium
GATTTCGGGCCGTAGGCCCTTGTTTTGGATCAAGTTTTTGGCGAGATTAGCCCGCTAGTAGTAGTCTCATCGGGGAAAAAAGCGAGCGACTATTTTTACGAGCCCGACGCGCTCTTTTCTCGCCAGCCGTCCGCGACCCACTTAAACCGCCGCCCGACCAAATGACTTGGGACTACCTCGCCGTCGGAGCCGGATTTTCCGATGGCGTCCTCGCCGAGCGCCTCGCCAGCCAGCGAGTCACCCCGTTATTTGTCCTCGACTGCGGCAGCCACATCGGTGGCACCGCCGAAGACAAGCTCACCGCAGCAAGGGCCTCGGGCACCCTGTGGAATACCGCGTCCCGTCGTGTACGAACTGCATGCTCTCCGAAGGGGATAAAGTGCCCATTCAAATGAAAAATGAACGAATATCAGGAGTTGATAGTCCCAAGGGACTACGCTTTGGTGCGCAATAATGGAGTTTAATCGTTTCTCTCAACGTCTCACCGTCATCGTGACGGTCGTAATCGGCCTGATCTCAGCCGTCGTGCTCGGCAAATTGGCCGGGCAGGAGCGGCTTGCTCCGATCTTGATGGTCGCTCTCGGGGGAGCTGCGCTCACTGTACTTCTGGTCCTAAAAGAACGTATCTGGATCATCCTCGTATTCGCTTGGCCGATGACCGGACAAATTCGTGCGCTGAATATCCCCTTCAGCGTCAGGGACTTGGTGGTCATATACGTCTTCGTTAGCTACTTTGCCCTCATTGCGTTCAAGATCATTAGAACGCGAAATCGGATGAGCCTGATTGATATGTTCATGATGTCCGTTCTTTTGATATTGGTCATCGCATTCGTCCGCAATCCTGTGGGCGTCGAGGCACTCGGTTCGGAACGCGTAGGCGGGCGTCCTTACTTTAATATCTCAATCGCGGTGCTCGCTTGGTGGGTGCTTTCACGCTCAGACCTCACCAGTATTTCCCCGAAGTGGATTTTCATCATCGTTCTTGTTGGTAGAACTGTTGACGGATTACTCGCGACTTCACTCCACTACTTGCCGGGCCTCGAAGGATTTTTCGCTGAGTTTTATTCGTCCCCGGTGATGAGTTCTGGGATACAAGGTGATACGGTGATTACAGTTTTATCCGAATCTTCGGAACGGATGACCTTTCTCGGTTCGCTGGCAGTGCCTCTAGTAATTGCGCTTTTCGCGCTGGAACGCCCCCTCGCTTGGACAAATATTTTCAAGCCTTGGAAAGTGCTGATATTCGCAATCTCGCTTTATCTGGTTATGAAATCTGGGTTCCGGTCGGCATTAGTCATCCTCGCGGGGATTGCGCTAGTCTCGGGGTTCCTCCGCGCCGGGCGGACGGAATTCTTTAAAATGGTCGGGATTGGAATATTGGCGCTCCTTTTTGCAGCAACATTCCAAAACGTGTTGTTTACTCTACCGAAAAGCATCCAGAGAACGCTCTCCTTTCTTCCGGGAAGTTGGGATCCCGTGGCAGTGTCAGAGGCGAGTGAATCCACTGAGTGGCGCGTATTCATGTGGAAGCAGGCGCTCTTTACCGACCGTTACATCGACAACAAAATTTTCGGCGACGGATTTGGGATTAAGAAAACCGACTACGCCATCATGGGTTACTTCGCTCAGCATGGGACAATGGAGGATGCTCGCGAGAATTTAATGATCGTTGGAAATTTTCATAGCGGGCCGGTTACAGCGATTCGATACATTGGTTACGTGGGCCTCGTGCTATACCTTGCGATGATTATACTGCTCGCACGGGAAGGCTGGCGACTTTGCCGGGCTCTCAAGGGTTCATCTTATGAATCACTCTGTTTCTTGTTGTCCCTTCCGCTCATCGTCGAACCGTTCATCTACGTATTCGTTTTCGGCTCATTTGATGGAGCAATGCCGGAGGCCATTTTCGGGGTCGGACTTTTGAAACTCCTACGGTCAGCCGTTCGGGCGAATCCCGGACAGGGAGAACGACCACCTGTTAAGAAGTCTTTCGACGAGCGGCCTCCGCGTCAGGATCAGTTACGCCCCCGACTTGTCCTCCAGTAAGCCTGATGCAAATCGATATTGCGCATGCAAGAAGCGCCGATTAGCCTAGAAACGACTTTGGATTGACCGAGAAAATTGCTAAAAGCGCGAAATAGGGCACTTACGAAAAATGATGCCCTCACCCAGCGGGTGGTGTTCTCGCCTTCACAACCCTCTCTCCTTTCGCCTTTCGCGCTTATCCCGGTTCTCAATCACGTTTCTAGGGTAAGGAAATCGAAAGCCAAGTGGACAACGTCGCTGGACGATACTCAAAATCCACCCTCCAGAAACCCTCCTGTATCTTAATTACAGACAAAACTTCTTGGCGAAGGATTTCACAGCAACAACGACGCTAAACAAAAGAGTAGGATTTCCCGAATACCACGCACGGCTTTTCGTGTATCGTCGCACGGTGGAACAGTCTAGCGGAACGTGGATTCAGCCGCTTTTAATCCGATCCCTCAGTTTATTCGCAGCACCGGAAAAGCCGCGTTTACGCGGGAATCGGGATGCGCTTACCTGCGGCGCGTGGGTAAACACATTCTTATCATCGGCGGCGGCGTCATCGGGCTGAGCACGGCTTATTTTTGCGCGAAAAAGGGACATCGAGTGACGGTCTTGGATCGCAATCCTGCACAGCGCGATGGCTGCTCGTTTGGGAACGCAGGGATGATTGTCCCATCGCATTTCGTTCCGCTCGCTGCTCCGGGGATGGTCGCGCTGGGGCTAAAGTGGATGTGGAATCCCGAGTCGCCATTTTACATCAAGCCACGTCTCGACTGGGATCTCATCGCGTGGGCGTGGCGCTTTGTGCGCTCGGCGACGCGGGCGCATGTCAGCCAATGTGCGCCACTGATTCGCGACCTTTCTTTTGCGAGCCGCGCGCTGTTTGAGGAACTCGCGGCGCTGCCGGGAAATGACTTCGGGCTGGTGAAGCGCGGGCTCGTAATGCTCTGCAAAACGCAACACGCGCTCGATGAAGAAGCGGCTGCTGCGGCGACAGCAAATTCTCTCGGCGTGCCTGCGCAGGTGCTCGATGCACGGGGCGTTGCAGCGCTCGATCCTGGCGTGACGATGGACATCGCGGGCGGCGTGTTTTTTCCGAAAGACTGTCATCTTTCGCCGGGGCGTTTCATGGCGGGGCTGCTGGCGGAGTGCGAGCGGATGGGCGTGGAGTTCCATTGGGCGACGGACGTGAAAGACGTGATTTACAATGGGCGCACCGTGGAGGCCGTGGACACGACGGCGGGAGAAATCGCAGCCGATGAGTTCGTGCTGTGCGGCGGTTCGTGGTCGCCAGAGTTGGTGCGCGCGCTCCGCATCCGGCTGCCGATGCAGGCGGGCAAAGGCTACTCTCTCACGCTTCAGACGCCGCGCCAATTGCCGGAGCTGTGCTCGATTTTCACGGAGGCGCGTGTGGCGGTGACGCCGATGGGCTCAACGCTGCGCTTTGGCGGGACGATGGAAATCGCGGGGCTGAACGAAGACATCACGACCCGCCGGGTGAAGGGAATCGTGAACGCGGTGCCGCGCTATTTCCCGGAGTTTTCGCCGAAGGACTTCGAGGGCATCCAGCCGTGGCGCGGCCTGCGGCCTTGCTCGCCGGACGGGATGCCCTACATGGGCCGCTTTGCGGAATACGAGAATCTCTCTACCGCTTCCGGCCACGCGATGATGGGCCTCAGCCTCGGCCCGGTGACAGGGCAACTCATGAGCGAACTGCTCGACGGCGAGCCCACGTCGCTCCCGCTGACGCTGATGAATCCAGACCGCTTCCGATAGTCCGCGCGCTATTCCCGCGTGATGACTTCGTCGAGGTTTAGCAGGACGTTGGCGGTGGCGGTGTAGCTGGCGAGCTCTACGGGATCGACTTTCGCGTCCACTTTCGCCGCGCCGATTGTCAGGAGTTTCTTTGCTTCGTCGGGCGTTTGCTGAAAACGCAGGCTCCGTTTTGCGAGGCCGTCGGCGAGCACTTTCACCTCGCGCTCCGTGGGTTTGCGGCCCGTGGTGCGGCGGAAGGCCCAGTCGATCCGTGCTTCCGGCGTGGTGCCGCCTTCGAGGATCATTCGCTGTGCGAGCACGCGGGCGGATTCGACGTAGGTGACTTCGTTCAGCAGCGCGAGCGCTTGGAGCGGCGTGTTCGTGCGGCTGCGTTTCACCGTGCAGATTTCGCGGTTCGGCGAGTCGAAAAGGAGCATCGATGGCGGTGCGGCGGTGCGCTTCCATATCGTGTAAAGTGTGCGTCGATACAGCCCCGCGTCGCCGTCCGCTTTGTAGCCGCGCATGTCGCCATAGACGCTCGTTTCGTCCCACACCGCTTCGGGCATGTAGGGCTTCACGCTCGGCCCGCCGATCTTCTCCACCAGCAGCCCGCTGACGGCGAGCGCCTGGTCGCGCATCACCTCCGCAGAAAGGCGCAGCCTTGGGGCGCGGGCGACGAGCCGGTTCTCGGGATCTTTTGCGAGCAACTCCGGCGAGACCTTTGCCGACTGCCGGTATGTCGCGCTCATCACGATCGTTTTCTGCATCGCCTTCATGTCCCACTTCAGCCGCACGAACTCCGTCGCCAGCCAATCGAGCAACTCGGGATGGCTCGGCCACTCGGATTGCGAGCCGAAGTTTTCCGACGTCTTCACGATGCCCATGCCGAAGAATTTCTCCCACGCACGATTCACCCAAACGCGCGCCGTCAGCGGATGTTCGCCGCTCACCAGCCATTGCGCGAAACCGAGGCGGTTGTTCGGCATATCTTTCGTCAGCGGTGGCAGAGCGGCGGGCACTCCGCGTTCCACCTTCCCGCCTTTCTTGTCGTATTCGCCCCGGTTCAAAATAAACGCATCCCGTGGTTTGTCGGCCTCCTTCATTACCATCGTGGTGAGGACCGCGTTGTCCGCAGCGTCGCGAGCCTTCTTGGCTGCGGCAACGGCGGCCTCCGCATCCTTTGCTTCGCTGTCGCCGCTCGACTCGAAGAGCTTCTCCAGCTCCTTCTTCTGCGCGGGAGTGCGCTTCGCTCCGGCGAGCAGTGACGCCCGGATTTTCTCCGTGAGTCCGCCGCCATCGAGCTTCACGAGCGCAGCCGGGAGCGCCGTTGTGGAAATGCGAAAGCGTCCCACGTTGTGCCCAGCAATCGCGTCGTGACGGAGGGTGATTTTGATCGTCGCATTCGCCGGAATGTTCAGCGGCGCGCTCGTGACAAAGAGCGCCTTGTTCGCCTCCTTGCGGGTCGGTCCGTCCACGGCCCAGCCCGCCTTATTTTTCGCGCCCTTTCCGCGCTTCGGTTTCCCTTCCACGATCGCCTTCACGGAATATCCCGTCTGTTCGTACAGCGCCTCAGCCCGTGTGAACATGGCCTCCAGCGGCTTCGCGAGCCCCGGCGCGGAAATCTCCGCATCCACGTCAGAAAGCACAAAATTCCCGTTCGGATACCGTCCGAGGCTTTGTCCAGGCAGCGACGGATCGGGCAGCGTATCCAGCAGCACGCCGGTGAATTGCCCCGGCGCAATCGACGCCGTGATCACGTAAACATCGTTCGCCGGATTCGTTCCGCTCGCCAGCCAGCTTCCGTCGGCCTGCTTCGTCAAAATCGCACCGCCCTCGCTTTTCGCCGCGTCATTCTTCAGCGGTGTCCACACCTCGGTCTTCACGGTCGCCTCCTGCACCATCCGCGTCTCCCACGCCGCGAAGCGCTGCGGAGCCGCCGCCTTTGCAGCCGCCACTCGTGCGTCCGCAGCTTTCACCACTGCGTCCGCTTTTGCGATAGACGCAGTCTGCTCTGCGGTGGGCATCTCCACCGTCGGCGCCGCATTTCCACCCGAGCGATTCGTGCCGCCCCGGATGCTCCCGTTCTCATCCACCGAGTTAAAGAACGCGAAAAACTGGTAAAACTCCTTTTGCGAAATCGGGTCGTATTTGTGGTCGTGGCAGCGACAGCAGTTCAGCGTCAGCGCCATCCACGTCAGCCCCGTCGTCTCCACGCGGTCGATCACATTTTCGATGAACCATTCCTCGTCGATGATTCCGCCTTCGCCATTCAGCCGATGATTCCGATTAAACCCCGTCGCCACGATTTGCTCCGTCGTCGCCCCCGGCAACATGTCCCCCGCAAGTTGCTCCACCGTGAACTGATCGAACGGCTTGTTCTCGTTGTAAGCCTTGATCACCCAATCCCGCCACGGCCACATCGTCCGCGACGTGTCCGTCTGAAATCCATGACTGTCCGCATATCTCGCAAAATCCAGCCATTGATGCGCCATCTTCTCCCCGTAGCGCGGCGAAGCCAGCAGCCGATCCACCACCTTCTCGTAAGCATTCGGCGCGGCGTCCGCGATAAAAGCAGCCGTCTCCTCCGGTGTCGCCGGCACACCCGTGAGGTCCAGCGACAGCCTGCGAATCAGCGTCGCGCGGTCCGCCTCGGGCGACGGCTTCACACCGCTCTCCGCGAGCCTTTTCAAAACGAACGCATCGATCGCATTCGCACTGCCCGCCGGGACCGGTGGCCGCTCCGGTTTGATAAAAGCCCAGTGCCCCTGATACTCCGCACCCTCCGCGATCCACTGCTTCAGCATCGCCATCTGCACCGGTGTCAGCGGCTTTTTGAGCTTCTTCGGCGGCATCAAATCATCCGGGTCCGCCGGGTGCAACCGCTTCACCAGCTCGCTCTCCTCCGGCTTCCCCGGCACAAACGCCGGCCCCGACTCCCCGCCCTTCAGCGCCGCCTCGCGGATGTCGAGCCGCAGCCCGCCCTTGCGCTCCTTTTCATCCGGCCCGTGGCAATGAAAACACGTATCCGAAAGAATCGGCCGCACATCGCGGTTAAAGTTCACCTTCTCCGCACGAGCGAGCGGCACGGCGAGCAGAAAAGTGGCGGCAAGTTTGACTGAGAGCGAAGGCATGTGTGAGCGGACAACCTAGAGCCGCCCCGCGCCTTTGTCACGGCTTGCGAGCCTCTACGGCACCGCGATGTGAAGGAGATGCTGCGCGCCGGTCGCATCCGTGGCGCGCACGATCACGCTGCCGCTGTTGTTAAAGCTCCGCTTCTGTGCGGGACTGCCGACTACGCTGGAGAGCACAATGAATGTCTTCACCGTGCTTGCACCAATCGCGTCGCCTTCTTGCGGCAGCAGTCGCAGTGCGCCGAGGCTATCCGTTGCCCACAGGCCCACGTCGTTTGACGTCGTGATTCCGCCGGGGCCGGGTGAGGTTGTGCCGATCTTGCCACCTGCGACGTAGGCGAAAGAACCCGTCCCATCCTGCCCGATGTAGCCGACCGTCTGTGACCTGCGTCGCGTCGGGCGCGCTCAGCGTCCGGGTCGCGGGTCATTGAGCAGCCGGACGAAGTAGTTGCGCGCGGTCCCGCCCACGGTGGTGAAGAGGCCCCCGAGCAGAATCCTGCCGTCCGCCTGCACCACCACGCTCAAGACGTTGCCGTTCGCATTGGGATTGAAGGCCGCGTCGAGCGCGCCCGCGGCATCCACCCGCGCGATGTTGTTGCGCGTGGTCCCGCCCACGGTGCTGAAGCCGCCCCCGAGCAGAATCCTGCCGTCCGTTTGAACCGCCACGCAATTGACGGCACCATTCGCATTGGGATTGAAACCCGCATCGAGCGTGCCGTCGGCATTGAGCCGGGCGATGTTATTGCGCGTCTGGCCCAGCACGGAGGTGAAGCTCCCCGCGAGGATCGTCTTCCCATCCGGCTGCACCGCCGTGGCATTGATGCTGCCGCCGACGACCGTGGCATTCAGCGGATCGAGATCCCCCGGCGCGGCGTGGGCTGGGCTGGCCGTGAAGGCGAAGGCGAAGGCGAGGATGGCTAGGATGAGGCAGCGGATGGTTTTCATAGTGTGCATTATCTCTCTCGGTGGCTGGCTGTGGTCGGAGCGATGAGCGGGGTGTCGTGGTTTTATGGCGGCTATCGGGAAAAGGGAAGGCGGCTATTGCTTGGGTCGATGGCGGGGGTCGCGGTGGCTACCCCGGCTATCGGTCGCTTCGATAGCGGCATTCCGGCGGACGGATAGCGGCTATCGGTCGGTGGGATGGCGGCTCTCGGGTGGACCGATAGCGGGGGGCGGGTGG
>JAYTMG010000497.1:0-10161 GCA_043728745.1 Verrucomicrobiaceae bacterium
CTGGAGCGAGCCCTGGTCTGCTAAACAGCGGCAATGTCACGTTTAACGGCGGAACATTCAGCGTGGAAATCAACGGAACGACGGTAGGTTCCCTTTACGACCAATTGAACGTAACTGGCTCAGTTACTCTTCAATCGAATACCGCGCTTGTGATTAATTTCGGCTACGCACATGCATTCGGCGATTCCTTCAGCATCATCAATAATGACGCACTCGATGCAATTGTCGGAGGCGGACTCTTCACCTACCTCGGCACGCCGCTTGCGGACGGCGACATCTTCATCGACTTCGGTGACAGCACCGCGCTCATGATCGACTACACTGGCGGCACCGATAACAACGATGTCGTTCTCTCAGTCGTTCCAGAGCCCGGAGCCGTCACGATGCTCCTTGGTGGAATCGGCTTGCTCCTCGGTGGACAACGTTTCCGTCGCCGGAAATAACCATCGTAAACACTTCGCAAAGCGCCTTTCTTCCTACAGGAAGAAAGGCGTTTTGCTTTTTGCGTCAGACCCAAAGCTGAACTCCGACACTAGGCGTTCCGTTTCGTAGTGGCTGCGCGCGTTCGTTCATCGCTTCTGCTCAAGCAAGCCGCTCGATTCTCTGAACTTCGTCCGATACGCCCCCGGTCTCATCCCGACTCGCTCTCGGAACGGTTCGTCGGTATCCTCCATCTGCCGATGGGCGACGAGCAGGTGAACCAAGATGAGGCAATCCATTGGTGACATTCCAAGCAGGCGCTGAAACTCGCGCTGGAGCTGGCTCACGGAAAGGTGCGCGGTTTTCGCGAGTTTTTGAACCTAGATCCGTGATTGGGAACCGCGAAAACCGCGAAAACCGCGAAATGGGAAGGCGTTACGCAATTGAACCAACTCGCCGATTGGGTGCGCGTCCGATTTTTCCCAACTGTATGTTTTCGCGTCTTTTGCGTCTTTCGCGGTCAATCCATCGCCGAATCTAGGTTGACCGGTGATAGTCCCGCCAAAATTTGAGAGGACGTGCTCCATCACGGGCGTGAATCGGTGCTAGTCGCCCAGGCGAAGGGTCCGCGCCGTCGTAAGGGCGGAGAACGCCGGCGAGGTCATGCCACCGTGCCGTCACGTCCACGCAGCGGGATTTTGCTACTGAAATACCAGCGAGGCGTCCGGTCGGCTCCCATGACTAGCCAGATTTGGTCGATGAGCGGACTGCCCGTGGACATCACGCGCTTGTCTTCCTCGACATGCTGCGCGGCAAGCATCGGTGGGTGAAGGCCGAAGTCAGTCTTGCCTACGATTTTGGCCTGCGATTTGAGGGCTTTGAGTAGGAGCATCGGCACATTTACGCGAACGCCCCGGCTCTCGGTATCCTAGATGAAAAATACACTCGCGGCAGAAAATCGAAGAGCCGCAGCGCTTCGTCGGGTGCTGGGAGTGTGGGGAAAAAGTCGATGGTCGATTTGGGAGTCATGCGTTTCTTACAAAAACACGGCGACATGGGAATGGCGAATTTCTTGAGTGTTTTTCGATGTGTGGGGTAGTCTCATTGCCATGTTCGACTTCCTAGCTCCATCGCTTCACGACCACGCGCGCCTTTGCGGAGGCGGGCGGACGCGCCGTGAGTTTTTGCAAATCGGCGCGCTCGCGGCGGCGGGGCTTTCGCTGCCGCAGTATCTTCGCGCGAAATCTGAAGGGCGTGTGAAGCCGGGTCACGACAATCGCTCGTGCATCATGATCTTCAATCTCGGCGGGCCGAGTCATCTCGATCTTTGGGACATGAAGCCGGATGCGCCTGCGGAAATTCGTGGGCCGTTTAAGCCCATCCGCACAAAGTCTGCGGAGTTTGAGCTGTCGGAGCTTTTGCCGATGCACGCGAAAATTGCGGACAAATTTTCGCTCGTAAGATCGTGCCATCACGACGGCGCGGCGGTGCATGATGCGGGCTGGCAGATGATGCAAACGGGGCGTCGATTTTCCGGCGGCATCCATACGCCGCACGCGGGCGCGGTGTCGTCTTACTTGATGGGGCGCAAGACGGACTTGCCGCCGTTTGTCGTGCTTCCGCAGGTGATGGGACGCGGCGGCGGGAATTTGCCGAACGGTCAGGCGGGCGGCTTTCTCGGCAAATCGCACGATCCTTTTTCGCTCATGGCGGACCCGTCGCTGAAGGATTTCAAAGTGCCGGATTTGCTGCCGCCGGATCAAATCGGCGCGGCGCGGCTGGAGCGCCGCAAGACGATGCGCGACATCGTGGACGGCGCGACGGCGGCGTTTGAGTCGAGCGAAGATGCTCGGCTGCTCGACGACAATTTCCACGCGGCGTTCCGCATGATGACGAGCGAGCAAGCACGCTCGGCGTTTGATTTGACCAAGGAGCCCGTGCGAGTCCGCGAACGCTACGGCATGAACCGCTTCGGCCAATGCTGCCTGCTCGCGCGGCGGCTCGTGGAAAACGGCGTGCGCTTTGTGACCATCAACACGTTCCTCACGGTGTTCGATGAAATCACTTGGGACATCCACGGCTCCAAGCCGTTCACGAGCATCGAGGGCATGAAAGACATCGTCTGTCCGATGTATGACCAAGCGTACAGCGCACTCATCGAAGACCTCGACCAGCGCGGTTTGCTCGGCGACACGCTCGTCGCAAACCTCAGCGAATTTGGCCGCACGCCAAAAGTGAATCCCGCGGGCGGACGCGACCATTGGCCGCAGTGCTTCACCTGCTACTTCGCGGGCGGCGGAGTGAAAGGCGGGCGCGTCATCGGCAAGAGCGACCCGATCGGCGGCTTCCCCGCAGAGCGTCCGGTCGGCCCCGGCGACATCGTGGCGACCATCTTCCAAAGCCTCGGCTTCGACCCACACTCGCATTTACCCGGTCCGGGAAATCGCCCATTTTACCTCACGGATTTGGGGACGGAGCCGATCAAGGAACTCTTCGCGTAAAGCACACCGCTTGACCCAACCTCAGAAATAGGAGATTCTGCATGTATGAAGACGACGACAAAACTGACGGCTCATCCCGACGACATCGCGGCGCGAAAAGCCTTGGCGAAGAAGCCGAAGCCCTCCTTAGCGAGTGTGATACGGCAGGCGCAGGCATCGGAGCAGTGGCGCAAGAGCAGCGGCTTCGCGAATGGGCCGAAGCAAGCGGGCACATAGTTCCCGACGCGGAATTTGAGCCGCTCCAAATCGTCTCCGCTATGACCGCAGAGCACGAAGTCCGTTATCGCCCGAGTGACAATCGGGTGGTGAAAAAAACTTGGCCGGGAATGTTCGGACTTGTCCCGCAGTTTGTTGGCGGAGCTTGGAAGCCTCAGTCCGCATCACCTCTTGAATATCTCATTCGCCAGCGATTGCAGAACGTCATCTTCAATGACGATGTGCGTGTGGAAGGGGTGATGGTTAGCACGCGACCATCCATGCTCATTGGCCAGCAGAGTGGTGGTCTTTCGATTGTCGTCTCGCAGCCTTGGCTCGAAGGCATTAACGAACTCGCGCCGCATCCCAATGAAGTGCAAATCTCAGCCTATCTTCATTCGCGTGGTTTCGCTCCGTTGTTTAATTCGTTCTTAGGCTGGCGCAACGCTACGACAGGCGTCGTCGTGCTCGACGCGAAACCCGACAATTTCATCCTCACTGAGCGCGGCATATTGCCGATTGATCTGCTCATCACGACAACTCAACCGGACGAGTCATGAGAAGAAACATCCACATGATAGTGGCTTTCGCTCTCTTGATTCTTCTCTTGCCGAATGCATTCGCTGGCGTCGAGTCGCCGCAGTTTGATCCTGCCGATGGTCCGCCGGTCGCCGTGGTTTTTCTGATGCTGCTCGGCTTTGCGCTCGCACTCTTCATTGCCGGGCTTGGGTTCGGATTCGCGATCTTTACCGCCGGATGCGCCGCACTGCTCGTAGCGATTGGCATTGTGTCTTCCTCGGTGCTGATTGGCGTTTTACGCCGTCGCATTTCTGCGGGCGTCCGCGCTTTTCACTATATGATGTGCGCTGCGATTGCCGCGCCTGTGACGGTAGGCGTGGTCTTGCTCGCCCGGACGATCATTCCGATAAAACTCAGCACCGCTCAACTGTGCGTGTTCGGCTCCATCTCCGGAATTCTTGGCGGGCTCTTTCTTGCAGGGCAGTTGGACATCCTCGCACGAATCGTTCGCCGCCGCTTCTTTCCACCGACTTCCACACTTTGAACATGCGTCTCATCCTATTTCTGCTTCTCACACTCGCCGCCGCACGCGCGGAAAATGCGCCGTCTTTTCGCAATGACATCCTGCCCATCTTGAGCAAGGCGGGCTGCAATTCCGGCGGCTGTCACGGCGCGCTGGCGGGGAAGGGCGGCTTTCGGCTTTCGCTGTTTGGATACAATCCCGAGGCTGATTGGCAGACGATGACGCAGGAATCGCGCGGGCGTCGCGTCGATCTCGTGGAGCCGGGAAAAAGCCTACTGCTCACGAAGCCGACGACGGCCATCAAGCACAAAGGCGGCAAGCGCATCGCGGTGGATAGCGACGACTATCGCACGTTTGCCGCGTGGGTCGGAGCGGGTGCGCCGGGTCTCAAAGCGGACGATCCCACGCTGCTGAACATCGCCGTTTCGCCGGAGGAAAATACCGCGAAGCCCGGCGATGCGCTGACGCTCAAAGTCACTGCAAAATACAGCGACGGCAGCGAGCGCGATGTGACGAAGTGGGCGAAATTCACATCCGCAGATGAGACGGTCGCCACCGTGACGCAGGACGGAAAAGTGACCGTGCTCGGCGCAGGACAAGGCGCGGTGACTGCGTGGTTTTCATCGCTCGTGGTCGTCGCTCGTGTGACTGCGCCGTGGGCGAACGATGTCCCCGCCGAAGTGTATGCGAATGCGCCAAAGTCGGGCTTTATCGACGAGCTGATTCTCGCGCAACTCCAGCGACTAAAACTGAAACCGTCTCCAGCTGCGGACGACGCGCCTTTTGTGCGACGCGCCTTTTTGGACACCATCGGGCGGCATCCTACACCGGATGAAGCTCGCGCGTTTATCGCGGACACAGCGCCGGATAAAGTGCGGACGCTCGCCGAGCGTTTGATGCAGCGTCCGGAGTTCGTCGATTACTGGACGTATAAGATTTCCGACATGCTGCTCGTGACGGGCTCGAAGCTGCGTCCGCAGGCCGTGAAAGCTTACTCCGATTGGATTCGGCAGCGGGTCGCGGAAAATACGCCGTGGGATGATTTCGCTCGGCGCATCGTCACGGCGACCGGTTCTTCGATCGAAAATGGCGCGACGAATTTCTTCGCTGTGCATCAAGACCCCGAAGGCATGGCGGAGAACGTCAGTCAGGCATTTCTGTCGCTCTCCATCGGCTGCGCGAAGTGCCACAATCATCCGCTGGAAAAATGGACGAATGACCAATACTACGGCTTCGCAAATCTCTTCGCCCGAGTCCGCGCGAAAGGCTGGGCGGGCGAAGTGCGCTCCGGCGATGGCGTCCGCACGCTCTACACGCTCGCCGAGGGCGACCTCACGCAGCCGCGCACCGGCAAGCCTCAGCCGCCCGCGCCGCTCGACGCTCCGGCGATTCCCGAGAGCGCAACGGGCGACCGCCGCACCGTGCTCGCCGAGTGGCTCACTGGCTCAGAAAATCCGTATTTCGCACGCGCAATGGCGAACCGCATTTGGGCAAATTTCATGGGCGTCGGGCTCGTGGAAAGTGTGGACGATCTCCGCGTGACGAATCCCGCGAGCAACGAAAAATTACTCTCCGCTCTCGCTGCGAACTTTCGCGAAAACCGCTACGATTTGCGCACACTGATGCGCACCATCATCACCTCGCAAGCGTATCGCCGCAGCAGCGTGTCGCTGCCGGAAAACGCCGAGGACAAACGCCACTACAGCCGTTTTTTCCCGCGCCGCTTGATGGCCGAAGTGATGTCCGACGCCATCAGCGACATCACCGGCGTGCCGGACGTTTTCAGCGAGATCGCACTGAACGACGGATCGACCGAAAAGACCGATGCCTACAAGCCCGGCACGCGCAGTCTCCAGCTCACCGACAGCGTGGTGAAGAGTTATTTTTTGAAAACATTTGGTCGCAACCAACGCGACATCACCTGCGAATGCGAACGCTCCGGCCAGCCCAGCCTCGTACAAGTTCTGCACCTTTCAAACGGCACGACACTCAACGACAAACTTTCCGCAAAAGACAGCCGGGTGGACAAGCTCTTCGCCCGCAAACTGAGCGACGCCGAACTTATCGACGAAGCCTACTTCCTCACGCTTTCACGCCCCGCCGCCGCAAAAGAAAAAGAGGCACTCGTAGCCATGCTCGCCGCCGCCGCGCCGGACGACAAACGCAAGGTCGTTGAAGACCTCTTCTGGTCGCTGCTCACGAGCCGGGAGTTTTTGTTTCAGCACTGATTTCGTGATGACAGTGCAACCCGAAAACTTATTTCGATTTCTCGGTATTTGCTTCGAGCCAAGCCGCAAATTCCGTTTCGGAAACATCTCCAGCGGCGAGGCCGAAAGTGCGGACGACAGCGTCCACTTCGCTTGCCACGAGTTCGAGACCGTTTGCGCCGAGAAAAGTGTATGCCGCCATAAACGCCGCTCGTTTGTTTCCATCGAGGAACGGATGGTTTTTCGCGATGCCATGCGCGTACGACGCCGCAAGTTCAACAATCGTCGGCTTGCCGTAAGCAAAAAGTTGCTGCGGGCGCGCGAGTGCCGATTCCAGCAATCCCATGTCTCGAATACCAGCCAAGCCCCCAA
The DNA here is from genome assembly GCA_043728745.1 of Verrucomicrobiaceae bacterium. GTDB lineage: Bacteria > Verrucomicrobiota > Verrucomicrobiia > Chthoniobacterales > Chthoniobacteraceae > SXWH01. The sequence continues at coordinate 6,738 of JAYTMG010000497.1, forward strand.
ACTGAGCAAGCAATGCCTCTTGAATTGCAAGGATGTGTTGGCTCTTCAACCAAATCGGCTCCTTCATTTTGCGAGCTCGCGCAAAGCGTTTCGGTACTTCTTCATACCGCGTTCTGCGATTGCCATGATATCGGAAAACTCAGGATTTTCCGCAGTCACGCGCAAAGAGGAACCAGTGCTCTCGGTGAGATACAGAGTTGTGCCTTCCTCCGCATGGAGTGACTGCACAGCCTCTTTTGGCAAAACGATTCCGAGTGAGTTTCCAATTTTGCGGACTTTGGCTTCGATGAACATGTAGCCAATAATGTTATAACATTTGTAATTCGTCAACTGCTTTCTTATTTTTCGATGAAACTCATTACCACAGTTTTTGCAATTTTTGCAGCCACCGCCGTCGCCCAAGACTACCACCGCGACATCGCGCCGATTCTGCGCACTTACTGCGCGGGGTGCCACAATGATACGGACCGCGAGGGCGAGTTCAGTATGGAGACTTTTGCGGAATTGCGAAAGGGCGGCGAGAAGGGCGACCCGCTCAAGGCCGATGAAAAAGGGCCGCTGTTTCTGCGCGCAATCGAGGGCACGGTGAAAGCGAAGATGCCGCCGAAGGACGAGCCGCAACTGCCCGCTGCGGAACTGGCGACGCTCAAAAAATGGATCGCCACTGGTGCGCCCGGACCCGCGAATGATGTGTCGCTTTTCAAATCGCTCAGCGTCCCGAAAATCGCATCGCTTGCGAGCGGCGGGAAACCGATTTCCGCCGCTGCGTATTCGGCGGATGGCAAGATGCTCGCAGTCGCGCAAGGTGCCGCTGTGGAGATTCGCAATGCTGCCGACAACGCTGTGCTGAAGCGGCTCGACGGATTTCCCGGCAAGGTGAATGCGGTGCGTTTTTCGCCCGATGGCGTGCGGCTTCTCGTGGCCACGGGCATCGTGGGATTGAGCGGCACGGCGCAACTTTGGAGCGTTGCCGATGGCACGTTCGTCCGTGAATACGGCGAGGCTCGCGACACGCTTTACGACGCGGAGTTTTCACCCGATGGCACCATCGTCGCGACGGCGGGATACGACCGCGTCATCCGGCTTTGGAACCGGTCCACGGCGAAATTGATCCGCGCAACTGACATCCACAAAGGTGCGATTTTCGACCTCGCGTTTTCGCCCGACGGCACCGTGCTCGCAAGCGCCAGCGCGGATTCCACGGTGAAGCTCTGGCGTGTCGCGGACGGCGAACGGCTCGACACGCTGAATCAGCCACTCGGCGAACAGACCGCCGTGATTTTCACGCCCGACGGCAAACACATCATCTCCGGCGGAGCGGACAAGCGCATCCATTTATGGCGCTTCGTTTCGCGGGAAAAACCGATGATCAATCCGCTGCTCGTCGCCCGGTTTGCGCACGAGAGCGCCGTCACCGGCATCGCACTTTCCGCCGACGGCACTTCGCTCATCTCCAGCGCCGAAGACCGCACGCTCAAAGTTTGGACGCTGCCCTCGCTCACCGAGCGCCACGCGTGGCCCGCGCAATCTGCCACGGCTCCGGTGCTTGCTGCGAGCGGCGATAGCGTCTTCGTCGCACGCATGGATGGCACTTCCGAGCGCCACGTCATCCCGATAGCCCGAAATCGTAGCACAGGCGTCTCGCCTGTGGGGACATTGGGCGTCTCGCCCGATGCAACAGGCGAGACGCCTGTTGGCCCCACAGCCGGGACGGCTGTGCTACCCGTAGAAACCTACGAAACCGAGCCCAACAATCTGCCCGCCCAAGCCATCGCAGCGTTCCCGTTTCCCGCGAAAATAAAAGGCACGCTCGGCACTGCGGGCGATGCCGACTGCTTCCGCTTCCGTGCTCTCGCCGGGCAGGAGATCGTCCTCGATGTCGATGCCGCGAGCGATAAATCGAAGATCGATTCCCGCATCGAAGTCCTCACCGCCGACGGCCAGCCTATCGAGCAAATCGTCCTGCAATCGGTGAAAGATTCGTGGCTCACCTTTCGCGGAAAAGACTCGATGGACTCCGATGATTTCCGCCTTCAGAACTGGCGCGAAATGGAGCTAGACGACTTCGTTTACTGCAACGGCGAAGTCATCAAACTCTGGCGCTATCCGCGCGGCCCGGACTCCGGCTTCCGCGCCTATCCTGGCGTCGGCAGCCGTCACACCTATTTCCAGACGACCGCGCAAGCTCACGCGCTCGGACAGTTTTGCTACCTCGTCCAGCCGCTGCCAGCGGGCAGCCAGCCGCCGCCAAACGGACTTCCCGTATTTCGCATCCACTACGAAAACGACGACGAGCCGAACCGCCGCAGCGGCACCGATTCGCTGCTCATTTTCAAGGCCCCACGCGACGGCGAATACATCGCGCGCTTTACCGACGTGCGCAATTTCGGTGGCGAAAAAGATTTCCACTACACGCTCAATCTCCGCGCACCGCAGCCCACATTCACCGCGACTGTCGGCGGCAAAGCCCCGAAAATCAGCCCCGGCAGCGGACGCGAAATTTCCTTCGCCATCGTCCGCAGCGAAGGACTCGACGGCCCCGTGCGCATCGACATCGCCGGACTGCCCGCCGGATTCACCGCAACCACGCCGATTGTAATAGAGCCCGGACAAAGCAACGCGCTCGGCGCAATCTACGCCGCCGCCGATGCCGCCGCGCCCGCGCAGGACGCATTCAAAGCCGTGACCGTCACCGCCACCGCCGGAAACATCGTCCAACAACTCGGCGATCTCGGCGACATCCAGCTCGGCGAAAAAGCAAAAGTCACCGCCGAGATCATCGGAGCAAAAGAACTCGTCATCCATCCCGGCGAGACAATCACAGCGCGAGTGAAAGTAGAGCGCCACGACTTCAAAGCCCGCGTGAGTTTCGGCACCGACGATTGTGGCCGCAACCTGCCCTACGGCACGTTCGTCGATAACATCGGGCTCAACGGACTCATGATCGTCGAAGGTCAAACCGAGCGCGATTTCGTCATCACCGCCGCGCCAATCACACCGCCCGGCGAGCGTCAATTCTTCCTAAAGATCGCCGAGGACGGCGGCCAAGTCTGCCCACCCGTGGTCATTCGCGTGGTGGCGAAGTAAACGGGCGAGGCATTTGCGCAGGCGGTCGGCGTCGCGGGGTGATTTTGCGTTTGCCGCGCGAGATGGCGAAGAGGCGGCGACGTGCGACAGATGCGGATGACTGCGGCGAGTTGCACGCGGTCTAATAGGTCTTATACGATTTCTACGGTCAGCGCGCATGAGTGGAAAGCCTGTGTCACTTTCTTGCTCCTTCACGATGAAAAACGTATTAGCGCTTATGGGGACGGCACCTCCTTGGACGGGTGTGACCGCTGCGTGATGTAGCCCGTAGCACAGTCCGTCCCGGCTGTGGGGCCAACGGGCGTCCCGCCCGTTGCAGGCCGACAGCAGCCGGGAC
>JAYTMG010000498.1:0-4416 GCA_043728745.1 Verrucomicrobiaceae bacterium
GCTTCAAAAACGATGCGCGCTCCGTCTGCATTATCCAGCCACGATGCCGCGATGATCGCAGCGAGGCGCACACGACCGTGTTCGTCGCCCGCGGCTTTCATCAGAAGCTCCGGAGTGTTCGAAAACTTCTCCGGCGAAAAGCGGATGACTTCCACCGCTGCGGTGCGCGCGCGATGGTCCTTCGCGGCGAGCACTTTGCCGAGCAACTCGGGGTCGGGCTGATTCTGCGCCCACGTCGCCCACATCGCTTCGCACAAATTATGTTCGTAGCCGGGGTCCGCTTTATCGAGCTTTGCCGCCCATGCTTTCACGGCGGGAATCACTTCGCTCGCGGGATGTTCGCGCAACTCGCGGCGCGTGCGGTAGCGCGTGCGATACTCGGGCAGTTTGAGGTTTTCCAGCAGCGCGGAAACAGACTGTCCATCGACCGGCGACGGCTTTACCAGCGGGCGGCCTTTCGCCGTGATGCGGTAGATACGACCATGCTCATGGTCTCGATGCGGGTCGCGCGCATTGTGCTGCATGTGTCCGATGAGCGCGTTATGCCAATCGGTGAAATACAACGAGCCATCCGGCGCAAACTCCAGATCGACCGGACGGAAATTCCCATCGCTCGACGACAGCAAATCGCCGACGTGCTTGCCGGAAAAACCGGAGCCGTTTTCCAGCACTTCGTGGAAGCTGATTCCGAGAAACCCGATGCTGTTACAAATCATGAATCGCCCTTGATGCTCCTCGGGGAAATGCCGCGACGACACCCATTCCGTGCCGCTCGTGGGGCGCGAACGCTTCGGCGCAAACTCGCCGACTTTCGTGATTTCCACGCCGTATGGCATCTTCGCGGAGACGGGCAGCGCCCACCAGTTTTGCCCGCTCGATGCGTCCGACAAATAGCCCTGCTCCCAATGGTCGAACGAGTATCCCCAAGGATTATTCACGTCCGTCTGGTTGTGGCGTTCGAGGCGAAACGACTTCGGGTCAAAGCGCCACGCACCGCCGTCGTTGCAGCGTCGCGGGCCGTATGGCGTCTCCACCTGGCTGTGCAAAAAGCGGCCTTCCAGCAAATAGAACGCGCCGCTCGCATCGGCGGTATAAGCCGAGATTGCGTGATGCGTGTCGTGCGTGTCGAAGCCGTGCATCAGGATCTCCATGCGGTCGGCTTTGTCGTCCTTATTGTCATCCACGAGCAGGCAGAGATTTGGCTCCTGCGAGAGATACACACCCTCGGGCGCGAGCTCGAATCCGATGGGCAAATGCAGCCCGCTCGCGAACGTCTTTTGATTGTCCGCACGGCCATCGCCGTTCGTATCTTCGAGGATGATAATCTTGTCGTTCGGCTTTGCATCGCCCGGCTTCCAGTGCGGATACGTCGGCATCACCGCCACCCAAAGACGGCCTTTGTTGTCGAACGCCATCTGCACGGGATTAGCCAAATCGGGGAACTCTTTTTCCGACGCAAACAGCGCGACCTGATACCCGTCCGCCATCGTGAACGACTCAATCGCTTTCGTGCCGTCCATGTATTCGAGCTTCCCGTTTTTCTCGCTCGCTTTGTAGTTCGTAGGAACATCGGGAAGTTTGCGCGTCTTCGAGTCATCGACCTTGAACGTCTTGCCCTGCGCAGTCGCATAAATCGCCTGCTCGCGAATCGCCATCATCTCCCGCGTCTTCGCGATTTCGTCGGGATAATTCTCCGGACCATACGGCGCATAACGCTGCCCGTGCGTGTGGACGCCGTTCACGATATTGTAGTCGTTGTTCCACATGTAGTCCTTCTCCAGCACAGCCTTGTGGACCGCGTCGCCGTTCGTAGCGACGCGCGGTTGCTTGCCCCACGCCGCATCCGCAATCATCGCACCCAGCTCCGTGTATGCAGCATCCGTCGGCGCAAAACCGTTGATCGTCAGCGGCGTCTTGCGGCTCGCGAAGCTCGCAAGCGTCGGGTGAAAAAGGTCCACAAACGTCATCCCGTTTTTCTTCGCCACGCGCTCCATCGCCGCCGTGTAAAGTTCGAGATTCGCGTTCTCATTTTTGCCGTTCGGCAAATCGCGCTTCGCCGACAAATCCTCAAACGCAATCGGAGAAACCAACACCAGCCGCGGAGCAGCCGCGCCGTTGTATGCCTTAGTGAGCGTGTGCTTCACAAACGCCTCCAGCTCCGCCTCGTAATTCGCCACGCGGTCCGGACCGTCGAACGATTCGTTGTAGCCGAAGAACGCGAAAATCGTGTCCGCCTTCAAATGCGTCAGCCATTGATCCGGCGTGGAATAAAATCCCTTTCCATTATGCTGCGCCAACTCCGGATGAAACTTCTCCGCGCCCGGAAACGCCCACTGCGACTTGCGCGCAGGATGCGGACGAAACCCCGCCGTATCGCCCGGACGCCCCATATTACGCACCGACAAACCGAGCGCCGGATACCGCAAATGAAACTCCGTCTCCATCCGGCTGTAATACACATCGCGCTCCGCGAGCCCGTTGCCGATGAACACCACGCGTTCACCCTTTTGCGGCGGCGCGACTTGCTGCGAACGCGCGGACTTTGCTGGCTCCGGCTCCACTTTCGGAGCGTGCGGCGAGTCGTCTTTTTTCGGCTCCGCCTTCGGCGCTTCTCCCGCCGATGTCACCGTTTTTCCGAGCGCGTGGTCTGCCACTTTGCTGCCCTTGCGATGCCCGCCGCCTTTGTAAAATGTCGGCTCCCACGGATCGACAAACGCGACATCCGCCTTCGCCGGAACCTCCATCCCGAGTCCCCAAAACACGCCATTCACGACAAGGCGACGCAGCCCTTCGCTCTTCAAATCCGTCGCCGCGCCCATCGTCGTCGTGAGGATGTTGTTCGTCTTGCCGTTCTCGTTTTTGTTTAGCCGCGTCCACACGACCGGCTGCATCGGTTCGTTCTTCTTCCCTGCAACAGCGGGGCTCTTCGGGTCGAGCGACTCCGTCACCTGACCGCGAACAAGGATCTTCGCATCGGCCACCGGGTTCGCCGTATAGACATCCGAATCCCCGAAAATCTCGCCCACTCCACGGAGCAACGGATTCGTCGTCTGCGACTCCTCGATGATGCCACGCGCGCCTTCTTTCATGTGCGCGCCGTGATGCGCCACCCAAGTCTCGCCGAGCACATTGCGCCCAAATCCGCCCGGCCAATCCTTCGAGTTCCAATTCCACTTCGCGTATTTGCTCTCGCTCGGAATCTTGTTGAAAAGATGCGTGGAAGTCCGCAGCGCGACAATCGGCACGCCGCGATTTACCGCCGCCTCGAACTTCGCGAGGATGTCGTCATTCCAGCGCCGAAAGCGAATCGACATCACGATGGCGTCCGCCTTATCCAGCGACTCCGGATGCGTGAGCGACTCGCCTTTTCCCGGCTGAATCGTCCCATCCGCATCGGCGGAAAAAAGCACATCGCAATCGAACCCATGACGCTGACTGAGAATCTTCCCCAGCATCGGCATCGCCTCCTCGCTGCGATACTCCTCATCGCCCGCGAGAAGCACCACGCGCTTTCCTTTTCCCGGCCCCGGCTTGCCGTCGAAGTGTAAAAAGTCCTGAGCGGAAACCGGCCCGCTCATCGCAGCGAGCATGACGAGGGCAATAAGTGTGAATGAGGTTCGTTTCATAAAGTGGATAAAATGCCCTGCGCCACCAGAGGCGCAGAAAGGCGCGCAGATAAATCAACATTTCCGCCCGCCGTCGAGCCCGATGAACTCACGAGAAAAACCAGCGTTCAGCACGAATGGAGGATAGCTTTTCAAGCTGCCCTGCGAGCTCCACACGATCCGAACATCGCATGTCTGCCGCCGCCGCGCTCCGCGTCCAAAGCGCTTCTTATACGATTTCCGTAGTGAGCGACCAAGAAAGTGACACGGGCTTTCCAGCCTGTGTAGCCGCTCGCACAGGCTGGAAAGCCTGTGTCACTTTCCATTCATCCTAGCCCGCCCTTCTCACACCTTTTTCCAGCAGATTCAAGGAGGCCAACAGATTTCCCCCTGCAAAGAATCTGCTGGCCTCCTTGAATCTGCTGGAAAACTACATACGCGGTGGTGCGGCGCTTCTCAGAGTGTGAGATATTCGGGCTAGAACCGTGATTGGGAACCACGGATTTCACGGAGAGCACGGATACGCAAGCGTTTGGACAGACCAGCCTGCTCACCCAGCGGGTGAGTCGTAAGGATGGCGGTTCATTCGGAATATCTGTGTTCATCCGCGCTATCCGTGGTTCCCATTCGCGGATTTAGGTTCATCCCAGCGAACAGTAGAAATCGTATTACACGGGCGTCCCGCCAACCGGGACGCTTATTCCAGAACACGAAAAAGCCGCCGGTTGCCCGGCGGCTTTTTGTGAGTGTTATCCGGCTAAAGACTAAGCGCTTTCGGCTTGGTCGTCTTCTTTGTCGGGGTGGCTTACGG
>JAYTMG010000499.1:0-15552 GCA_043728745.1 Verrucomicrobiaceae bacterium
ATCGCTGCCGCAAAAGGTGCTGCGGCCCCGGCAGACCTCCGTCCTTTGACTAAAGGCGGTGCGCAACGCTGGAAGGAAATCGTGTCATCAAAACAGACCCCGGGGAAGGTTGGCGAGAATGACACCTACGTGGTGGATACGATCGAGGTGCCTTTTAACAATCCGTATAAAGCGTGGATGCGGATCGGCGCGTTCGACTTTATGAAAGACGGACGAATCGTGGTCGGCACATGGAGCGGCGACGTGTGGATGGTGAGCGGCGTGAATAAGGATTTCACTGGAGATGCAAAGTGGCAGCGCGTGGCGACGGGGCTTTTCCAGGCGCTCGGCGTGAAGGTCGTGAATGATGCCATCTACGTCCATGGTCGCGAGGGCATCACGCGCCTGCACGATCTGAACGGCGACGGGGAGATGGATTATTACGAGAACTTCAACAACGACATCCAGACGACACCGGGCTTTCATGAGTTCGCATTCGATTTGCAGACGGACAGCAAGGGGAACTTTTTCTTTGCCAAAGGCGGGCCGGTGAATTCCGGCGGACGCGGCTTTCAGCCGTTCAGTGATCATGCAGGCGCGATTCTCAAACTCTCGCCGGACGGCCAGAAGCTCGAAGTCTTTGCGACGGGAGTCCGCGCGCCAAACGGGATCAGCGTCGGGCCCGGCGACGTGGTCACCACCGGCGACAATGAAGGCTCGTGGGTGCCGAAGTGCTACGTCCATATCGTGAAGCCCGGAGAGTCCGTGACGGTCGCGGATCTCGCACACATGGAGAACAAGCCGACGGATTACAGCCGGCACATTTGCTACATGCCGAAGGACGTGGACAACTCCGGCGGCGGTCAGGCCTGGGTGGGCAAGAACTGGGGCCTCGCGGAAGGAACGATGCTCCACATGAGCTACGGCACTTGCTCGCTCTACGGTGTCATGCAGGAAAACATCGGAGGCATGGTGCAGGGCGGCGTGTATAAGTTCCCGCTGAAATTTGAGAGCGGAACGATGCGTGCGCGTTTCTCGCCAATCGATGGGCAGCTTTACATCACCGGACTGAAAGGCTGGCAGTCGAGCGCGGCGAAGGACGGAATGCTCCAGCGCGTGCGCTACACGGGCAAGCCGGTCACATTCCCCGCGCAGCTCAACGTGAAACCGAACGGCGTGAACGTGAGCTTCACCGGCGAACTCGATCCCTCAACCGCAGGCGATGTCGGGAACTACTCGGTGCGCCAGTGGAACTACAAATGGTCGAGCGATTACGGCAGCGGCGAATACAAAACGGACGGCAGCAAAGGTATGGAAACCGTGGAAGTGAAATCCGCCAAACTGGCCGCAGATAAAAAGAGTGTGTTCCTCGAAATCGACGGCGTGCAGCCGGTGAACCAGATGGAGATCAAGTTCAACGTGAAGAGCGCCAGCGGCGCGACGATTCCGGATCGCATCATCAGTACCATTAACGTCGTGCCGAAGAGTTAAGACTCCGTTAAAATCGGCATCCATCAGGCACGGGAATCGCTAAACATACGTTTAGAACGACCTTACCTTGATGAACTCGATATCCACAGCCGCCGTTGCGCACTGCCCGCCAGGGACGGATTCACACGCGTACTACGTTTCATGGCTTCAAGAGTTGTCCGAGCTGCGCCACGCAGGACTTATCGACGACGAAGATTATGCGCTATCCCGTGCAGAGCGGCTCGATGCGCTTTTTCGGCGACCCGGTGAGCCATGGCTAAAATGGCTCCTTTTCGGACTTCCGTCGGCCTTGGGTGTGGGGGCTATAGCGATGCGCTTGACCGGGGATTCACTGATGTTCGCGTTCGGTGCCAGTATTTCGATCCTGTGCCTGCTCGCTGGAATCAGCTCCTATTTCCAATCCAAGCGCGGACATCTCGCGGTTCGCGAGAAGCTGGAAGTGTTGCGCGATTTGCTCGGCCTTGATCTGATCAGCACCGATGAGTTTGCCGCCTTCGAGCAGCGAATCCTCGACGCGAAGTGAAAGCGCGCTTGCAGATGCGCGAAAAAGGCCGCTAGTTGCGGACCTTATGACAGCCCATATTCTCGTCTCCCTACTCGCAATCGCGCTTCTCGCCGGTTGCCCTGCCACGGAAAAGCAGAAGCCCAAGGCCGCGAAAGGAAAAGCACCGGAAAACTCCCTCCCCGGCAACAACCCCGCCGGGGACGTCGCGTTTCAGGCTTTTGTCGGGCGCTTGAAAATCGCCGTTGCGACGCACGACCTCGACACACTTTCGTCGATGATGACGCCCGATTTCGGCTATCGCTGGGATGCGGCACCGGAGGGTGAAAATCCGTTCTCATACTGGGATGAAAAGAATCTGTGGGGGCGGCTGAGTTCCCTCATCTCCCAGCGCTGGGTGGAGCACGACGGCTTCATGGTCGTCCCTCCGCAACTCGCCCAGCAGGACGACTATCCCGGCTATCGCGCCGGGGTCGCCATGGTCAACGGCTCGTGGCGATTCGCGTATTTCGTGCCCGCACCACCGCAAGACTGATGCAGGACCCGATCACTCTCGGGCTTCCGCACCGGGAACCATTTATTTTCGTGGATGAAGTCATCGCCCTCGCGCCCGGAGAATCCGCCGAAGGTCGAAAAACATTTCCGGTAAACACGGCGTTTTTCGCAGGCCATTTCCCCGGTCAACCAATCGTCCCCGGTGTCATCCTTGCCGAGGCACTGGCGCAGATCTCGGGCATCGCGGCTGCGCAAAAAGGGCGTTCCTTTTTACTATCATCGATTCGCGCGATGAAGTTCCCCGGCGCGGCACTGCCGGACGAAGTCATCACACTCAAAGCGCGTAAACTCGCCGTCCTCGGCCCGCTGTGGCAGTTTGAAGTTCGCGCGACAATCGGCGAACGCGTCGTAGCCGAAGGGACGATCGTGTTGAACGAAACGTAGCGGTGTGCCGGATGTGGAATGGGGAGCTTAAATGACGAATGACGAATGACGAAGTCGCAAGCGTGGGGCTCAATCAACTCGCTTGCGTTTCGTCATTCGTCATTCGTCATTCGTCATTCGTCATTCGTCATTCCCCGCGCCCCATCATTTCATGCCGGACCGAGGACCAGCTCCCGCTATAGAACCTCGAAGATTCGGACGTCGAGCGTCGCGCCGAGATTCGTCAGCGGATTCGTCGGATTGTTGTCGTTGCCCTTGCCGGGGTTGAGCGCGATTTCTACTGCGCCGGAAGGTGCGGGACTCTTCGCCGCTGGCGGAACTGGCGCGCCCACTGCCGGCGATATGATGATCGGTCCAGTCTTGTTTGTGTTGAGGCGCACCGACGAAACAACTTGCGCGACGATTCCAAACTGATCCGCCGGGATGTCGGCAGTTCCGAGCACCTGCCCACGAATCGCGACTGCGCTGATGCGGGCAAGGATATCGAGGCGATTCACTCCGTCGGCAAGCGAGTCGTTGCCATCGCCGAACTTTGCGCTGTAGGCGATTCCCGCCACGAGATTCGTTGCCACCCAGTCGCCGCCGACGCTGACGGCACCGACTTGAGCGTCGGGATTTGCCTCGGCTGCGGTGTGGTCGTCAGTGAGGTTGTATCCGAAAAGAAGATCGGCATACCGAACCGAGCCGCCGATTTTGAGGTTCAAAATTGCGAGGTCATTCCGAGTTCCCACCGGCTTCACTTCCTGACCACTCGCCGTGATGAGCGCGCGCTGTGTGGCGTTGCCTTCGAGACTGCCTTTGATGGTGATTGCGCCGAAGTTAAACTCCGTGCGAATGGCTCCGCTGTTGATGAGGTCGTGGGTCGCGTCGTAGTCCACGCCTGTGCGCACCGTGCCGCCAATGTTGAGCGTCTTGATGGACTTGGCCTGAATGTATCCGCTCTCCAAAAGATCCGCGCCTGCTCCGGATGCAAGGTCGCCTCCGATGACGTCGCCGACGATAGAAAGCGTCCCGATATTTTCCGTTGAGAATACATTCCCCGAGCTGTTCCCCACCCCGCCGAAAATAGAACCAAGAATCGCGATGGAACCAATGTCCGCAGCTCCAAAAATCGCGCCCGAGTTCGCGCCGCGACCACCTTCCACTTGTCCCGCAACGGTGACCGTAGTTGCGCCGCCATCGAGAAGAACGCGCCCCGACGAATCCCCCGTCCCGCCAATCACGCCGCCTTTGAACACCGCAGAAATCACCTTCGCATCGAAACGCGCCTGACCCGAACCCTCGCCGCTTCCGCCCAGCAAATCCCGGCCGAGCGTGAATGAACTCACGACATTCGTGGAATCATTGCCGAAAAACACCACGCCAGAATCCGGAACGGAGCCGCCCTTGATGAATCCTGCGATGAGCACTTTTCCGCTATTTCCCTCGACTGCCACATATCCGGAGCGCTCGGCGTCTCCGCCCAAAATATCTCCCTTGATCGTCAGAGCGCTCACATTACCGCCGACCTGAATGACTCCCGTATCAGTGCCCGCTCTGCCGCCCTTAATGGAACCGCCAAGCGTGATGCTTTTCGCATCTCCACCGACAGAAATCACACCGCTGTTCTGCTGCGTCCCGCCAGCAAGATTCCCCACGACCGTTGCAGTTCCAAGAGTGCCGTCCACCCGGATGATTCCGCTTCCGTCGTTTCCAGGATTCGCCGCACGGCCACCGAGGATCGAACCGGAGACGATGACGGAGCCCAAATTTCCGCCCACTTCGATCGAGCCAGAATGCTGCCCGTCACCCCCCGTGATGTTTTGTCCGATAAGGATCGAGCCGACATTTCCAGTCGTCACGATGCGCCCAGTATCCGCGCCATCAGTGCCGATCAAAGAGCCGCCAATTTTGATCGCGCCGATCGTTCCGAGCGAAGGAAGCGCGCCCATCGTGCCAGCGTTCACATTGATCAAGACACCCTGGACCGCACCCTTGATTGTGATGGACCCAACCTTCCCGACAATTTCGCTCACTAGCGGAGCCGGAGCGTCGAGAACGCTGTCGCCATAAAGGCCCATCGAATTCGCCGAGAGGGACAGGATCGCTGCGGGCGATTTAGCTTCGGGCAACTCTAGGCCAGCGTCGATTCTCGCGAGATCACCGATCACTTTCACGGCACCGAGCGGATTCCCCTTCGCGTTGATAAAGCCGACGTTCACCGCAGCGTCGCCGCCGAGAATCTTGTCGGGCTTCGCGGAGATCGTGATTGCCGTGCCCTTGAATTCTACATCGGTCATTAGAAGGCCTTGAAGCACCGCACCACTGCCACTCGATTCGAGGTCGAAGTTCGTTGCGTCCAGAGTTCCTTTTGTGATGACAAGCGTGACCGCGTCGCCGTCCACATCGGTCCAAGTTGCTTTGTGCCCATCCGGCGTAATGAGCGGGATGACGGATGCTGGCGCGATGCGTGATTCAAGGACCTCAGGGTGTGCGTAGTGGTTTCTCATAGTGTGCGAAGTTCCAAGCAATAAGCCTGCCCTACTCTGCTTTCTCTACGGCCACTGGTGGAGTAGCCACCAATTGCGGAACCGTCCGGAAACGGTTTTCGTAGAGCCGGGCCATAAATGGGAAAAACTCTGCGACGTTGTGCCCGCCTTTGTTAAACTCGCTGATCGCACGATTATAAAAATCCATTTCAAAGCGGTTCACAGCGAGATTGTGCAAAACCGTCGTCGGGTCCGTAGAGAACGCCTCAGCGGTCCATTTCTCCGGGCAGAGTTGATAAATCGGATGCTTATCTGCGAGGTCGATGGGACGAGGCGTGGAGATAAATCCGAGCGGCGTTTCATTGTGCAGCGACGTGGGATACGTGCGGCACATCATCGGGCGCGATCCGTAAATGCTGCAACGTCCGATGACCCGTTTGCCGGTGTGGCCCTCGCGATTGGGCGCATCGTGTTCGCGCATCCATTCGTTGAGAAAATAGCACTTTACCGTGCCGGGGAATTGCTTGCTCTCAATACGCCGGAGCGCAAGGAAGTAGCGCTTCTCCGAGCATCCGGGATCGTTCAGTTTGATCGGAGTGAAGCTATTTTCAAAACGCTTCGACTGCTCCGCGGAAAAGCTCAGCAAAGTGCTGAACTCGCCCACAGGCAGACTGAGATCGCGAGAGATGCGGAGCGCATCAAAAGCGGTGATGAGTAGGTTATAACCACGGCAGCAGCCCGCGTGGCACGTATCGCACATTCCAGCCATAGGCATTCTTGAGAAAGCCCGCACCGTGCCAGAAACCGGACTATCTTCGTCGAATCGCAACATAACTCCAAGCGTGGCAGGATTCTTTCTCTTTCAACCCGCATGAATCCCAACACCGTGCTGCTTAGTTTTGAGCGGCTGCGCTTTTTTTCCGGACCTCCGCGCGAATTCTGGCCGGCCTTTCTCCGTGCCCTCGTGGCCCATACAGGCGGCACTGGCGGCATTCTTTTTCTACGTCCCGAAGGTACCTCCGATTGGAAGCCCGCCGCGGCAGTGAGCAGCATTCCCGGCACCGAGCCACAATCGCAGCACGCAGCCACGCTGGCAGATACCGCGATGAAAGACGGGTTCTCATTCCACCGCGACGCTGCGACGGAAATCTGCACCCTCGGGCTGCGGTTGGAGACCGGTGAGGCGAGTGCCTGCGTTGCAATCATCTTGCTCCGCGGACGCGTCGCAAATCTCCAAGGTGTCTGCGCTCAGCTTCAGCTCGTGTCGGACACGCCCCGGTTGTTTCAGGATCATCGTCGGCTTCAGCAAGCGGATGCCGAACTTGGTCAATTCTCGAACGCGCTGGATCTCATGCTCCAGCTCAACGCGCAGACACGCTGGCACGCCGCAGCGATGACCATCTGCAACGAGCTCGCCACACGCTATCGCTGCTCCCGCGTTACGCTTGGCTGGCTCAGCGGGCGCTATGTTCGGCTCACCGCGATCAGCCACATGGAGAAATTCGAGCGGCGGATGGAGATCGTTTCCCGCGTCGAAGCAGCGATGGAAGAGACGCTGGAGCAGGACGAAGAAATCACCCTGCCCCGCGCCGCCGAATCGCTCGCAATCACACACGACCACGAAATTTTCGCAGCCGCCGAGAAAAACCCGAACCTCTGCTCGCTCCCCATTCGCGTAGGAGATCGGCCATCGGGAGTCATCCTCCTCGAGCGCGGCGACATTCCATTTACCGATGAAGAGGTCCGTTCGCTGCGCATGATTTGCGATCAGGCCGCGCGCCGTCTTGCCGACTTGCAAGAGCACGATGGATGGTTCGGCAAACGTCTCGCACGCAGCGCGCGCCGCCGTTTCGCGAAACTTCTCGGGCCCGAGCACACGTGGGCAAAAGTCGCCAGCGTCGGCGGGGCCGCGCTGCTGGCCGTATTGTTTTTCGTCAAAGTCCCCTACCGTGTCGAAGCCCCGTTCATTATCCGCACGAATGCGATGGCCGAAGTGCCGGCGGGATTCGACGGCTTCATTCAGGAAGCCCTGGTGCGCGTCGGCGACGAAGTAAAAGCGGGCCAGACATTGCTCCGCCTCGACGACCGCGATCTGCAATCCGAAGCCGCAGCAGCGCAAGCCGAGCATCAGCGATTCCGGGCAGAAGCCGACAGCGCACAGGCCGAAGGCCGCATCTCCGAAATGCAGATCGCCCTTCGCAGGATGGAACAAGCGCGCGCGACTCTGGAGCTCTCGCGATACCGACTTGCTCGCGTGGAAATGAAAGCGCCGTTCGACGGTATTGTGGTCGAAGGCGAGTGGCACGAGAAGCTCGGCAGCCCCGTGAAACGCGGCGAGACACTTCTCAAAGTCGCACGCCTCGACGGCCTCTACGCCGAGCTGAAAGCCAACGAGCGCGACATCCACGACATCGCCATGAAATCCGATGCAGACCTCGCCTTGATCAGCCGTCCCCAACTTTCGTTCCCCGCCACCATCGAGCGCGTCGAGCCCGCCGCCGTCGCCGAAGAAGGCGGCAATCACTTCATCATTCGCGCGCACCTCACCGGAACATCCGCAGATTGGTGGCGTCCCGGCATGAGCGGACTCGCGAAAGTTGACTCCGGAAAACGCTCCATCGCCTGGTGCCTCACGCACCGCGCCATCGATCAAGCACGCCTCTGGCTCTGGTGGTAATATGGACGAACAAGGCGCAATCTTCAGCGAGTCCTGGCACCGCATCGCAGCTCTCAAAGTCCATCTACGGGCTTCCGTGCAAGTTCGCAGGCAATACTTCCGCGGCGAAAAATGGTTCATCGTCCACGATCCATTCGCCAACAGTTTCCTGCGCTTCCGCCCTGCGGTGTGGCAATTTCTTGCCCGACTCCGCCCCGACCGAACCGTGCAGCAAGCATGGGACGAATGCCTCGAAGCAGCACCGGACCAGCCACCGACACAACCGGAAGTCATTCGCCTGCTCGCCAAGCTCTACCAGTCGAACCTCCTCCAAAGCGACCTCCCGCCCGACAGCGCAAAACTGCTGGAGCGAAAAGACCGCCGCGAATCGCAGCAAGTCCGCTCGACGCTGACAAATATCCTCTTCCTGAAGATCCCGATCTTCGATCCCGATCCGCTCCTCCGCCGCATCGTGCCATCGTTAAAATGGCTGCTCTCTCCGTTTGTCGGCTTCCTCTGGATCGCGATGATCATCGCCGGAATCGCCACCGTTGCGCAGCATTGGCCCACGATGCGTATCGACGCAGCGGACGCCCTCGCGCCGGATGGAATCGCAGCGCTCTACGTCGCGTTTTTCATCACGAAAGCCATCCACGAATTTGGCCACGCATTCATCTGCCGTGCGCTCGGCGGCGAGGTCCACAAGCTCGGGATCATGTTCTTTTTGATGAGCCCGATGCCCTACGTGGATGCAACCGCGAGCTGGTCATTCCGCAGTCGCCGCCAACGAATGCTCGTCGGCGCGGGCGGCATGATTTTCGAGCTGTTTATTGCAGCACTCGCCGCGTTTGCATGGGCTTCCACAGGCCCCGGATTCATCCATCGACTCGCAGCAAACGTCATGTTTGTCGCCTCGGTTTCCACCGTCCTTTTTAATATCAATCCACTCGTTCGATTTGACGGATACTACCTGCTCTCCGATTGGCTCGATGTCCCGAATCTCGCGCAGCGCGCCACCGCCGAAGTGAAGCATCTCTTCGAGCGATTCATCTGCGGAGCACGAGCCAGTCGCTCCGCCGTGGAGAGCACCGCCGCACGCTGGGGCTTCGCAAGCTACGGCATCAGCAGCGGCATCTATCGCGTCGTCATTTCGTACGGAATTGTGCAGGTCATCGCGGAGCATTTCTTCGGTGCCGGGCTCGTGCTCGCGCTCGGATTTGCGTTCATGTGGTTCGTCCTGCCGTGCGGGAAATTCATTTCGTATGTCGCCCGCGGAGCGTCGCTATCACAAGTTCGTGGGCGGGCCTGCGCGGTCTCGTTCGGCGTGCTCGCCGTGTTGCTCGCGTTCCTCGGTTTCGTCCCGATGCCCAATCGTTTCACTGCGCCCGGCGTCGTTGAAGCGGTGCAATACCGGCAGGTCTTTGCGCCCGTGGATGGCTTTATCGCGGACGAGCGTATCCAGCCCATCAACGATGTCGCTGCGGGCGCGACATTGCTCGGCATGGAGAACTCGCAACTCGATCTGGAAATCGACTCCCTCCGCTCCCAGCGACAGGAAATCTCCGAGCTTCAGCGAACCGCACTCAGCACCGCGATCGCCAGCGCCGAGCCGCTCCGCCAACGCCTCGCCGCGATCGAGCAACGGCTCGCGACCCTCGCGGATCAACGCGCGACGCTGCTCGTCACCGCCCCAATTTCGGGGCAGTGGATGGTTCCCCACCAAGGCCAGCGCTCAGGCCACTGGCTCCAGCGCGGAGAGCCACTCGGCGAGATTATCGGGCCGGGCGACTTCCAGTTTTCTGCCGTAGTCCCGCAGGACGAAGCCGCCGCACTTTTCGGCGGACAAATGACAAACGCCCAAGTCCGCATCTGCGGACAAAGCGGCATCAACATTCCCGCAAAACTCGAAAGGATCGTCCCATCCCGCCAAGACGAACTCCCGAGCGCCGCGCTAGGCTGGCGCTCCGGCGGAACCGTTGCCGTGACTGGCGACGATCAAGCTGGCAAGCACACTGCGGAGCCATTCTTCAAAGTCATCGCGATCATCGGCGAATCCGATGCGCTTCTTTTACACCGTCGCACCGGCGAGATCCGTTTTGAACTTCCGGCGGAACCGTTGCTCCAGCAGTGGTGGCGAAAAGGACGGCAGCTCCTCCAAAAGCGTTACCGCGTATGATGCCCACCGCCGACTTCAGAAAAACAGTCACCGCCGCTCCACGCGAACTGCCGAAGGGATTGGATTCCCTCGTCGCTCGCGGAATCGGCGCAGCGCGGCGCTCGTCACTATTTTGCAAGCGGCTGGAAAAATCTGCACGCTCCGCTTTCGCTGAATACGAGGCTTTGGAAAACATCGGCAGCGCCGCGTTGCAGACTCGAATCTCCGAGCATCAAATCGCCGCGCGTCGCACGCCGAAAAATCGCGCACTGGAGCTTCAAGGTCTGGCGCTCGCCAG
The DNA here is from genome assembly GCA_043728745.1 of Verrucomicrobiaceae bacterium. GTDB lineage: Bacteria > Verrucomicrobiota > Verrucomicrobiia > Chthoniobacterales > Chthoniobacteraceae > SXWH01. Next base: position 10,489 of record JAYTMG010000499.1, read on the forward strand.
CGAACAAGCACGGCGAACACTCGGTCTGCGCCCACATTTTGTGCAGCTCTTCGGAGCGCTCATCCTCCTCGATGGTGCGCTCGCAGAAATGGCGACTGGCGAAGGAAAAACCCTCGTCGTCGGTATCGCATCCGCTGTCGCCGGATGGTCCGCCCGGCCTGTCCATGTGGTCACGGCAAACGATTATCTCGCATCGCGCGATGCGGAATGGCTGACGCCGTTTTTCAAAGCCTGCGGACAGGATTGCGGCGCAGTCATAGGGACCTCGGAGCCGCAGGAACGACGCGCGATTTACGCGAAGGAAATCGTATATACCACCGGCAAGGAATTGCTCGCAGACTATCTCCGCGACCGTCTCCAACTCGGCGCGATGACTGACGGCGCGCGCAGGCATCTGCGTTTCATTCTCCGTCCCGGACAGGATCTCGGGGTCGTCCAGCGCGGGCTTCACACCGTGTTTGTCGATGAGGCGGACAACCTCCTCATTGATGAAGCCGTGACGCCGCTCATCATCAGCCAATCACAGCCCAACGACGCGCTGCGGCAAGCTTGCGAAGCCGCATACAACATCGCCGGAAAAATGGAGCGCCACGTTGATTATCGCGTCGATGTCGCGATGCAGTCGGTCGAAATCACCGATCGGAATCGCCTCGTTCTGGATGACGAAGCCGTGCCGGGAATCTTCGGGCCGCTCAAGTGGCGCGAGGATTTGCTGAATCAGGCTCTCAAAGCCCGCGAGTTTTTTCATCGCGATCGGCAATATGTCGTCGATGAAGGAAAGCTTCAGCTCGTGGACGAATCGACCGGGCGCTTGATGCCCAATCGTTCGTGGCGTCAGGGACTTCATCAGGCAGTCGAAGCAAAGGAAGGGCTCGAAATGAGCGACCCGACCGAGACCATCGCCCGCATGAGTTTCCAGCGATTTTTCCGCATGTTTCAGCGCATCGGCGGCCTCACCGGCACCGCGCGGGAGTCCCGCGATGAACTGTGGCTCGTGTATGGTCTCGCCGTCATCCCGGTCGCGACGCACAAGCCGCTCCGACGCCTCGAACTGCCCGACCGCTTTTTCGCCACGCAGGATGAGAAATGGGATGCCGTTGTCCTTGATGCGAAGCGCCTCAGCGATGCGGGCCGCCCTGTGCTCATCGGCACGCGGACGATTTCCGCGAGCGAGGAGATCTCGCGCAGACTCTTTGCTGCGGGCATTTCACATCGAGTCCTGAATGCCGTCCGGCATCACGACGAAGCCACCGTCATCGCCGAAGCTGGCCAGCATCGCGGCATCACCGTCGCCACAAACATGGCCGGACGCGGGACGGATATCCGCCTTTCCTCCGACGCAGAAAAAGCGGGCGGACTTCACGTTATTGCAACGGAGCGCAACAGTTCCCGCCGGATTGATCGCCAGCTCTTTGGCCGCGCCGGGCGTCAAGGCGACCCCGGCTCCGCGCAAGCTTTTGTGGCGCTTGATGACGAGCTTTTCCTCCGCCATTTGCCACCCGCAGAGCAGCGGGCGCTCGCCGTATTATTGCGCGCGAAAGTGCCCGGCGCACACGCGATTTTGCGAGGCGCAGTCGCCCAGGCACAACGCCGCGCACAGAGCCGCGCATTCCAGCAACGCCGGTCCGTCATGGCCGCAGATTCTTGGATGGAAGACGCGCTCAGCTTTTGCGGAGCGTGAAGCAATTCCGCAAACATCGGAGCGACTCGGGGCATGGCGGGCCACCACCTCTACTGAACATCATCGTTCATCAAAAGTCGCTACGAAGTGAGTTCAGCTAATTCCCGTACACAAACGGATCCGAGAACTTCGGATTCGAAATGAGAACCGGGTCCGTCAGCGTCTTTAGGAATGCCACCAGTGCCGCTTTCTGCGCGACAGTAAGATTCAGCCGACGCGGGGCTCCCGGGTTTGGTGCATTCGGAGGATTCCGCAACGGTGGCGAAAGATTCGGATGATTCACGACGCCGGAATTATAAAACTCCACGACCTGCTCCAGCGTCGCAAAACGGCCGTCGTGCATGTAAGGCGCGGTAAGTTCGATATTGCGAAGCGAGGGCACCTTGAACAGTCCCTCGTCCTGCGGGAGTCCCGTGAGCGCGCCTACGCCTTTGTCGATGTAAGGATTCTCCAAACCATTGTTGTTGATATTGGGGCCGGGCACAAAATTGTCCGTTCCGTGGCACGCAGCGCAGCCGCCTTGATTCGGCGTATTAAAAATCTGCCGCCCAAGATTCTCCTCCGCTGTGAAATTTGAAAACCCGACGGCTACTCCGGCGTCGAATTTTGTCTGCGTAGAAACAATGGAACGCACGAACTGCGCTAGCGCCCGAGAGATGCGGTCCGAAGTCACTGCGGAAGTGCCGAATGCGTTCGTGAAGAGCGTTTGATAATATGGCTCCGCAGCAAGCTTCACCTCGAGTGCGGGCAGAGTCATTCCCATCTCGATCGCGTTTTGGATTGGCTGCAAGGTTTGCGCTTCCAGCGTTGCAGCCCGCTCATCCCAGAAAAACTTCACACGTTGATACCACCGTGCGTTTGTGAGCCCCATGGAATTCCGGTCAGTGAGCCCGCCTGCAAACCCGACGCTAAATCGCCGCGGATCGGAAAATCCGTTTTCCTGCCGATGGCATGAGGCGCACGAAACCGTATTATTGGCCGAGAGTCGCTTGTCGTAAAAAAGGACGCGCCCCAAAGTAGCAGCCGGATTTGTGACGGGATTCGTCGCGGGCGTATTGTCCTGCGTGGTGATTGGCGCAACGAGGAATCCCGGAGGCAGCGTGGGGTTCGCATAGTTCGCGATTGGAGTCGGGAGAGCCACTCCATTCAAAAGTGTTGTCGTCGCAGTCTGTTGCGCGGGGTCGTAAACTGTCCGAAAGTACTGCGCAAGCGGGGCCGCTGCGCGTGGAATACTTTTTACAAAACGTCCATTGTGGACCTTCCAAGTCTCCACATCGGTCCAGATGGAAAGGTTCGTAGAACTCTGCAATTTCCACGAATGATTCCCGGGGTCTGCAATCTCGATCTGACCGATATTGACCACGGTTCCGGGGTTCATTTTCAGTGCAACGCCCGTGGGTAATTGCGCCATCGCCCACGGTGCCGGAATTACGAGTAGCCCGATGAGTGAGATTACGTTCAAGGCGGATGTAGATTTTCTATTCATGGTTCAGGTTTGCGCGAAATCCATCGCACCCTGCGGTAAAGCCAATGTGTGCAGTTCGACTGAGATTTGTGAAGGACGTGTAAATGGTTCGAGTTACCGCTGCAATGTTCACGAACAAATGAAATGATCGACACTCAAAGAAAGCATTTAGCGGATGACGCACGTACCGGCCCCGCTGCGCGACGAGATCCTAAACCGCCGCGATTGCACGCCGCGAGTATCGCATCTACACGATGGTGAATGATCGGACGGCTTCTTGCATTTACTACACGCTTTCTTACGGGCGGCACTCCGCGGTGGCGCGGCTGCTTGCCCGAGCCGCGGCAGCGCATCTATTTTGCGAACCACACGAGCAACCTCGATTTCGTGCTGCTCTGGTCCGCGCTGCCCACTGAGTTGCGCCGCAAAACTCGGCCCGTCGGTGCGCATGATTATTGGTCCACGCCGATTCGCGGATACCTCGCGAAGAATGTGTTTCGCGCCGTGCTCATCGAGCGCAAACGCGTAAACCGCACGAACAATCCCCTCACGCCGATGCTTGATGCACTGGCGGACGGGGACTCGCTCATCATCTTTCCCGAAGGCACGCGCCTGCCCGGCGGCGAGCTCGGCGAATTCAAGGCCGGCATCCATCACCTCGCGTCGGCACGGCCCGATGTGGAACTGATCCCCGTCTTTCTCGACAACCTGAATCGCGTCCTGCCCAAGGGCGAGATTCTCCCCGTACCCATGCTCTGTTCCGTCCATTTCGGCGAACCCGTGCCATTCGATCCTGCGGAGCCAAAACCTGCATTTCTCACCCGCGCCCGTGCAGCGCTCAACGCACTCCGACCACAATGAACGCAGACGCCAAACTTCTCGCTGGTATCGTCCTCGGCATCCTCTCCGCTGGCTCCATCACCGGCGCGATTTTGAAAAAGACCGTCACCAGCGAAGGCGGCCTTCGGGTCGTCGATAATCTCGTCGCACGAGTGAACGCTTGGTGGATTATGAGCGCCACGATCGGCGGAGCGCTGCTGTGCGGACAAATGGCGACCCTCATCCTTTTTGGTCTTGTTTCCTTTTTTGCGCTGCGGGAATTCATCACGCTCACCCCGACACGACGCGGCGATCATCGCGTGCTGTTTTGGGCATTTTTTGTCATCACCCCGCTTCATTACTGGACCGTAAAGACGCATTGGTATGGGCTCTTCAACATCCTCATTCCCGTCTATGCATTCCTTTTTATTCCCATGCGAATTGCCCTCGCGGGGGACACCCAAAACTTCCTCGAACGGACCGCGAAGATTCAATGGGGGCTAATGGTCGCGGTCTATTTCGCGAGCTACGCACCGGCGCTGCACATGCTCACAATCCCCGGCTACGAAGGCCGAAACGGCTTTTTGATCTTCTTCCTCTTCTTCGTCGTTCAAATCTCCGACGTGCTCCAATACACATGGGGAAAACTTTGCGGCCGCCGCAAAATCGCCCCGCTCGTGAGCCCCAGTAAAACGCTCGGCGGACTCGTGGGCGGAGGACTCTCGGCCTGCGGTGCGGGAGCCGCGCTTTGGTGGATTACACCCTTCACGCCATTGCAAGCCGCCGGGATGTCCGCCGTCATCGTGTTGATGGGCTTCTTCGGCGGGCTCGTGATGTCTGCCGTGAAACGCGACCGCGGGGTGAAGGACTACGGCGACCTCATTCCCGGCCATGGCGGAATCGTGGACCGAATCGACTCGCTCTGTTTCGCCGCACCCGTTTTTTTCCACCTCGTGCGATTCAATTTCACGTAGAGATTTCCACAACCCGTTGAACCGGGAAGTACCGACGAAGGGACTCGAACCCTTACACCCGTGAGGATACCAGATTTTGAGTCTAGCGCGTCTGCCATTCCGCCACGTCGGCTTTTTTGAAGTCG
>JAYTMG010000500.1:0-7543 GCA_043728745.1 Verrucomicrobiaceae bacterium
ACTTTACGTTGCTGTCTATCAGGTTCTTTTGGTTGCTCCCCACCCCGCCTCGCGGCGACGCAGTTACTTCAAGTTCTCAGCCGGATTACGCTCCAACTGACCGGTGTCTTTCACACCGGAGGGTCGTGCTGCTTCACAGCGCACGAGCGGGGCTTTCCTAAGCCCCGTTTGGCGCGATAGCGCCAACTCGCGCTTGCCACTGACGTGGCAACGGGGCTTAGGAAAGCCCCGCTCCCATTCGCGCCTCCGCTATAGTCTCGTTCCGCCTTCCGCACGCCTCCCCCGGCGCATATCGCTCAAAGCGGAACTTCGTTTCGCACTCCAAAGATGCGGGCGCAAAAACGTAGCTCGACATTCCAATGTCGAGTGACGCCCCCGGATATGCGGGGCGGGCTCTCTGATGGAAACGCCAATACTCGACATTGGAATGTCGAGCTACGACGCGCATCCGACTTTTTGCGCCCGCATCCTCCAAAGATGCTTCGCATCCGCCAATCCCGCATTCACCTCTTTACCTTAGAAACGTGATTGGGAGTCCACGAAAGACACTAAAAAACACGAAATACCAAGGACTTGCAGGAATCGCGACACTCACCCATTGGGTGAGCGTCGTATTCTTTCTAGAACCCTCTTTTAGTGTCTTTTGTGGATTTCGTGGACACTCCATCGCCGTTTCTAAGTTCATAGCAATTTGGCCATCAGAAAATCGTCCATCACGAATCCCTGGCCGATGTCGAACGACGCCTCTTGCGCGATGTGAAAGCCCGCTTTTTTGTAAGCAGCGACCGCAGCGATGTTGCGCTTGTTCACCTGCATCCAAACCTCGGACCCGCCGAGTGCTGCCGCCTGCTGGAGGACGTGCGCCAAAAGCTGCTGCCCGAAGCCGCGCCGATGGTGCGATGGCAAAATGTAGAGTTTGTGCAGTTTTACCCGCCCATCCGCCTCTAGTTCGTAGCTCACAAAACCGATGACGTCCCCTTCCACTTCCACGAGCTCCCACCGCGTCCCTCGCGCGAGTTGACGCACGATTTCCTTTGCGGAATACATCCAGTCGAGCATGAAATCGATCTGTGCCACCGGGATAATCGCGGGGTAATGCGCGTGCCAGATCGTGTGGGCAAGCGATCGGATGAGCGGGATGTCCGCCACGGTGGCGGCGCGGATTTGAATCGCGGATTTCATGTTTCGAATATCTCGTAGCGCAAATCCCATCAAACACCATTCCTTGTGTTGACACGCCGGAGTCGAAATCCATACTCCCGGCCAGTTGAGGGGCGAAGACAGACCGTTTTCGAACCGATACACAAGTGCCTCACTCACAGTGAGTAATGGCATTCACGCAACACAAACCGCGCAATTACAATGGCCGAAACACAATCCAAAAACATCCTGAGCAGCGACGTCGAAATCAAAGGTTCGCTCAAATTCCAAAATGAACTCACCATCGATGGTAAAATCGAAGGCGAAATCAATTCATCCGGCGTCCTGACCGTCGGCGAAAACGCCGAAATCAAAGGCGAAATCAAAACAAAATCCGTGACCGTTCTCGGCAAGGTCCACGGCAATATCACCGTCGAAGAACGCTGCGAACTCAAGGCCCACGCGGTTCTCCACGGCGACCTGAAGGCAACACGCCTCGTCATCGAAGACGGCGCGACATTCGTCGGCAAATCCGAAGTCACACCGAACAAGGTGTCGATGCGCCAGCCCGAGATCGTGCGCCCGCCCGCGACTGGAACCGGCGGACCAGCCCGCTAAACGGGACGCCCCATTCGGGCGAACATCCCATTTGTAACCGCTCCCGCCGGACGGGTCGGGATTTCCGTCAAGGAAAGCCCCATACTCCCGGCGGGTAGCGGTTGCGGATGCGCCGCACATCATTTGCGGCGCTTGTCCCATTTTATCCGGCGCAGTCCTGCACTGCGCTGACTCATTTCCGTGGCCAAAAACCAACGTCGCAATACCGAAAAACTCTCCGCGATGTGCCCGCACTGTGGGCACGTCCAGGAAGAGTCTGTACTGCTGCGCACCACGGTCTGCCGGAAGTGCCGGAACGAATATCCGCTGGAGCGCGTCACGGACGACTCGAACACGAGCATCGTCAAAGAACCGGGACTCTTCCAAAAACTGAGCCGGATGGTCTTCGGCGTGAAGCAGCGCGAAGTCGTCTGTTTCACCTGCGCGCACACGCAAATCCTCAGCACCGAGGCGCACAGCACGATGTGCCCAGACTGTGGCTCCTACATTGACCTCCGCGATTTTAAAATCACCTCTCCTTTTAGCCGCAGCGTGCAAACTGCCGGAGAGATTCACATCGCAACAAAAGGCGACCTCACGAGCACCAAAGTCACCTGCGGGTCTGCAAAAATCGAAGGCAGCCTCCGCGGCTACATCGTCTGCACCGGCACCGCGACCGTGCGTGTGAAGGGCAGGATGACAGGCGGCATCGATTCCAAACAACTCCTCGTGGACAAGAAATCAGACGTCGAGTTTGTGCGCACAATGAAGTGCAAAGAATTCGTGGTGAACGGCAAGGCAACCGCAAAAGTCATCGCCGACAAAGTCATCATCAACAAAGGCGGCTGGCTCGAAGGCTCCGTCTATGCGCGCGCAATCACGGTGGAAAAAGGCGGCATCTTCAGCGGGGAACTTTTCATCGGACAAACAGACCTCGAAGTGACCCCGGAACCGGTGGAAGAAGACAAGGAACTTGCCCGCTTTGATGAAGACGACATCGGCTACGGCCCCATCAAGTGGCAGGAACCCCCACGCGCCGACAGCGACGAGATTTAAGGTGACGCGGGCGGGGGAATGACCAATGACGAATGACGAATGACGAATGACGAAACGCAAGCGAGTTGGTTCGCCTCACGCTTGCGACTTCGTCATTCGTCATTCGTCATTCGTCCTTCCCCCTACGCCTCCGCCCCGCCCTGCTCCTCCATTTTGCGTAGAATGTCCGTGCGATCCTCCACTTCCTCCCACACTTCGCTAGACACGTAAATAGGCGCGCCTTGCTGGATGGCTAGGGCGATGCTGTCGCTCGGGCGTCCGTCCAGTTCGATAATCTTCCGCGCATGAAGCTCGTTCTCCGCACTGATGATGAGACGCGCGAAATACGTCTCGCTCTTCATATCGTTGATGATGACGCGCTCCACTTTCGCGCCGAGAGCCGTCATCAGATGCCCCATCAAATCATGCGTCAGCGGGCGCTCCTTGGGGGTCTTGTTGATGAACATGGCGATCGCCGCACCGACGCCTTCATCCACATAGATGATGAAAACTTTCTGTTCGGTGCCGATAAAGACCGCACGCCCGCTGTTATACGGCATGATTGCGCGGACGGTGACCGGGATGACCTGTTTGCTCATGCAGCGGAGGTAATCGACGCCGCAGAAAAATGCGAGCGCGACTTGCGCGATCTTTCTATTTCCGGTGCCGCTCTCGCAGCGTTTTCAGCTTCTCGTGCAGCGCGGTGGCGATATCGGCCCATGCGAGCTTTTGCGGCTTTGTCTCCATCACGCTGCGGTTGTCGCGCGGGAGTCCTTGGAATTTCCCAAGCGCTCCTTTCGTCCAGAGGCAGGGCTCGACTACGATGGGGATGATCTCCACTTCCCTTGCATTTGCCCTCTCGATGGCCCGCTTCATTTCCACGGTGTCGATGTAGTGCGACGCGAGCGCGTTTGAGCTTACGAGCAGGATAATCACCTCGGCGTCATCGAGTTCGCGTTTGATCTCATCGTCCCATTTGTCGCCGGGCTGGATTTTGCGGTCGTGCCACGAGGCGGCGATGAGGCCGAGGTTGGCGAGCACCTTTAGCTCGATGTCGAGGCGCTTGCGGTAGCGTTCATCGGCGTGCGAGTAGGAGAGGAAAAGGCGCGGCTTCCACGAGTCATCCCGCGCGGCCTCGGCGGTGTATTCGTTCAGCTCCTTGGTCGGGTCCAGCTCGATGCGTTTGGTCGCAGTTTCCACGACCGTCCTTTGGTGCAGGGCTTCGTTACGCTCCACGGTGCTGAGCTTCATCCACTCGCCTGCCATTTCGGATTCTTCCACGGGATTCAAGCCGGGGATGTCGCTATGGATGGCTCGCATCTCGGCAAGGCAGAGGCCGGCGAGCGCCTGCCGCGCTTCGGCGGGGCCGGTGACAGTGACTTCCACTTGCTTGTCCTGCTTGGCCGCACGGACCAGCGCACGCGCACCGTCGCGAGCGAGGATGACGCCAGAAGCCCAGCGCTGCTCACCGTCAATGAGCGGATGCGTGCGTACGATAAATCGCGGCACGAGACCCTCCGGCATCGCCGTGTAGCGATAGCGCAAGCGTGTGGCATCGCGCTCGTGTTTGAAAGTGGATGCCTCTTCGGGCTGCGTATCCGGCAACCCGAGCGGGACGAGCCACTTCGCCGAGTCCTCCACGGGATACGCGAGGTCGAATCGCTCCATCGCCATGAGCAAGAACTGCCGCAGTTTTGGCGTGTCCACATCGGGCAGCAGCGCGGCGAGTTCCGAGCGCGAGAGAGTGCCCGCGCGTTTTTGTGCGTCGCGGATGAGGTCATACACATGGCCCGTGAGCCACGCCGGTTTCAGCACTGTGGAATCGCGGAGGCGTGCGTCGTTGCGGTAGTTGAGCGCGAGGCCGAGCTGATGCAGCACCGTCGCGAGGCTCTCCGCATCCTCACCCGTCACCTCGTGCCGCGTGCAAAGCGCGAGGTATTCGTCGTAGCCCATCGTCGGCTTGGGCCATTGCGCGAGGGCTTCCTTTACTCCCCACCATGCTTTGGGAAAAGGGCCCCGCACCCACGGCAGCGTATCCACCACGCCGTGCAGCGTGCGCTGCATGTCCGGGATGCCGCGCCCGGTCGCGCAGTCTGTCTCCACAAAGCCGACGATGAAAGGATACCGCTCGCGCAGATACCCACGGTCCACGCGCACTTGCGTGGAGTCCCATTTATTCAGCGCGACGATGACAGGCGGCCCCTTGCCCTCCTCACTGCCAAACGCCGCGATGAGCTTCAGCCAATACTCCGCATCCCCCTCCGCCTTGTCCTCGCGCCCCGTGAGCACGAGCACATATACCGTGCGGATGGAAAAAAAGAACTGGTGCATCGAGTGCGTGATCACCTGCCCCGCGAAGTCCCAGACATGTGCGGTGATGTCGCCTTGCCCGCACTTCATCGTCCAATCCTCCAGCGCGATGCCCGTCGTCTCGGGCTTCGTGGGGTCGAACGTGTTGCGGAGCAGGCGATCCACGAGCGAGGTTTTGCCGGTAGCCCCGCGTCCGCAGAGGACGAGTTTGACTTCGTTCAGCGGGCGGGCTGCTTGTTGGGTGTTGAAGTAGTAGGAAAGAATAGCAGATGCATCCTGCGTTGCCTCAATATCCTCCGGCAGCCCCAGAGCGAAATTTCTTTGCAGATAAAGCCTTGCAAGCACTGTGAGCTTCCTGATCTCTGGCGGTAGTTGCGTGAGTGGATTTTCTTGAAGCCAAAGCGCCGTCAGGGCCGTGAGCTCACCAAACTCTGGCGGCAGTTGCGTGAGTTGATTGCCTTGCAGATCAAGCCCCGTCAGAGCCGTGAGCTTGCCGATCTCTGGCGGTAGTTGCTTAAGTTGATTGTCTTGCAAATTGAGCGTCGTCAGGGCCGTAAGCTTGCCGATCTCTGGCGGCAGTTGCGTGAGTTGATTGCTGTAAAGATAAAGCGTCGTTAGCGCGGTGAGCTTGCCGATTTCTGGGGGTAGTTGCGTAAGTTGATTGTCTTGTAGATATAGCCTCTCCAGCGCGGTGAGCTTTTCGATCTCTGGCGGCAGTTGCGTGAGACCTAGATTGGATAAACCCAACTCAATTGCCCCATTCCTGCGACACCGCTCAATCTTCTCCAGCGCCTGCTCATACGCCATCTTCTCCCTCGGCTTAAACAACGACCAATCCATCACCAGCCCCCTTTCAAGCGCCCGCTTCTACCATCCTCCCGAAACAAGCTGACGCACGGAAACGAATGGGAGCGGGGCTTTCCTAAGCCCCGATGGCACGTCAGTGGCAAGTTTGGATTGCCGCTATCGCGGCAAACAGGGCTTAGGAAAGCCCCGCTCCCATTCGCCTTCCGCGAGGCCGTGGAGTGCGGCGACTTGTCGCCGCCGTCCCCCAGCGGACTTGTCCGCGCTGAGTCACGGGAATCCACGGTTGCAGAGAACTCGCACGCTTCTATGCAAAGACATAGTGGCGGCGGACAAGTCCGCTCGCCGACGGCTGGAACAAGTTCCAGCACTCCACGGCGCTTTGCGCTCTTCGCACGGATGCGCCCGCTCACGCCTCCACCGCCTGAATGATCAGCCGCCGGGGCCCGCTATTGCGCGTCCCGTGGCTATTGGTCACCGAGGTGCGCACGCGGATCGTCTGGCCTACGACGAATGGGCCGATCGCGTTGCCATTGGCTCCGGCGGGGATGGTGGCTCGGAGTCCCGAAAAACCGCCCTGTTTAGAGAGGCTGAGCCCTGCCATCACGGAACCGAGCCCAAAAATGCGAGTGGAAGTGAGTCCAAGCATGATGCGAAGGCTACCGAGCGAGCATGGTTTGGCAAGCGGGGAAAATGAATCTTTGGTTGCCGGGAAAGTCCTCAGCCGCATAGGGTGAGCGGGTGAAAATCCGAGCTATTGAGTTTTCCTCACTATCACCATTTGCCAAGGGCCGCATCGAGTTCCCGGCGGCGACAAATGCCGATCTTGCGGAGGTGCATATCCTTACTGGGGTGAACGGAACGGGGAAATCGCGCCTGCTCGCGGCGGTGGCGGCAGCGCTGGGAGATTCGCGGGAATTGCAGCGTCGCTCCGGGGCGCGGCAGGACGGGGAATTTTCGGTGGAGGTGGATGCGGGTGGCGAAGCCAATGCCACGGTAAATCTGAAGCTGGATTCGCGCGGAATCGCCCCGGTCGGCCCTCGCACGGAAGCGGTAATGCAAGCTCTCCGCGAATCGGCGGCATTTGCATACAGCGGTGGAGCGCACGCAGGCGCGGAAAAGCCGCTGGCTCCCGGTTCGCCAGCGAATGCGGACCCGGACCGGCTTTCGCTGGAAGAGCGCGTGCTCTCGGAACGGCTGGGTTTTCAACGGTCAATGGGGCACTCGGAGCGATTCGCCGAGCGACTGGGGAAACTGGTGCTGCAAACGAAGATCGATCTGGCAATGGGGGATAATGATTCTGCTGACCTGAAACTGATCAATCGGATTCTCGAAACAGTGCGCCGGGTTGTGGAGGCACCGTTTGACTTTGTTGTGCGCAAGTGGCCCGAGGATGGACTGAAGGTGAAGTGGCGAAAGGATACGCTGGAACTTGGCCAATTGCCGGATGGGCTACGGTCGCTAATAGCATGGATGGTGGATGCGGCGCTGATGATGAGTGTGCTGCGGGAGGTAAGATTAAATGGGTTGCGCGCAAAACTGCGGCAAGTCGACGGAGAGATCGGCAGGCGAATCCACATGATCAAAGAATTGCCCGAGCATGAGTTGAATGAGATTGAAGGCTTAGCTGATCTGAAGGAAGTTCTTGAGGCCGACA
>JAYTMG010000501.1:0-1825 GCA_043728745.1 Verrucomicrobiaceae bacterium
CTCGTGGATTTTCGCAAGCGCCGCTTTCACGCGTGGCGAGTCGCCTTTGTCGCTTAGCAGCGCTTGCGCGAGCTCCATATTCGCCAACCGGATCAGCTCGCCGAGATGCTTTTTTTGCTCGTCGTATCGCTGCTCGATCGGGCCAAGCTGCTTCTCCTGTTCGGCCGTGAGGCCGAGCTGCGTATGAATCCAGAGATGCGCATCCGCATGGCTTATCCGCGAGCGTTCTTGCGTGAAGCGCATCGTGAAAATGCAAGCGATGCAGGCAACTGCGGCAACCGCGAGCAGAAGCCCGATCAGCGGCAGAGCGCGCTTCATAGATTGTTTGCGAGCAACGTCGAAGGCAGTGCCGACGCATCTCTTCCGAAGACCTCTAAATCCAAGGCTTCGCGCGTCTGCGCCGCTTGCGAGACCGGAGCCCAGTTTCCTGCGCCCACCGCCACACCGACCGCGATCGCCAACGTCAGCGCCGCCAGCACAATTTGCGGTCGGAGCAGCCCGTGCCAAAGCGAAACCGAAGCGGCTGGTTCACGGGCAGCTTTCCGCTGACGAATCTCCCGCCAGACATTCTGGGAAAACGAACCGGGCAGAACAGGCGCCGGCTTTTCCCGGCGTTGCTGCAAAAGTTGATCGAGGGAGGATTGGTCCATTACGAAACAGTGTAACGACACGCTGACGGCAAACCCTCGAAATTTTGAAGGGTGCGGCCCAAGCAACCGCTAACCTCCATTTGCCGCACTCCGGCAATCCGGCCGGCCGGCCGCGTAGGCTGCAAAGACGCGGTGGATTTCGTCACGCACGCGACGGAAGACGGTTAGTCGGCTGTTCGAGGAGCGGTCATACAGATTTCATGCAAATCACGCGTGAAAGCTGCGCCACCTTGCAAGACAGCGACATCTTGGAACCGCAAAGTATCGCGCCATCTACGGCTTCCAAACTGGCTGCAGCGCATGGTTCGGCGACGATTGGTTCAGGAAGGGCGCTCCTCAATCTGCGCAATCCCGGAGGCTAAAACGCAGGACTTCTGCGCCATTATTTCCAAGCGCGGGCGCCGTTCGGCGATTGTCGTGATGCCGGGTATGCATTCCGATCTGATCGCTTCGATGACGCCAACGACCCTCGCGGCTCAACCCACGACACGACCCAGAAAATGAAACCCCAACCCCTGTTCCTTGCGCTGCTTTCCTTCTGCGCTGGAGCGCACGCGGATGAACCCAAAAAATCGAGCATCCTCGACGGCCCCGCCTTTCAGAGCGGCGAGCGCCGTAACCTGATCTGGGAAGATACCTTTGAAAGCGGAAGCTGGAATGCGCGCAAGCACTCCGGCAGCAGCGCCGGTTCGCTGGACAAAGCGCCGACCTGGGAGCAGAGCATGAATCAAGGCGATTACTCGGCCAAGGTCGTCGACGGCTGCGGAAAGGCGGCTGGGGGCGCAGGCGGCGGGAGCAGCCGGCGTCCACGTCGTGTATGAGGCGTGCGGGTGGTCGGCATCGAGTCGCCTCCTCCTCGCTCGGCACGCGGATCACGGCCAGTTCGTGCGTGTTGCCATCGACGTAGCGCGACAGCCGCTGGCACAGCGTCGCCGCGTCGCGCGGGTCGCTTCACTCCCGTCCGTCGCTCGTCGAGCGATTGGCGATTCTTGCCTGCACTGCTTGCTGAGGCTCGCGCGCATCATTCGCCGACGCCCTCCCGTGCGGGACGGACGCCGAAGTGGGTGAGCTTTTCCCGCATGGTCAGGCGCGAGACGCCGAGCCAGCGGGCGGCTTTGGCTTGGTTGCCTTGGGCGAGCTTGATGGCTTGCGAAAACAGCTCGCGGTCGGCGTTT
>JAYTMG010000502.1:0-6418 GCA_043728745.1 Verrucomicrobiaceae bacterium
CAGGCCGAGAAATCCGGCAACCCATACGCTATGGCTTTTGTCGATGTGCGGATGCCGCCCGGCTGGGACGGCATCGAAACAATCAGCCGAATTTGGGAAGTCGCTCCTTCGATGCAAATCGTCATTTGCAGCGCCTACTCCGACTACTCGTGGGAGGAAATCGTCGCGCAACTCGGGAAAACCGACCGTCTCCTGATCCTCCGCAAACCGTTCGATCCAGTCGAGGTGATGCAGCTCGCATCCAATCTCACGGAGAAGTGGACGCGCCAGTCCTCGCCCTAAAAACGCGTGATGGTTTCGTGCAGATTCAGGATCGCGCGGGCGACTGAAGTGTAAGCTGCAAGCTCGCTTTTCACCGCATCCGAAGGAGTTGCGAACTGCCCGACTTTAACGATCGCCTCTGCAGCGCCGGGCTCTTTCTGAAAAGAATCCTGATGCTTCCGGAGCAAGTCGCCGAGAAGCTTTACCTCCTCCGCATTTGCCGCGCGACCCGTGGCTTTTTTCCAAGCCCAGGCGATTCGCGACTCCGGAGTTTCGCCGCCCTCGCGTAACATCCGCAGCGCCAACGCGCGGGCGGATTCGACAAACTCCGGATCGTTCAGGAGAGCCAGCGCCTGCTGCGGAATGTTCGACCGGAGCCGGTCTGCGCTGCACTCCTCGCGCGTCGGCGCGTCAAACGCCAGCATCGCGGGATGCGCGTAACTCCGCTGCCACCATGTGTAGAGGCCCCGCCGCCATTGGTTTTCGTTCTTGTCGTTCTCCCATTCGCGGGTGGGGAAATTCAGATTCTCCCAATAACCGCCGGGTTGATACGGCTTCACGCTTGGGCCGCCCAATTTATGCACAAGGAGGCCCGCGATGCTCAGTGCATTGTCGCGCACATACTCCGCATCGAGCCTCCAACGGCCCTGCCGGGCGATCTCGCGATTCTGCGGATCTCGCGCGACTGCGTCCTTCGGCGCGATGGAACTCTGGCGGTATGCCTCGCTCATCACGAGCAACCGGACCATCGCTTTCACATCCCAACCACGGTCCATAAATTCGACCGCGAGCCAGTCCAGCATCGCTTGATTCGGCGGCAGCTCGGATTGCGTCCCGATGTCCTCCAGCGTCTTACTGAGCCCGATGCCGAAAAACTGCTTCCACACGCGATTCATAAAAACGCGCGCCGTCAGCGGATTCTCGCGGGACACCAACCACTGCGCGAGCTCGAGCCGCGTGAGTCGCTTGCCCTCGCTGCTCTCCACGGCTCCCGGCAAAAAGCGCGGCGTCGCGGGCTGCACGATCTCGCCCGTTTCATCCTGCCAATCGCCACGCGGAAGAATGCGCACCGTCCTTGGCGCGCCGCTGTCGCTCACGATCACGCGGGCGATGGATTTATCGAACGCGACGCTCTCCTTTTCCAACTGCGCGATGGAATCTCGAAGCGCCTTAGTTTCCGCACTCACAGTGCGGAAATGCGTCGTTAGCTTTTTCCCCTGCTCCGCATTTCGTTCGCCCGGCGCGGTCTTGATTATGGCGAGAATCTCGGAAGGCAACGCGACATTCGGTGCGCGCACAGGACGCGGCGCGGCGGTTGCGGAGAGTCGGAATTTTCCCAACGTATGATTGTCTCCGTACGACTGTCGCATGAGCACGACCACATCCGCAGATTTCTCGATCGTCTGCTCCAGCTCGAAATACGCCGATGCCTCCCGCCCCGCGTTGCCCATCACGGCCCAGCCATTTTCCTTGCCCGCGTTCTTTCCATCAATGGCACTCGCGGCCTTGTGGCCCGCTTGCTCGAAGGTCGCCGTCGCATTGGAAAGCTTCAGCTTCTTTCCTTCCTGCTCGACCGAGAATTCCGTCAGCACGAAATTACCTTTGCCTGAACGACCGGGGCCGCTCGCAGGAAGCGAGGCGCTCGGCAGCGCATCCAGCTTCAGCCCTGTCGTGCCGGCGGGAAGAAGGAGCGCAATCTTGTAAGTATCCGACGCCGCGTTTCCATCGACCTCGACTTTCAGCGTGTTGTCATCGCGCACCAAAATCTTGCTTCCAGCGCTCGTCGCAGCGGATGGACGCAACGCCGTCCACGCGACATCGGGCGCTCCATTTTCGTTCACCTTTTCCCACGCGGCCTGCGCTGCATCGACAACCGAATCAGGCGCATCCAGCTTCGTCCGCAACTCCGCAAGTTTCGCGGAAAACTCCTTCTGCTTTGCCTCCTGCTCCGGCGATGGAACCGGCATCCCGTCTTCTCGGCGGCCAATGATCGGCTCTTTCAAATCGGCAAAGAATGCACCCATCGAATAAAAGTCCCGCGCAGTCACCGGATCGAATTTATGATCGTGGCACTCCGAGCACATGAACGTCTGCGCCAGCCACGTAGTGCCGATGCTCTTCACGCGGTCCACGACATATTTCGCCTCGTATTGCTTCGCCTGCGCGCCGCCTTCTTCCGTGGAAAGTATCAGCCGATTGTAAGCGCTCGCCACACGCGTATCACGGCTGGCGTCGGGCAATAAATCACCGGCGATTTGCTCGATGGTGAACCGGTCGAAGCGCTTGTTTTCGTTGAACGCGCGAATCACGTAATCCCGATAAGGCCAAATGTTCCGGCCATTATCCGAGTGGTAGCCGATCGTATCCGCAAAGCGCACAAGGTCGAGCCACCACACCGCCATCCGCTCGCCAAAATGCTCCGACGCCAGCAACCGATCGACGAGCTTCTCATAAGCGTCCGGCGCTGCGTCATTCACAAAAGAATCCACATCATCCGGCTTCGGCGGCAGCCCGAGAAGGTCGAACGAAAGCCGCCGGACAAGTGTGGCCCGCTCCGCCTGTGGCGCGGGAGCCAGCCCCAGTTCGACATGCCGCGCCCGCACAAAAGCATCCAGCGGATTCCCGCTGCGAGCCCACGGACCGAGGTCTGGCTTCGGGACGGCTGGCTTTGTCGGCGGGATGTATGCCCAGTGCGCCTGATACTCCGCGCCCTGCTCGATCCATTTTTTCAGCACCAACTTCTCGCGCGCAGTGAGCTGATGATTCGCTTTGGGCGGCGGCATTACTTCATCCTCATCCGTCGCGTTGATGCGCTTCCACATTTCGCTCTCCTCGGGTTTCCCGGGGACGATCGGGTGGATTCCTTCAATGTTCGCAATCGCCGCTTCGCGAACATCGAGTCGCACATCGCCCTTCCTTTCCGCCTTGTCAAATCCGTGGCAGCGAAAGCAAGAGTCAGCGAGGATGGGCCGCACGTCGCGGTTGAACTCAACACGCGCAGGCACCGGAAGTTCGGCAGCCACAGCGGGTGCGATGATGAGTGGAAAAAGGAGCAGTCGTTTCACAAGTAAATGGTTCTCTTGGGAGGTGAAAATGACAAGTCTCCTGTCCTCGCGAAATTAGCCGCGTCCGAATCCATCCTCGACGCCGCCGGGCTCCGTTGCAAAGTTCCGCGGATGAAAAAAGCGTCCGCCATCTGCCTCCATTTTGCCATCGTGCTCTCAGCCGCAGTGCAAGCGGATGACTACTTCCCGCCGCCAGACAGCGAAGGCGGCTGGCGCACGCTGAAGACCGCGGAAGAGATTCGCGACAAAGCCGGGATGGACCTCGTGAAGCTCGAACGCACTTGGGATTTCACCCAGCGTTGCAGCCAAAATACCGGCCTGCTCGTCGTGCGGCACGGCTACCTCGTTTTCGAAAAATACGCGGGCCGCGCAAGTCGCACCGTGAATCCCGACATGGCATCCACCGGCAAAGCATTCACCAGCATCGCGTGCGGCGTGATGCTCGACGAATTCCGCGCGAAGATTCCCGACGGTCTCGCGACGAAAGTCTTCAACGAAAAATATCTTCCCGAAGCCCTCCCGCTCGACGACCCGCGAAAGGCCGACATCACGCTCGGGCATTTGCTCTGCATGAGCGCCGGATACTGGGGCGAAGGCGGCGCGCCAACGGGCGTGACTGCCGACAGCAAAGTCACGCAGCTAAAGCCCGTGCCCGGACAAAACATCCGCGACCTCGACACGTCTTCACTGCGCGTGCCGCTGTGGTGCGCGCCGGGCGAAGGCTATTCGTATTCGTCGCCATCGCCGCACATCGCCTCGATCGTGATGCGGCGCATTACGGGAACCGAACTGAAAGACTACATCGACACCCGCCTCGCGAAGCCGATGGGCTGGGGCGCGTGGGACTATTGCCTCCAGCGCGGCGACTTCCTCATGCCCCACGCAAACGGCGCGGGGAGCACCGCGCTCCACGCCACAGACGCGCTGCGATTTGGCTACTGCCTGCTGAAAAAGGGGCGCTGGGCGGACAAGCAAGTCGTCCCCGCCGACTACATCGCGCTCTGCAACCAGCCCTCGCCATTTAATAAACACACGCCGTTCTCGCTCCAGTTCGAGCACAATGCGGACGGCCATGTAGCCGGCGCTCCGCGCGATGCTTTTTACAAAAGCGGCGCAGGTGGCTTCGGCATTTTCGTCATCCCGTCGCTCGACGTCGTCATCTACAAGATGGGCGGCAAAGACACCCAATACGATCCGACCTTCACCAAGATCCCGCAACCCGAACCGAGCCACGAGCGCGACAACTGGCAACCATTACCGCGCACCCCATTCCACGAAGGCAGCCTCGGAGGCGACGACGGCCTGCGCCGCGTCCTTGAAATGGTGACCGGCGCGGTGCGGGATTAATACCCTCATCGCAAAACAAAATGACTACGAAGGGCGCGAAGCACGCGAAGGAACGAATAGGCTTTCTTCGCGGTCTTCGCGCCCTTCGTAGTCACCTCCCCACGGTCTGATTGTTTTGGCGAGTTGGCGTGAGCGATTTGTGAACGCTGCTGGCCCGCCAGACTGACTATGATCCTCCGTCACTTCTCACACCGCTTGCGCAGCGGTGAATCGGCGTGCAGTTTCTTCGTCGCGATTTCCCGGGCGCGCTTCTTGAACTCGGCGGCTTCTGCGGATTTCCCGTCTTTTTCGAGCACGTCTGCGAGTTCGATTCCTGCCTCGGCGATGAGCGGATGTTCGGCGTCGAGTTTGGTGGAAGCGGTGTCGATGATGCTACGGAGAACCGGCTCGGCTGCCGGTGATTCACCGCTTTTAATGTGCACGCGGGCGACGAGAAGTTTTCCACGAAGGGTTCCGAGATCCGTCGGGCCGGCCAGGGCTTCCTGATCACGAAGCGCTGCGAGAAGCAGCGGGCGGGCTTTGGCGAGATCGCCGGATACCATGAGCGCTTCGCCAAGGAGCATGTCCGCATCCACTTTACCGGCCCGGTCTTCGCCGGGGTGTTGCTCATACCACTTGGAGATCTCGCGGGCCGTATCGAGCGCCGTCGCGAGGTCGCCTTTCTCAACGAGGATGCCGGCCAGATAGCACCGGGCATACCGGGAATTCTGATGCTCGGCACCGTGGAGCTTTAGAGTATCTTCGAGGTACTCCCGGGCGGTCGTTTCCGCTGCGCCGATGTCGCCCTTCGAAAAGAGGAGGATCGAGTTCTGCCACTTGCTGTAGAGGGCATCTCGACTTTGGGAACCGAGTTTCTGGGATCGAAGCTCAAGCACCGCTTTTACGAGCGGCGCAGCTTCGTCGAAACGCCCCAGCGAGATGAATATGCCGGCGATATTCGACTTCGTGCGCAAAACCTCCGTGTCATCTTCTTTACCCGACTTGAGGCGGATGGTGTTGGAATCTTCATACATCGCCAGCGATTCGCGATACTTGCCCTGGCGGGAAAGCTGCACGGCTGCGTTGTTCATGCTCGTCGCGACATCTCGATCATCGGGGCCAAAGACACGCTTGCGAATCTCGATGAGCTCGCGGTCCATCTGCTCGGCTTCGGCGAAGTTGCCAACATTCCCGATGACGAGAGCGAGATCGCTCCTCAGCCAAAGGGTTTCCCTATGTTCCGCGCCGCGCAGCCTTTCAGAAACTGGGATCAGCGCGCGGAGCAGTTTGTCCGTATAAGCATTGTCGCCATCGGCCCGGCCCTGCCTCGCGAGGGATTCCGCAATCGAAAGCCGGGACTCGCTTCCCAAGGCACCCGCAGCGAGCCATCCGTCCACTGCACGTTTCTGTAACAACGTCCCCTCTTTCTTGTCGCCGTAGTTTTGAAGATAGCGCCCATATTTCGCGACAAGGCGAATCGTGGCCGGATGCTCCGCGCCGAACACGGCCTCGCGCATCTCCAGCAATTTCCGCCAGCCTACGATCACATCAGGCGCTCCTCTCGATGTTGATGCCCCAAGCACAAATGCCTCGTAGGCTTTTATGCTAAACGGGTCTTTGGGACCGAACACTTTCACCACGGCAGCAGCAGCCTTTGCAATTCCATCCTGCTCGTTCGAGACGAGCGCCTCTTGAAATGCGATGCGCACTTTCGATCGCTCCGAGTCTCGGAAAGCCGCATCGCCCTCGACGATCTTTTTGCACTG
>JAYTMG010000503.1:0-8755 GCA_043728745.1 Verrucomicrobiaceae bacterium
GTAGAGGAGTTCGCCTTTGCTGGCTACTCCACGAAGCTGGCCGGGAACGCTGACGGGCTCGCTCACTACCGGCGTGGCGGGCACGCTGTAATCGACGACGCTCAAAAAGTGCCGGTTGGCCCTGCTCGGCTCGTCCGCCTTGGTGTCGTCTGTTTTATCGACCAGAATTACTGGGGAGTAGTGTCCGTATCCGCCGGTGTAGTAGCTCGCGAAGATTTTTCCGTTGTCGGCGAAAGCGTCGCTAAATGTGGCAGCTTCTTTGATTTCCAGCTTTGTGGTCGCCAGATACTTCGCATCGCGCGGGTTGGCGACATCGAATGCGAAAAGCTCCATCGTGCCGGATGACCATCCCCATCCTCCGCCCCAAATGGGCATCGCGATATTTGACGAGATGGTAGTGTTTCCCACGGCTGATGCCCGTACTAAGTCCGTGCGAATGGGAGTCGATGCAGTGAGCCCGAGCGTTTCCGTTGTGGAAGAAATCGTAAATGGTTGGGCAACGACAAGGTCACCGCTGATGATTATCGGCCACGGACGGTACCACGGATAATACGAACTCTTCCGGGCGATCACGGCGGTTGCATCGGTCGGGAAAAGAAGCGAGATGTTGCCGTACAGCTCGTCGGCGCTCGGAATGCTCGCTTCGCTGAGCTTCACGATCTGCGGAAGCGATGCGATGGAGAAGACGGAGAGGCTACCGGTGAGTTTGACGTTTGTGGTGGCCCCACTTGCACTCACGATAGATCGGCCCGCCTGCTGCACGATATAGAGCAGGTCGCCCTTTAGTTCGGCTGACTGAACGGGCCCATTTCCGATGTCGAGTGTGCTGGTCGTGTCGTCCGGATTATCGAGCGGGGAGACGGAGAGCACCGGCGTGCGGTCGTTGAGGCGCTGGCCGAGTTGCAAGAGTTGCTTCCCGACGATCCACACGCGGGAGACGTTCCACGCAAGTTCGACGTCCGCTTTCACCACAGGTGTGTCGCGGTCCGAAATATCGACTGTGAGTAAATCGGACGCGCTGAGTGCGAGCACGGTGTCGTCCTTGATTGCTGTGCGACGAGGGGTGAAGCCGTGCTGGATGACGCCGCGAAGTGCGAGGCTGTCGCGCTTCAAATCGATCAGCTGCACGCCTCCGTTACTGCTTCCGCCCCAAGACCACCAGCCGCTGTTGTAGGGCAGCATGATAAGACCTTCGGCGGGCAAAACGGTGAATGCTTTGTCGTTGAACTCGGCCTCGCTGGAGGACCATCCGATGCCGACGGGGAGTTGCGAGAGCTGCACTGGCTTGGTGGCGTCGGCCACGTCGTAAAGCGAGACGCTTACGCGGTTTTGCCAGTTGCCGGTGCCGTCGTCGCCCCAGATGCGACCGACCGTCACGAGGCGGTCGCCGAGCGGCTCGATGTAGCTGGAGAATCCCGGCACATGCAGCTCGCCGCTGAGTGTGGGTTTTGCCGGGTCGGTGTTGTCCACGATCCAGAGCGGATCTTGCTGGACGACGGTGACGATGTAAACGCGGTCGCCGTCGAATCGCACGGCGCGCGTCGATTCGTTTAGGCCAACCGCAATCGAGCCAAGTTTCGCGGGGTGCGCGAGATTGGTGACGTCGAAGTTGTCGAGTTGTGCAAAGCTCGTCCAATTTCCGGTCTGCCGATCGATTCTGGAAACTGCTGAAACAACGCTCATGATGCCGCCGTTTTCGCGCAGTTTGAATTTTTCCTGCACAAATCCCGGCACGCTCGCAGTGCCGCCTTTTACCAGCGTGCCGTCCGGATTGCTCACGTCCACGAGATTGATGAGCGACTCGTGTCCGTTGCCCGTTCCGGCGTAGTCGTAGCGGGACTGCACGACCATGAAGCAGCGATTGCTCGCCTGCACGGCACCTGCCCACGAGCCATCGGGATTTGAGAACTTCACCGTGTTGCGCTCCACGGGCGCGGTGGGCACGGATAAATCGTAGCCGGTCACTTCCAAATCGGCGGACCAGCTCCAGTCTTGCGAGTCGTGCCGCTGGACGTTTTTTGCGATTACCAGCGATGAGCCGATGAGACGGCTGTTCGCGATCCATCCTTCAAAAGGCACACGGGCGACAATCGTCGGCTCGGGCGTGCTCACATCGCATACGACGATCTCGCCGGACTGGTTGGCCTGGTCAAACGTCGGCGAACCGCTCGTCCATCCGAGTTCTTTCGGTGACCGTTTCAGGATTGCGACATGTGTGCTGTCGAGTTGGTAAAGATCTTCGCCTGCCGACGGCATCCGCAACGTGCCGAGTAGCGCAGGCTTTGCGGTGTCGGAGACATCGATATTTTGCAGCCCTCGGTATTGGTTAAAGAAATACAAATGGTCGCCATCGAGCTTCCATATATCGCTCTCCGTCACCGTCCGATCCACGGACACCAAGCTATCTTCGCGCACACCGGCGACTGCGTTGTTGGAGAGCGTCACGGCACTGCTGCCAAACGACAAATTGGAGCCCGGCTGGCTGACGACCTGTTCGCCGAGAAAGTTCGTCGTCCCAGTGTAAAAGGCACCGGGGAGCTTGCCCTCCTGCTGACCGAAGACGCGAAGGTAGCGTTTTGAAATGCGTTTGCGGAGGGTGAAAACGACCTCTTTCTCCTCGTGGTTCACCGTCGTCTTCCCTAGCGTAATCCACGGCGTCTTGCGCTGCGCCGTCTTGCGCTGGAGCGTCACATCTTTGAATCCCGCCGGCACTTTCACCCGCACCCTGCGCCCCGAGATTGAGGCAATGACCGGTTCGTCCGTCGGTGAGACATCGACCGCTGCAAACGACGGCGCGGCGAGCAGCGCGGCGATGGCTGCGAAAAGGATAAAAGGTGATGCTTGGAGAGGCTTCATGTGGTGAGAGTTCATTTACACCCAGCAATCGGCCTTTCAAGCCCTCTTCTTAGCCCTGTTTTACTTCCGCGCTTCAGGCACTTCCACGAATGCGTAACAGATCATGTGGAGAATGTTCATCTGCACGTCCTCGACGCGGCCATAGTGAGTATCGCCGACGACGATCACTTGGTCGGCGAGCTCCGCCGCCTGCCCGCGTTTTGCGCCGACGAGTGCGATGGTGCGGAGGCCGCGCTCTTTGGCCCAGCCGAGCGCTTTCACGAGGTTCGGCGAATTTCCGCTCACGCTGATCACGAGAAGCACGTCGCCCGCCACGCCGTAATTGTGAAGCTGCCGCATGAAAACATCCGCGTAATCGTAGTCATTTCCGATCGCCGTGATCCACGCTGTATTGTCGTTCAACGAGAGCACTTTGAACGGCTCGCCGAGCGCCTCGCTGCTGTTTTTGCCGAGGTCCGTGACAAAATGCGACGCATTCGCCGCGCTCCCGCCGTTGCCGCAGACGAAGATATGTTTCCCCGCCCGCTGCGCCTCGCGAAGCGTCTGGATCAGCGGCACGATTTGCTCCGGCTTGATGGAATCAAGCGAGCGTTTCTGTTGTTCAATGTATTGGTTCAGCCAATCGAGCATGAATCGGAAAGTGCGCATCGTGCATCGAACTGTCGAGCCATCTTCGATGACTTTTCGGTTTCGCGCTCCGTCGAATCGCGTTCAATTCCGGGCGTTTTCCTGTGCGGGTCGCTGGTTTTTGAGCGCGGAAAACGAGAGCTTCACCAGAGCTCGAGAGTTTCGGATTTTTGGAAAAACCCAAACGCGCCGCGTGACATTCCGCCGCAACCGGCTAAACACCCCGCCCCGCCAGAACGACCAATCAATTTCAGCTACACTATGGATCGCAAAGCCATCATCATTCTCATCCTCGTCGTCGGGGGTTATCTCGCGTATCATTTCGGAGTTCAAATGCCGGAGAATCGGAAGTACCAGCAAGAGTTGGCCGCGTGGAAAGTCGTTCACGAAAAAGAACTCGCGGAGGCAAAGAAAAACGCACCCGCAAATGTCGAGGCAGCACCGGTCCTCACAGCCAGTGGACAGCCTGCAACTCCGGCCGTAACTCCAGTGGCCAAGCCCGCCGAGCCTGCCAAGCCGGAGACGATTTCGAGCATTCCCGGCACCGTCGATTACGTGTTCACCAGCGCGGGCGGCGGTATCGCCCAAGCGACGCTGAAGCAGCACTTCGAAAACAAAGAAAACCAGACTCTCGTGACGCTAAACGAGTTTGGCACCGTCCCGATTGGCGCGCTCAGCGAAATCGCGGAAAACGAAACACTCGCGCGACTGCCTTGGGCAATGCAAGTCGATCAGACCGCACGCACCGTCACCTTTGAGCGCACGGACGAGGCGAAGAAAATCAAGACGACGAAGAAGTTCACGCTGCCACGAGAAAACACTCTCAAGGACGAATACATCGTGGGGCTCGACCTCACGTTCACGAACCTCGGCGAAGGGCCAATGATGGTCGCCACGAACTACCTGCACGTCGGCAGCACATCGCCGCTTCGGCAGGATGAACAATCGCTTTATCAGACTTTCAATTGGTGGCAGGATGGCTCGAACCACGCGACGACCGCTGACGATTTTAGCGCGGGCGGCTTCCTTTTCTGGAAACATCCCGAGCGCGCCGAGTATCGGGAGAGCCGTGAGCAGACCCGCTGGGCCGCCGTCGCAAACCAGTATTTCACCACGATGGCCGTCATCGTCCCCGACGCGGGCGCTACCGAAGAACGGCTTCGCAAAACGCTCGGCAATTCGGCTTGGGCAAAGCGCGTCGAAATTCCTGCCGAGACATGGCGCGCGGCAGGTCATTCGCTTTCGGGTGAACACCGCCTGTATCGGATCGATGGCGCGATCGCCATTCCGTCATTTGCCTTGAATGCCGGGCAGGTCGAGACCCGTCACGTCCAGATCTATGCCGGCCCTCGCGAACTCCGCCGCCTCCGCCTTTACGACAACAACGAGAGCGACGTGCTCGACTACGGTTCGTTCCTGGGACTCCCGACGGGGCCCTTCAGCAAGTTCCTGCTTGTGTCGATGAACTGGCTCTACTCGATGGTCGGCAGTTACGCCCTCGCCATCATCCTCCTCACCGTCGGCGTCAAAGCCGTTCTTTGGCCGCTCCAAAGCAAGGCCAACAAGAACATGAAGAAAATGGCCGATCTCAACCCCGAGATTAAGCGCATTCAGGACAAACACAAAGAAGACCCCGTGAAGCTCCAGCAAGAGATGGGGAAAGTTTGGAAAAAGGCCGGCGTGAACCCGCTCAGCGGATGCTGGCCGATTTTCATCCAGATCCCCATTTTCATGGGCTTCTACAACATGCTCGGAAAAGCCGTGGAACTCCGCCACCACGGATTCTGGTGGGTGAAGGACCTCTCCGCACCGGACACGATCGCGCATATTTTTGGACTGCCCATCAACCCGCTCCCGCTCTGCATGGCCGCCACGATGTTCATTTCCATGAACCTCACGCCGAGCACCGGAGACCCGATGCAGCGCCGCATGTTCATGCTCATGCCCCTCATGTTCATTTTCATGTGCTACAACTTCGCCTCAGCCCTTGCACTTTACTGGACGATGCAAAACATCATTTCCATCGTGCAAATTCTGATCAATAAGGCTTATACACCGAAAGCTGGAACGGTGGAGCTGATTCCGGCCAAATAAAACGACACGCCCTTATGAATCCAACGCCCAAAGAACTCCTCGACACGATGCTCGGTCACCTCGACTTCGCTTTTGAAATCAAAGAGATCGAGTCCGGTAGCGGAATCACCCTCCAAATCTACAGCCCCGAGAAAGACCGCCTCACCGGGCGGCGTGGCGAAGTGATGGAGGATCTCCAGCTCCTCGTGAACCGGATGCTTCTCTCGAAAAATCCGAAAGCCCCGCGCGTGACCGTCGATGTTGAGCACTACCGGGAAATAAACGACGACTCGCTCGTAGCCCGCGTGAAACAACTCGCCGAAGTCGTCCGCGCCACGGGCCGCGCCTTCCAATTGGAGCCGATGAACAGCTACCAGCGCCGCATCATCCACACCGCGTTCAAGGACGATCCCGAAGTCGAAACCTGGAGCCCATCCGACGACGCACGCATTAAACGGATCACGCTGCGGAGGAAGTAGGCGCGGAGTGGTATTTGACAGC
This sequence comes from Verrucomicrobiaceae bacterium, assembly GCA_043728745.1. Lineage (GTDB taxonomy): Bacteria > Verrucomicrobiota > Verrucomicrobiia > Chthoniobacterales > Chthoniobacteraceae > SXWH01. Next base: position 6,058 of record JAYTMG010000503.1, read on the forward strand.
TTCGTGCTTTCACTGGATCGCCAGCAATGTGCGCGACGAGCTTGGAATTCTTCGCATGGAAAAAGGCAGGAGGAATCGCTGCATGAGCGATGTGGCCAAGGCCGACGGTGTAGCGAACGGGCGTTTAAGATTGATTCAGATTTCCCCATCGCGGCTGACGTGCGATTTGGACGGGCGGGAAAATCCCAATCAAAATGCCGGGATAATGGTGTGAAAAGGGAGTTGTGCCCGATCATTCGCGGAATAGTCATTGCCGGGAGTCTAAATCCGGCTACTTGGAGTAACACCCGATTTTGGTTATCAAGATTTGAGGTCAATAATACTCGTAAATACCTTATCTCAATGAACACCAAATCACCCACATCTCGTATCGCCCAGTTTCTAATTCTTGCCACCCTCTCAGCCACGCCAGTCATTGCAGGTGATTGGGCGAGCTACCTCCTCGGTGGGGACTCGGACTCGGGTATCAACGGCAGCCTCATTTACACAAGCACCGCAGACTTTGGTGGCGGGACTACCATCAACGGCGTCTCTTTTTCCGACAGCGGTACGAGTGGGACAAATTATTCGCTCGGCGGAGTATTTGCGTCCCCTTTTACCGGCTACGCCAATAGCTTGACAGGGGCTTTGAACGGCGCGGCCAGCTCATTTCTTCATAATGGCAATGACCCTGACCGGGCTCACGATTGGGCAGCAATATGTCACGAGCTGGTACAACGCATCTTTCGGCGGCAGGCGCTATATTGACATCACGCCGAGCGATACCGGGCTGGCCTTCCGTTTCAACGAAGACGCCAACGTGGGCGGTGCCGGGAATGTGCTGCGATACGCATTCACCGCGACTGCGACGTCACAGACGTACAACTTCGACGCAGTCAGCAATGGGGATTCCTTTCACCACTACGCCTTCTCAAACGCGGAGCGCAACGATGGCGTGTTTTCCTACACTCACTTCGCACCCGTGACGCCAATCGTCACCAACGTCGCCGGTCAAGATTCCCCATTTACGCCGAGTAATACGGACCTGCTCCAGACGAGCGTCGCGAGCATGGTGTCGATCGGCAATTTCAACCGCGAGCCCGTCCTCGGCGGACTCAGCGTCCTCACGGACGGCGCTATGAGCCTAGGCGTAGGAGGCAATCGCCCCGGAATGGTGACCGGCGAGAATAATTCGTCGATCACTTACACACTCGACACGTCGGCCAACACATTTGGCTACGATGTCAGCAGCATCACCGGATTTGGTGGTTGGGGAGATGGCGGGCGCGACGAGCAGCGCTACTCCATCTTTGTATCGCAGATTGGGAGCCCTGACTTCATCCTTTACGGACAACTGCAAGAAAACCCGGCATCGCCCGGTAGTCCTTCGGGCGTCATGGCACAATTCAACGGTTCAATCTCGAATATCGACGAAGTGAAGTTTGTGTTCCTTGACCAAGTGGAGAACGGCTTCGTGGGCTACGGCGAGTTCGATGTAGTCGGTACTGCATCCGTGCCAGAGCCAACAAGCGTGACCCTCGGGCTACTCGGCGGACTCGCCTTCCTGTCCCGCCGCCGCCGGAAGTAAACACGATAGAAGTGCGCGGCGCACCATTGGGTGTGATTGAAATGTGGTCCAACGCCGAGAGGCAAAAGGAATGGGCGCGGGGTAGGGCGGGTATTCTGCCCGGTATGTGGATAGCCTCGCCTGATGCGAGCGACGAATCGGAGCGGGGCTTTCCTAAGCCCCGAGGCCACGCAAGTGGCAATCGCACATGGTCCCGATGAATCGGAACAAACGGGGCTTTTGAGTCGTCAGACCGCCGAAGGCAAAGCCCCGCTCCGATTCGCACTCCGCGATTCCCTTATCGCTCGTCTGGCGAGGGTAACCACATACTCCACCCGCCGCGCCGGGTATTTTACCCGGTGCTTGGTGAGTAGGACGGAGGTTCCTTCGGGAAAGAACCAATAAGGCGCAACAAAGAAGAATTAATCACGCCCCTTACCATTCGAATGATCCACCCGTTCGGCTTTTGCATTCGGGGTGATTAGAGGATTGAAATCTGGTCCGCCGGACAGGCAATCCGGAACGCCATCAACCACCGCACTTTGCTCCAATTGCGTACTACCGCAGCATCCTCGCGAGGTAGCGGCCGGTGTAGCTGGCGGGGACTTTGGCGACTTGCTCGGGTGTGCCTTCGGCGACGATCTGGCCGCCGCCGTTGCCGCCCTCGGGGCCCATGTCGATGATCCAGTCGGCGCTTTTGATGACCTCCAAATTATGCTCGATGATGATGAGCGTGTTGCCGGCGTCGCGCAGTTTCATGAGGACTTCGAGGAGCTTGTGGATGTCGGCGAAGTGGAGGCCGGTGGTCGGCTCGTCGAGGATATAGACGGTCTGACCGGTGGCCTTTTTCGAGAGCTCGGCGGCGAGTTTGATGCGCTGGGCTTCGCCTCCGCTGAGCGTGGTGCCGCTTTGGCCGAGGTGGAGGTAGCCGAGGCCCACGTCTTCGAGGGTGGTGAGCTTGTCGTAGATGTTCGGGATGTTGCGGAAAAAGCGCGCGGCTTCGTCCACGGTCATGTCGAGAATGTCGGCGACGTTTTTGCCCTTGTAGGTGATCTCCAGCGTCTCGCGGTTGTAGCGGCGTCCGCGGCAGACTTCGCATTCCACATAGACGTCGGCGAGGAAGTGCATCTCGATTTTTTTGACGCCGTCGCC
>JAYTMG010000504.1:0-6240 GCA_043728745.1 Verrucomicrobiaceae bacterium
CGTGGCGTCGTCGTTGATGAGCTGATAGGTCCGCTCGATTGCGTAACCGCGATCCTGCCGTTGCGTGACCAGCGTCTTTGGGCGCGATGAAACTGCGACCTGCGTGAAGACCATGCTCTTGCCGGGGTTGGAAAGCTGGAGTGGCGTCTTGCCGTTGAGCGGCATTTCTTTTTCAAAAAAGCCGCCTTTCGCAGGCAACGTGAAGGCCGTGTTTTCCGCGCCATAGCCGACCGAGCCTTTCATTTCTTTGCGGTTTGCCTCGGTCTTTCGCACGTATTCGGCGAAGCCTATGAACGCCCATACGTTGCTTTGCGTGCTGCCCCAGTGGCCGCGCTGGCGCAGTGAAAGGAGCGCGTCGGCGATCTCGTCGGCAGCAGCGGATTTCGCAGAAAGGCGAGTCCACGCGAGCAGGCGGATTCCCTGCGCGCGGGCGGTACTGCCGAACCACCAATCCGGCTCCACAGCCTTGTCCTGCATCCGCATGAGCGAGTCGGCGGTCTTCTGCGAGCCTTTGCTTTCGAGGATCGCGAGGGCGAGTAATGCGCGGCTTTCTTGCGTGAGGATGTCGCGCTTTTTGTTCAGAACTTCGTGATACGCCGACTCCGCTCGGCCCATCAGCGCGAGCGTGTAAGCGGCGAAGACTCGCTCCGAGAGCTGCCATTTATCATTAGAATCCGCCGCACCTCGGAGTGCTTTGCTGAGGTAGTCGCCGAGCTTTTTGACAGCCGGATCGGGCACCGAAAATCCCGCCTTCGATGCCATGACGAGGCCCATCCCGCCGTATGCGCTGGCCCACTGTCCGCTGCGCGCACCCGGCCAGTAGCCAAGCCCGCCATCGCCATTCTGCATCGAAAGAATTCGCGCAACAGCCTTGTCCACCAAGTCGGTGATTTGCTCCTCGCTGCGGCCCATGCCGGGGAGCATTGGGCGGAATTCGCGCAGCGAGATCCACGGTAACATGCCGGACGTCGTTTGCTCGATGCAGCCATACGGATAGTGCAGCAATTCGTGGACGCCTTCCGTAAGCTCGAAGATGCGCGAATTGGAAAAGCGCACTCGAACCACGCCCGCGCCTTCGAGCAGCGCGGGATCAGCTTTGCCGAGCAGTTCGGCGTTTCCTTCGCTGCGATCCGTGAGCACTTCACCCAGAACCGGCGTTGGCCAGGTCACATTCAGCTTCGATTCCGTGGAGTCGCGGAACGCGCCCGCTGCGCTGGTGAAGTTGACGGTCCAGATCCATTTCGCTTCGCCGGGTTCTTTGAATTCCACCGGGAAATCCACCGCGATCGAGCCACCAGCGGGGAGTTTCACGGTGCGCTCGCTTTCCGCCGCGGTCGCGCGTTCGTCGAACAGCACGCCGACTTTCGCCTCGCCGTCTTCAGTGGTCGTGTTGTGCAGCACGGCTCGGACAGTCATCGCATCGCCCACGTTTGCAAAGCGCGGCGTCGATGGCTCGATCATCACTGGCTTATTGATCTCGAACGCGCTTTCTCCTTTTCCAAACTGGTCGCGCAACGTCTGCGCGACCGCCATGAGCCGGTAGCGCGTGAGCCCGTCGGGCGCTTTGAATGTCGTGTTCACGTTTCCGTCGGCGTCGGTTTTCAGCGTGCCGTTCCAATACGCAGTCCCGAGAAAATTGCGCCGCACATCAGCCTCGCCGCCTTTGAGTCCGCCCTTTGCAGCGCCGACGAGGTAGCCTTTGTTTTCAAACAACGCGCCCTCTGGATCGTCCGTGAGCATGTGCGAAAGAGTGATGCCCGTCGTAACATCGAGCTGCAGAAGTTGCAGGAAATACCCGAGCACATCCGGTGTTTGAAAGCCCATGAGGCTCAGCACGCCTTCGTCCGACGCCCATAGCGTGACTTCTGCATTGCGCACCGGTTTACCATCGTTGTCGCGCACCTCGCAGACCACGGAGACTTCGTCGCCGGGCCGGTAGGCGGGCTTTCCAGGGCGGATATTGACGTAGAGCTTCGCATCGGGCCGCGCGATGGCGAGTTGCGTGTAGCCGGCTCGGAACTCGGGCATCTTGAACTTGCGAGGACTGTCCTGCGCGCCGCGGACGATGATCACGGATACGAACACATTCGGCGCGTCGCCTTCTTCCACCGGGATGCGGATGCTCGGTGCATTGCCTTCCAGCGTGGTGACGAAGTGCCGCTTCACATTTTCCCGCTCCACGGTAACGAGCGCGCTGCCGCTAATCGGCGTCTTGATCAAAATCACCGCTTCTTCGCCGGGGCGATATTCCTTTTTGTCGGCGACGAGCTCGATCTGCGACTTGTTGCGGTAGTTCCAGGTGAGCACGTCTTTGCCCCAAACGTGAATCGCCGTCGTCGTGATGACGGTGCGCCCAGTGGCGTCCGTCGCGACGGCTGAGAGCAAGTAAAGACCGGGCTTTGCGACGGTGAACGTGGTGTCTTTCTTCGTCGGATCTTCGAGCACCCAATCGCCCGCTTTCTCTACGAGGGGAAGCGTCCGAATCGTGGTCTGGCTGATGAATTGCATCGTCGGCTCGCTTCGGAAATTCTCCGCTTCATCCGCGTCTTCCACGCGGTTCGTCTGCCATTCGACGCGGGTCAGTTTGACTGTCGTCTCGATGGAGTCCTTCATCGGCTGGCCGTCGTTGCGGACCGCTATGACTTGCAGCGGTAGCGCATCGCCTTCGCGCAAAACTTCCGGCATCGAGCGAATGCCGAGGTAAAACTCCGAGCTGTGCATCGTGAAGGTCTGCCGTTCTGCGATGGTCTGCTGATTGATGTCCGTGACCTCCGCCGTGAGCCGCACAAAACGCGGCTGTGGAATCGCCGTATTGAGCGGCACCTGCGCGGTAATCGTCGCCGTTCCTCCATCGGCCAGCACAATCTTGCCCTGGTCGGAGTATTCATTTTTCCCCGCGAATTTCTCCCGCAAGCGCCAGTCATTAAGCGACTCGGTGAATTGAAAATCCCCAAATCCAGCGGGCGAGAATTTCTCATCCTCCGAGCGCAGAGACCAGGCGACTTCAGCCTTCGCGAGCGGCTTGCCCATATAATACTTCGCAACAAGCGGGACGTTCAACGGAGCCCCAAGCATCGGATTTTTCGGAGTGGCGAGCTTCACTTCAAAAGCGTTCGGCTCATACTCCTCCACCCGAAAATAGTGCCGCACTCCCGCCCATTCTTCATCGCCTTCTTCACCCTCGGCGTCATCGCCTTCAAACAAAAGTTGCGCGCGGAAACCGCCCACGCCGTTCTTCGGCAGCTTCACATTCGCGGTCACGGAGCCCATGTCCGACAAAACGACTTTCTCGGAAAATACCTCGCGATTTCCCGACGAGAAAACGCGCAGGGTTCCCTTCATCCCGGCGGGAATGTGCGGCTGGTCCGGCGTGTAGTCGCGGACGATCGCCTTGAGGTGGACGGTCTCGCCGGGCTTGTACACAGGCCGGTCGCTGAACATCGTGCCGCGCATCGCGCCGCCTTCCTCGCCGCCGAAATCGTAAATATCCTCCTCGTCGCCCCACATGTTGATGCGGAAGCGCCCGAACTCCATCTCGTGACGTTCGCCACCAAAAGGGACGAGTTGCTGATCATCACCGGATGTGACTGCGAGCCACTCGGCATTCTCCACCTCGGGAAGGCGCGCCGTTCCATCGGCTGCGGACGTGGCAGCGGTGAGCGATACGCCTTTTTCATCGAGCAGCGCGAACTTTGCGCCTTGGATCGGCTTGCCGCTGTTGAGCGAAAATGCCTGCGCAAATCCGCCGACGCTGCCCTTCCAAATGACGCCCAAATCCGTGACTTGCACGAGCGCTTGCGAGCCGACGCGCTTCACATTCGGCGCGGCCTTCACATTCTGTTCGGCGGTGAGGAAAACGGTGCCGCTTTTGCCAGGACCGAGAATCTCGTCCCACTTCACGGGGATGATGAATTTCTCGTCGGTCTTTTGCTCGGGCGAGAAGTCTTTCTTCCACACAATCTCGCCGGGAATTGTCAGCTCATCGACCCGCTGAAGTGCCTCATCGTCATCCGCGATTTCATCGCGGTGATACTTGCGATAAGCCGCGAGCGCAGTCGCCGTTTGCTCACGCGGCACGAGCCGCGCGGTGATTTGAAAATGCGCCGTATTAATCCCGAGCACGCGAAACTCGCGGGTGCCCGTCCGCTGCTGGTGCGTGGAGTATTCCTGGAAGTAGAGGCGCGACTTCACCGGCGCAAAACTGAACGCCTTTGTCCACGCTTCCATTTTCTGTCCCTCGCCGGAAGTCAGCCCCGCGGCAACGGAGACGGTGTAGTCTTTACCGAGCTCGAACTCGCCCTTCACCGTCACCGCCGCGTCGCTCCACAGCGACGACTCCATGGTGATTTTCATGTTCGGAGGCTCGGGAGTGACCTTTACCCATTGCGCGATGTTCTCCGTCTTGATGGTCTTCGCAAAAGGCTTGGTGAAATCGAGCGTGAGCATCTTGCCGGAGTTGATGAGATTCTCCGTCGTCACACGATCCACCCCGAATGATTTCACCGTCCCAACTTTCACCTCGTAGGGTAGGCCGAGCTTGTACCCGCCAGCCGAAGACGGCAGACCTGCCGCCACAATAAGCGCCCATCCTTCACCCGGCGGGAGTTCGGATGCGGGTTGCACGAAGACGTGATTCTTCTGCGCCGCCAGCAACGCAGCGGCAAGTTCCTTGCCGTCGGTCGCCGTCTCGTGCGCGACGCGGAACGCATCTTCCCACACCAGCGAGCTTCGGTCATCCGCACGATACTCAGGGAACACATGGAGACCGCCGCTCTTCGGAACGGCCTGACTTACTTTTGCCGGAACCTTGATGAGGTTTGGTCCGAGAAACCAGACGTGCCCTTCGATCGTCTTCGCATCCACCGGCGCGCTGAAAAGCAGACCGATGTTCGGCACCGGCGGCGCGTTGTCGTGGTTGATGTAGGGATTCGCCAGCCAGCCTTTCACGCGGAAGGCGGGAGTCTGGAGCGTCTCACGAAACGGCCCTTTCATCGCCTTGCCCGCCGCGTCTTTCAAATCGCCGCGCAGCCCGAGTTGAAAAGTGCCGCCCATCGCCGGAGCCTCGGTCGGGGTGAAGACGCCGCTTTGCGTGGAGAGCCATTTCCAGTTTCCCGCGACCTTCGGCTGCAAGACGAGCGGTGAATCGCCCTGCTTGCCCACGGTGTCGGCGGCGACCATCGGATCGGAAAATCGCAGCTCGAACGCGGAGTCCGCCCGCCATATTCGGCCTTCGTGGATGAGAGTGACAGGACCCGCGAAAGCGGAGACGGCGAGAACGGAAAGAGCGGCGAGAGTTTTCATGGCTTTGCTACATACGCTGACAGCGGGTGAATCTTTCAAAATTTCCTCCCAAATTGCGAGAAGCGTTTCGGGCATCTTCCCGTGTGCGCCTAATCACGCTTCGTCCGGCGGATTGTCCCGGCGTTGAAACTCATTCATCTCACTACGCTCGGATTTTGGATTGTCGCTGGGAACGCGCTTGGAGCGGAGCTTGTCTTCGAAAAAGACGTGCAGCCGATTTTGAAAAAGCACTGCTGGCACTGCCACGGTGAGGAGCCGAAATTGCGCGGCGGCGTGGACCTGCGGTTGCGGCGGTTCATGGACAAGGAACTCGATGGCGGCGGGCACGTCATCGTCGCGGGTTCGCCGGACAAGAGCGAACTGCTCACTCTGGTAAAAAGCGGCGAGATGCCGGAGAAAGGCAGCAAGCTCATTCCGCAGGAAATCGCCATCATCGAGCGCTGGATCGCCGATGGCGCAAAAACCCTGCGCCCCGAGCCTGCCGAGCTTCCGCCGGGTCCGTTCATCACTGAGGAGGATCGTGCGTATTGGGCGTTTCAGCCGATTAAAAAGCCCGCTGTGCCTGCGGGAAATGCGCGGAGTCCTGTGGATGCATTTCTTCTTGCGAAGCTCATGCCGCTCGGACTTTCGTTTGCGCCGGATGCGGACCGCATCACACGCATTCGCCGTGTCTGGCTCGATCTACTCGGCATCCCGCCGACGCCGGAGGAAGCCGATGCGTTTGTCGCCGACACCGATCCTGCTGCGTATGAAAGGATGATCGACCGCGCGCTCGCGTCGCCACTTTACGGCGAGCGATGGGGCCGCCATTGGCTCGATACCGCAGGCTACGCCGACACCAACGGCGGCACCGAGACCGACTCGCGCCGCGAGCACGCGTGGCATTATCGCGACTATGTCGTAAAGGCGTTTAACGATGACAAGCCGTGGACCGAATTC
>JAYTMG010000505.1:0-7800 GCA_043728745.1 Verrucomicrobiaceae bacterium
ACGGGGCTCGAACCCGCAACCTCCGCCGTGACAGGGCGGCGCTCTGACCAATTGAGCTAAGACTCCTTAAATTTGGGAGGCGTGTGGATAGCGGCGGCAGGGGATTTCGGCAAACACTTTTTCACCGGACGGGCGAAATAATTTTGCTGAACAGAGAATCGCGATCGAATCCGAGCAGCAGCTTGCCACGTTTCGCGCTGAGGGTATGGTCCGCGCCCTTCGTATGAAATTCACTTTCTCCACTCTCGCTGCGTTTCTTGGTCTGTCGCTCCACGCTTTCTCCGCCGATGCTGTCGGCGGCGGCGCAAAATCCGGCCAACTGAAACCTGCGCCGCGCCTGCCGGTTTATCCGCCGAAAGACTCGAAGGATGCTGCGGAGCGCAATTTCCAAAAGGCCAAACTGCCCGAGGGATTCAGTGGCGATATTTGGGCGAGCGAGCCGCTGCTGGCAAATCCCGTGGCGTTTTGCTTCGACGGACGAGGCCGCATGTTTGTCGCCGAGACGCATCGCTACCGGACGAGCGTGCTCGATATCCGGCATTACTACTGGATGATCGAGGACGACCTCGCTTCGCGCAACCAGACGGACTGGATGGCTTCGATAAAGAAAAACTTCCCGAAGGATTGGCAGCAGCTCGAAAAGGAGAGCGAGCTTGTGCGGCTCGTCGAGGACTCCAACGGCGACGGCAAAGCGGATAAATCCAGCGTGTATGCGGACGGTTTTTCCTCCGCGCTCGATGGCATTGCCAGCGGCGTTTTGTGGCACAACGACGCGCTGTATTTCGCAAATATCCCGGCGCTGTGGAAACTGACAGGCGCGGACAAAGCGGAGAAAAAGGAAGAGCTGCATCGCGGCTACGGTGTCCGCTTTAGCTACACGGGGCACGATTTCCACGGGCTCATCGCCGGGCCGGATGGACGGCTTTATTTCTCCATCGGCGACCGGGGTGCTTCGATCAAAACGAAGGAAGGCACAAGCATCGAAGTGCCGGATGAAGGCGCGGTTTTCCGCTGCGAGCCGGATGGTTCACGGCTCGAACTCGTGATGCGCGGTCTGCGCAACCCACAGGAACTGGCGTTCGACGATTACGGGAATTTATTCACCGGCGACAACGACAGCGACCAAGGCGACCGCGAGCGCTGGGTGCTCGTCACGGAAGGCGCGGATGCCGGATGGCGCGTCGGCTATCAGCATCACCCGCTCGGCAAGGAGTTCAATCCGTGGCTCGCCGAGAAAATGTGGGAGCCGCGTGACCCGAAGAAAAACCAGCCGGCCTACATCCTTTCGCCGATTGCGAATCTGCCCGATGGCCCGAGCGGGCTCGTGCATTATCCCGGCACCGGTTTGCCTGCGGAATACAAAGGCTCGTTCTTCCTCGCGGGCTACAAAGGCAGCACGGCGAAGAGTCAGATCAACACGTTCAAAACAGAGCCCGACGGCGCGGGCTTCAAGCTCGTGGGCTTGAAGACATTCATGGACAACGTGCAAGCGACCGACGTGGATTTCGGCCCCGACTCGCGCATTTATGTGAGCGCGTGGGATGAAGGCTGGGAGCGCTCCGACCAAGGCCGCATCTACCGCCTCAGCCACGACGCAGCGCGCGTCGCGCAAGCCGCGCAGATTGCGGAGGTGCAAAAGATTTTGGGCGAGGGATTCAAGCAGCGGACGCCGGAAGAATTGGTGAAATTGCTGGCGCACGGCGACCAGCGTGTGCGGCTTGGGGCGCAGTGGGAGCTGGCAACGAGAAAAGATACGGAGACACTCTTGACCGAAGTTGCGAAGGTCGGAAGCGATGGTCCACGCAAAGATCTGTCACGGCTGCATGGAGTATGGGGGCTCGGACAGATCGCACGAGCAGCATACTTGGCCGGTGGCGATGGTCTAAAAAAGCCGGACAACGGAGTTTCCGCAATGAATTCGATCGCGGAATTGCTTTCTGATTCGGACGCTAACGTCCGGACCGCTGCCGCCCGAACGCTCGGAGAAAGCGGTTGGAACTCGATTCGATTTAAACGGGCGGGCGGCCTACTCGGCGGCGCTTTGCAGCGCGGAGAGAAGAATACAGCGGTGCTCGCTGCGATGCTTGCCAGTTACAGCAAGTTTGGAAATCGAGGCAGTGAATTTGCACTCGCTGCATTACGGGGGGACAGCGGGAGCGACCAATATCTTCAGCACGCTGCGGTTATGGCACTTTCCCGCTCCGGCTCCCCGATGGAATTGATGCGCGCCGTGACGGACTCGAACCGCAATGTCCGACTGGCGGCGCTCCTTGCTGCGAGCATGAAAGCGTCGAAGGCCGAGCAGGCGGCTAAAACTGCGGAATCATCAGGAGATGCGGATGCGGCTTTCAGGGCCGGAATGGAGGCTGGTTTTTTTGAGCGCGCGATCGAGGAGTCGCTCACGTTGACGGACATGGTTCGCGAGGCCGCGATTGCGATTAACGACCGGCCGATCCCCGACGCCATGCCCGCGCTAGCAAAACGGCTTATCATCAAGCAACCGGAAGGCGGAAATGCGCCTGTGCAGATCGCGCCAAACCCGACGAACGACGAGCCGTTTCTCATCCGCGCGCTGAACGCGAATTTCCGCGTCGGCGGGACGGATGGCGCGAACTCGCTCGCCATTTATGCAGCGCGGGCGGAGAACGAAGGAATCCGCGTGATCGCTTTGAAGATGCTCGCAAATTGGGCGAAGCCGCCGCAGCGCGATTACATCACGGGGAATTTCCGCCCGATGGCGGAGCGCCCGGCGACTGATGCGGCGTTTCAACTCAATCTCGTTGCCGCAGGACTGCTCGGCGAGAAGTCCGAGAAGATACTCATCGCGACGTGCGAGGCGATTTCCGCGAATGACGTGAAGACTGCTTCGCCGCATGTGCTTGCGCTGTTGCGGGACGAAAAGGCTGCGCAAAAAGCGCGTCTTGCCGCGCTCGAAACGCTGGCAAAACTTGCCACGCCGGAATTTGAGACGGGCCTGCTTATCGCCGGAGCGGACGCAAACACCGCGCTGAAAACTGCTGCAAGTAAGCTGATGGGAAAACGCACACCCGACCTCGCCGCGCAACAACTCATCGCGGCGTGGGCCACCGCCGACGCCGCGCAGAAGCAAGACATCGCCAGCGCTCTCGGCGAAACCAAGAGCGCGAAGTCCGGCGAGTTTCTCGCGAAAGTCATCGCGGGACTGAAACACGAACCCGCCGAAGCCCGGCTCGAAATCCTCGAAGCTGCCGCGAAACACGACAACGCGAAAGCCGCTCTCGCGAACTACGAAAAAGCGCTGCCGAATCCGTTTGCAAAATACGATGTCGCGCTGGTCGGCGGCGACAAAGCAGCGGGGGAAGTGCTCTTCAAGGAACATCCCGTCGCCGCGTGCCTGCGCTGCCACAAGGTCAATAACAGCGGCGGCGATGCGGGGCCGGATATGAGCGATTTTGCCGTAAAGCACGACCGCGCCTACATTTTGGAAAGCATCGTGAACGTGAACGCCAAGATCGCGCCGAATTTCCAAATGGTCATCCTCACGATGAAAGACGGCAACGTGAAAGCGGGCACTTTGAAATCCGAAGCGGATGGAGTGCTCACCATCACGAATCCAGGAATGCCGCCCGAGCAAGTGAAAGCCGCCGACATCGCAAAGCGCGACAACGCACCGAGCGGCATGATTCCAAATCTCGGAGACCTGCTCACGAAGCGCGAACTGCGCGACATCGTCGAGTATGTCAGCACGCTGAAATAGGCTGGCGATTTGGTAAATGGGCTTGGCTTTTTACACCGCTAATCCGCGCTCATTTCCGCTAATCTGGAGGGATTGTGCCGCTTTCCAAAATCAACCGAAATCCGGCAATGGGTTTTTCACGGAAGGAAAGAGGCGCTCGTGAAAAGTGGACTCCTCACCCACCGGGCGAGTGCTGTGATTCTCGGAATGTATTGGTTTCTGTGAACTTCCGTGTGTCCCGTGGAAATCCAATCACTGTTCCAAGATTGAGGGAACGAACCAATGCCGAAAAATATGCGGCGGGTAGGGCGGGCATTCTGCCCGCCGCGCTGCGTATCCTACGCAGTGCCCGGTGGAGTCGTTTGACGTGACCATCGCGAGCATTGCGCCCAATCACTCCACCGGGTGTGGCGTAGGATACGCCACACGGCGGGCAGAATGCCCGGCCCTACCCGCGGCAAATCGCTCGGCGAGATTCGCCTCTTCAATTTAGGGCAGTTGGTTTTAATGCCCTTTTCCAAGGAACCGGCTTCGCAGAATAAAGACCACGGCACGCCAGCGGCGCGAGAAGTGTCCGCCGCGCGGCAGCCATGATTTGATCTTCTGTTTCCAGCGCACCGCGGTGTCCCATCCGGGCAAGGAACGTATCGCGGCGTAGAGTCGGGTTTTGAGGCTGATGATGGCGTCGTGCAGCCAGGCGAACCAGCGGATTTTGAGCAATGCCGGGCGGCATATTGAGTAGAGTCGCGCTGCGCAGGCTGTGCCGATGAGCTTTGCAGCGATAATCACGCCCAGCCCGCTGACCGCGTGGCCGTGTGCGATGAGATAGAGCGCCGCGATTTTCACCGGAAGCAGCAGGAGTCCGGGCAGAAGGAATGCAGCAGCCGCAGCGTAAGGCGGGAGAAGCGCGAGTCGTGCCTCGACTGCGCGCATGACTCGGGTGCGCGCGAGCCATCCCATCGCCGTCGTGAGGTGGTCCCAAAGCCATTCTTCCACGAACATGATCAGCGCAGCGATGATGACCATCGGCGGAAAGAGCACGCGTTTTAGAAAGCGACGAAACATTGCGCTGGGCTTATAGCACGCCCACGACGAAGTGGCCCCAGAATCCGCGAAACCGGCGGGCAAAACTGATGCGCAAGGTATCCTCGGTGAGCCGCTTGCTGCGGGCACGGTCGCGCTCAAACATCTTCCGCTGTTCGATTGCGAATGGTCTGCTCAGGACGTGGAGGTTGTTCTCGTCGTTGATGAAAAACGATCGCGGATCGAGATTGCCTGAGCCGACGATGCTGAGCTGATTGTCGATGGCGACAAGCTTGCCGTGCATCATAGTCGGCTGGAATTCGTAAATCGCCACGCCTGCATTCATGAACCGGCGAAGCGTGCGCTGCATGATTTCTTTTGCGAACGGCATGTCGGTGTTTTTTCCGGGGATGATGATTTCGACCTGCACGCCACGTTTCGCTGCGTCGAGAATTGCATCGCGGATCTCGGCAGTGGGGAGGAAGTAGGAGTGCTCCATCAGGATCGACTTTTTTGCAGCGCGGATCGCGAGCAGTGTGCTGCTGCCGAGCGTGTCGCGCTGTTTCATCGGCGAGCCCGCGACCATTTGCGCGGTAAGCGTGCCGGATTTTCCGAGCGGCGGGTAGTAGGCAGGGCCTGTGAGCATGGTGCCGGTGAGCTCCTCCCAGTTGTCGTTGAAGTTGTCCTGGAGTTGCGCAACGACGGGGCCGCGGAGTTCATACTGGGTGTCGCGCCAGTGACCTCGATCCTGCGCGTTTCCGGTCCAGTTGTAGGCCCAGCCAGCGCCTCCACAAAATCCGATCTGGCCGTCCACGACGAGCACGCGACGATGCGTGCGATGATTGTATCGGAGCGGAACGAAGAAATTGAACGGGCTGTAGAGCTTCAATTCCACTCCGGCTTTTTGCATGTCGGCGATGTGATGGTCACCCCAAGGCCAGCAGCCGAAAGCGTCGAGAATGACGTGAACTTTTACTCCGGCGCGAGCCCGCTCGGCGAGGATGCGGCTGAAGTCGGCGACGGGCTGGCAGTCGCGCGCGGTGTAGCATTCAAAGGTGATGCTGCGCTTTGCGTTTGCGGCGGCTCGCAACATCGGCGGGAAAAAAGCGTCGCCATTTTCCAGCGTGCGGACCGAGTTGCCCGTGGTCCACGGGGTCTTTGTCATGCACTCCATTTCGGCACAAAAAGAAGAGGAGGGGACACAGGCCGGTGAGTGCGGGACATGGCGAAACTGGCCGGACGTGCAGGCGTTTAGCAGGAAAAGACAGATGACAAAAAGATAGCGCAGGCAGTTCAAGACGCGGTGAAATAATCGTGGGCACGCGATGGTGCGAGCAAGGATTTGCGGTGCGTCTGCGAATTGGGTAAAGTCTGGCCATGAACATCGCCATTGCTGCCCTGATGCCGCACCCGCCTATCCTCGTGCCCGCCGTCGGGCAGGAACGTCTTGCCGACGTGAACGCTTCACTCGCGGCCATGCGTGAAATTTCTCGCGAGATTCTCGCGACCCAACCGGAGACGATCGTGCTCATTTCGCCGCATTCTCCGCGCTCGCCGTTTGCTTTTGGAGTATGGGATTGCGAGGAGTTGCGCGGCACGTTTGCGCCTTTTAATGCGCCGGGCGAAAGCGTGGTGCTTCCCGTGGATTCGCAGTTCGTGCAGGCGCTCGCGAAGGCCGCACCGCGAGCAGGCGTGCAGATTTCCGGGATTCCTGCCGGACCTCTCGACCACGGCGCGGCTGTGCCGCTTTGGTTCCTCATGGAAGCGGGCTGGACCGGGCCGACTGTGGTGATCGCGCTGAATTCGCCGGGCGCTGGCGGCATCCACGGGATCGGCCATGCGATCGCGATGGCTGCTGATCATTTGCGGAAGAAGATCGCCATTGTCGCGAGCGGCGACATGAGCCACCGGCTCATCCCCGGAGCGCCGGCGGGCTACGAGCCGACGGCGAAGGATTTCGATGCCCGCTTCATCGACCTGCTGCGCGCAAAAGCCTATCGCGACATCGAGCGCATCCCGCCGGGTCTGCAAGCGCGGGCTGCGGAGGATGTCGTGGATTCCACGGCGGTGGCGCTTTCGGCGACGGGCTGGAAAAGCGATGGCGGGCGAGTGCTCAGCTACGAAGGACCGTTCGGCGTCGGCTACGGCGTCGCGGTTTTGTACGCCGCGAAAGACGATCGCTCCAACGAGTTCACCACCGGCGAGGATCTCCCGCGCCTTGCCCGGCGCGCAGTAGAGAGCGCACTCGGCGGAAAAACGGACGGCCCGCCACTGCCCGGCGGCGACTACCTTCAGCAAAAGGCCGGCGTCTTTGTGACCATCAAGACTTCCGGTGGCAAACTGCGCGGCTGCATCGGTACGCTGGAGACTCCGCAGGCTCCAAACGTGGTCGAAGAAACATGGCGCAATGCTATTGGAGCGGCTTTTGGCGACGCTCGCTTCCCGAAGATCACGAGCGTGGAGATGCACAATTTGCGCTTCGAAGTCAGCGTGCTCCACTCGTTTGAGCCGATTGCATCCCACGACGAACTCGACCCTGCTCGCTATGGCGTCATCGTCCGCACCGCCGATGGCCGTCGCGCCACGCTCCTGCCGGCACTGGTCGGGATCGATACGCCCGAAAAACAGTTCCGGCTGGTGTGCGAAAAGGGCGGAATCAGCCCAACTGAACCAGTCACTCTCGTCCGCTATTCCGTGGACAAATTCAAAGAACCAGGCTGCCCGGACTAAATGACCATCACCGAATCCAACCACCCCGGACGCTGGTGGCACACGCTGCCCGACGGCCGAATCGAATGCACGCTCTGCCCTCGCTACTGCAAGCTTCGCGACGGGCAGCGCGGGTTTTGTTTCGTCCGCAAAGCTGAAGCGGGCCGAATGATTCTCACGACGTACGGACGCAGCAGTGGCTTCTGCATCGACCCGATCGAAAAGAAACCGCTGAACCATTTCCACCCCGGAACTCCGGTGCTTTCGTTCGGCACTGCGGGGTGTAATCTTGGGTGCAAGTTTTGCCAGAATTGGGACATCAGCAAAGCGCGCGAGATGGACAAACTCATGGA
>JAYTMG010000506.1:0-17844 GCA_043728745.1 Verrucomicrobiaceae bacterium
GCCAGTACGCGAGGGATCGTACCAGTGACAATCGCGTGTCAAACAAGTGCCGAATTAGTGTCATACGCGGGAGCGACTCGCGTGCCGAACATCTTTGGCATTCTGCCTGCCGTGGGGCGTATCCTACGCCACACCCGGTGTAGTCTTTGGGCATAGTGCTCGCGAAGGTCGCGCCGCATGACTTCACCGGGCACTGCGTAGGATACGCAGCGCAGCGGGTAGAATACCCCGCCCTACCCGCCGCATATCCCTCGGCAACGGAGTATCTCTTTAAATGCGGAAAGCAGCATCACCGAGCGCCCGCCGTCAGGCGAACGTGATTTTCTTGAAGCCGGCCTTATTTAGGACGGCGAGAATGCGGACGATTCGCTCGTGCCGGGTGTTGTCGGTGGCGCGGATGACAAATGGTTCGTCTTTCGTGGACGTGGAGCGGATTCCGTCGAGCCAGCGCGAGAGGTCTCCAAATTGCGCATCTGCGGGTGCTGCGATGATTTTCCCGTTGATGGAGACAGTTTCATCCGCCGCAATATCGAGGACGATCGGCGGCGGTGAAAACTCGTTGGGCGTCTTGGGTTGGCCTGACGGCGAAGCTTCGACGTAGCGTTCTTTGACGGTTTGGAACGTCATGAAAAACATGAGGAGGACAAAAACGATGTCCACCATGGGGGCGATCTGGAATCCATGATCGCCGTCTTCGTTGCTCGCGGATGTGCTCATATTGGTATTCTGGTTTCAGGTTTCACGTTTCCGGTCCCCCGTTCCTTAGACAGGCGGGGCCAGAAACCTGGGACTTGGACGAATACCGGCGCGACCGAGCGTTCGCGCCGCAAATTGAACTGCTAACTAAAGCTGAGATTTTTGACCACTTTGGTCGCGGCACACGCATTCAGGACATCGACGACGCGTTCCTGTTTGGTATCCGAAGCGGGGCGGATGATGACGGGATCGGGGTCTGTCGCGTCTCCGAGCGTACGCTTCAGTAGTTCCCTAAGCTGGACGAGCTCGCGGTCTTTGGCTCCCGTGCCCATTTGTAGATTGTTTACAAAGACAACGCCGTCGGAATTGATGTCGATGTAGATCGGGGTCTTTACAACGCTCGAATCTCCAGCGGACTGTCCGCTCGGGAGTGCGATGTTGAGCTCTTTCTCAGTCACCACTTGCCCCGAACTTGCCATGAAAAACAGCATGAGAACGAACACCACGTCCACCATGGGTGCGATCTGAAATCCAAAATCTCCGTCTTCTCCGCCTCCTCCTCCGCCCATATCAGTGTGTCCTTTCTAGTATTGGTTAAAGTTTACTTCTTTGGTCGGTCGAGTTCTTTATCGACGACGCTGAATGTGATTTTTCCGACTCCGCCGTTGCCGACGGCTCGCATGACTTCCTTTGTGTAGGCGTAGCGTGCGCCTTTGTCGGCGCGGATGACGACGCGGAAATCCGGGCTTTTCGCCATTGTCTGGACCCGAGTGGTCAAAGCTGCCGGTTCAATTGGCTTGTCGTCCACGACGATTCCGCCGGCTTGGGTGACATCATTCCAGACGACGTTTACGATCATCTCGGAATGTTTAGCATCCTTGTTTGAGTCTTTGGCATCCTTTGCGATCGGCAGCACGACATCTTTGTTCACCTGCAACACCTGATCGGTGGCGATGGACATGAAGAAAATGAGCAGCACAAGCAGGATGTCGATCATGGGAGCGATCTGGAAATCCGGATCTTCCTCAGGCATGATGCGAGTCGATGCCTTCGCAAGCTGTCCTCGTGTTTTGTGTGCCATGGTTTACGGAGAAGGTGGAAGCGGTTACCAGCTCAGAACCGAGCCGCAATGCGGGCACGGGTTTGTGCCGGCGGCAACCATTCCGGCGCAAACGGGGCAGTTGGCCATCGCGCCAGCCGCAGCTTGTGCTCCGCCGAACTGGCGGGCTGGGGCGGGTGCGCCTGAAAAATTGTCGCCGACGTGCATTCCGGAGAGTTCCTCGTAAGGAACGTCTATCAGAAGCGTGTTCACGATATCGTCTGCGTGAACGATCGATGCCTGCGACATGTTACGGAAGATGTAGTATGCAACGAACGCTGGAATCGCGATGAAAAGACCCGCTGCGGTAGCGAGCAAAACTTCCGAAATCTTTCCAGAGAGAGCCTTCGGGTCCTGCACACCAGAGGATGCGAGAACTTTGAAGGCACCCATCATTCCGATGACGGTTCCGAGTAGTCCGATCATGGGGCTGACGACGCCGATAACCGAGAGGTAGCTGTTCCGGGTGCGGAGCAACGTCGCTTCGCGAAGGCCGTGCTCGGCGACTGCGGTTTCGACTGCTTCTTTGCCGCGGCCAATTCGTGAGAGGCCCGATTTCAGGACGTTTGCGAGGTAGTTCTTGTTGGCGTTGCAGGTTTCCCAAGCTTCCTGATAGTTGCCGGAGCCAAGGAGCTGGCGGAGGCTGTCCACGAGCGGCGGCGGGGCCAGTTTGTGTTTCTTAAAGCTGATCGCGTTCTGAATGATCAGCGTGACCATGATGATCGAAGTGCCCAAAATACAGAGCCAGATGAAAACGATGAGGGGGCCGCCCTCAAGAATCAGATGGAGGACGGAGTCGTCAGCCGCCCGCACGCTCGAAGGCGAGAGAAGCAGGGTGGAAAGGAGTAGGAATGCGGGAAGAAAACGGTGTGTTTTGTTCGTAATCATGAGTCAGTTTGAATGGTTCAGAAGGTTTTTATAAAGGCTGCTTGTGGCAAATTTGACGCGCGGTATTAGTGATCTGTTTACGGAACGGCAACGCCTTTCTTTCTCAAATCATCAATTCTCTGCTGCGCTGCGATGACCGCCTCGCGATTCTGGTAAAACAGGGCGACAGTGCGGCAGTAGGCTTCCATGGCTTCGGGGAGCTTGTTTTCACCCTCGGCGACCTGACCGATGACGTAAAAGGCCTGGCCGAAAAGCTGGCTTTCGCTGCGGGTGACAGTCTTTTTGCTCAGCGCACCTTCGACGATTGGCGTCGCGAGTGTTTTGGCTTCGTTAAATTGCTTTTTCGCAGCGGCGAGGCGGGCCTTGCCGACATCGGTGATTGCGCCGCCAGCGGCCGGGTATGCCTGGGCGAATGCGGTGAATGCGCTCTCGGCCTCGGTCAGTTTACCTGCGGAAATTAACAAGCCCCCGAGCGATGCGCTGGCGTCCTGCGCCCACGCGACCGGGAGGCCGCGGAACTTTTCAGCGACTCCACGAACCATGACGATCGCTTTTTCCACCTCGCCCGTCTCGATTGCGCGGGACGCTGCGATCCATTCGGGCGGTGCGGCTTTGCGGACTTCATCGAGGGTGTTAAGATTGTAAGCGATCTCGCCTGCTGCGTCTCGGATCGACGCTTTGCCGCCGACGACGCCGGTGATGAGCACGCCTTGCAGGACGCGTGGCTGGGCGTTGGCCGTTGCCGGTTTAAAACGCACGTAGTCCTGCCCTGTCGCAGCGGCTGGCTGCTGGGCAATGGCTGCGGAGACCATCGTTAGAAGGCCGATTATTGGAGAAAGAAGTTGCCGGGTGGGTAGCATGGACCGTAGTTTCACGCGCTTTTTATTCGTTTAAGTTGACGCCGACCACGCTACGGGCGGCGTCATTTTAACGCAACTGGAAATACATTTTTCACAACAAAATCATGGTAAATATCCTTCGCCGCTGGAGTCAGCCCCTCATGGTCGTTATTGCGACCCTCGTCATCATCTCATTCGCATTTTGGGGCAATAGCAGCCTCATGGACAGGAACCAGGGCGATGCTGTTTTTGAGGTTTATGGAACGAAGATCGGACGCGAACAGCACGAGCGACTGAGGAACAAAATGGAGGTCTTCGCGGCTCTTCGTTGCGGCTATGCGGAGGCGCTCTCAGGCGGCGACCGCAGCAATCCATATATGCAGCCCGAAGACGACTACGACTCGGTGACCGTGAATGCGCTGATTTTTGAACACGAGGCAGACGCAATGGGCATCGGCGCGACCGAGCAGGAAATGCTCGAAGAACTCGAACGAATCTCCAGTCAGCAGCGTGAGGGGAAACTCGATTGGGAAATGTTCGTTCAGCGCGTGATGCTGCCAAATGGCTTTAATAAGAATGACATCGACTCATTCCTGAAAAGCTCGATTCGCCTGCGCAAAGTGCAGGAGCTTTTGAAGTCCACCGCAGGGGGGACTCCGGGGGAAATCCGTGACAACGTGCTGGCACGCAATCAAGTCACGGAAGCAAGCTACGTGGCGCTCAAAAAGAATGATTTCCTTGCCGGAATCACGGCGTCGGATGAGGAAATCAAGAAGCGGTATGAAGAGCAAAAGGATCAGTTGAAATCCTCGGAACTTCGCAAGGTCCGCTACGTGTCGTTCACGATGCCGGCAGCAGACCCGGCAAAGCCTTTGAGCCCCACCGAAAACACCAAGCAGTTGCAGGCTTGCGTGAATGCCGCCTACGACTTCACTCAGGCGATCAAGAAAGGCCGGAAGTTCGATGAACTCATCGCGGAGCAGCAGGCTAGAATCGCCGAGAACGCGAAGACCCCCGAGAAGAAAGAGCCCTTCCTTTTCTCGGTCGCCGAGACCGAGCCGTTCGCGAAGGGAGCTTTGCCAAAGCCCTTTGCCGAAGACGCATCGCAGGACGGCAATGATCGCATGGAGGAAATCGGCGAAGCGATTTTCGCGCTGAAGAAAGAGAGCCCGGTAAGCGCGCACCTTATCGGCAAAACTGGCGCGTATGTCGCCATGCTTCCCGAGGGCGGAATCACCGAGCCCAAGCAGAAAACTTCGGACGAAGTGAAGGCTGCCTTGATGGCGGGAATCCAAGTCGAAAAGGCCGACGAAGCGCTGCGCAAAAAAGGCGAGGAAGTGCAGAAGCAAATCGCTGAAGCGGTGAAAGCCGGGAAGTCCTTTGTGGAAGCCGCGACGGCTGCCGGATTGAAGGCGGAGGCGCATCCCGCTTATTCGGCGATGAAGCCCGCGCCGGGCGCTCTATCCTCGAACATTCAGCAGGCTGCGGCCAAGCTCGCACCGGGCGAAGTCAGCGAATTTGTCCCTTCGACCGAAGGCGGTTTGGTCGTCTATGTGGATAGCCGTCCCGTATTCGATGAGACGAAACCCGAAGTTGCAGCGGAGAAGGCCAGTGCGGCAAAAATGATGGATAATTTCCGCTCGCGTTTGATCTTCCGCGAATGGCTCAAGGAACGCCGCCACGCTGCCGGGCTCGGCCTTGGCAAGCCTGTCGGCGAACAAGGCTAGATGAGTCCTGCGCTGGAGGAGCTGTTCGACGATGCAAACGGCGATCTCGCCCTCGGCGATCTGGATGCGGCTGTGGAGAAATACCGCCGCTGCACGGAATTGGACCCGACATTTGCCGATGGCTGGCACGCACTCGGCATGGCGCTGATGAAAACCGGCCGGTTTGCGGAGGCGATCGAGGCTGCGTTGAAGAACACGGAATTGCGCCCGAACGACTTGCTCGCGTGGAGCACGCTGAGCATCTGCTACGTGAAAAACGGGCAGATCAAAGAAGCGGAATCTGCGGGAGGAAAAGCGCGCATTTTGTCTTGGGGCGGGAAGATTAAAAAGGACGCCTAGAACGTGAAAATCGCGCTGGTCCATTACGCAGCAGCACCGGTCGTCGGTGGCGTCGAGCGGGTGATGGATGAGCACGCGCGGCTGTTCGCGAGACATGGGCATGAAGTCGCTGTTTTCTGTCAGCGCGGCGAAGGGCATCATTTGCCGGAATTGCCCGAGCAAGCGCTGTTTGAGGGGCTTGGCGGGCAGGACATCGTCTTCATTCATAATGTGCTGACGATGCCGTTTCAGCCCGCATTTACCGAGGCGTTGTGGAAAGTCTCGGCGCGACTGCCGCAGGTGCGATTTGTGGCTTGGACGCATGATGTGACGGAGCTGGTTTTGCCGGCTGGAACGAAGGTTGAGTTTGTTGCGATTTCCGAGCTTCGCCGCCGGGAATTACTCGCTCGGGGCGTGGCGGAGTGTCGCGTCATCCCGAACGGAATCGACGCCGCGCGCGTCCTTGGTCTGCCGCTTGAATTAGAGAAACTGGACTTGCTCGATGGACGCCTCATTTTCCTCCACCCGACGCGCCTCTTGCTGCGCAAAAATGTGGAGTGCGGCATCGGCATCGTGAAGGCGCTGGGCGATGCGACGCTGATCGTCACGGGTGCCGAAGATCCGCACAATCCGGCCTCGCGGGAATACGCACGCGGGCTCCGTGAGCTCGCAGGTCCCGAGACCATTTTTGCGAACGACCTTTTCCCCGTGGGCGACGCGGAACTCGCGGGGTTTTATCGGCTCGCCGATGTGCTCATGTTCCCCAGCAGGACCGAGGGATTCGGGCTCCCGCTGCTGGAAGCGCGACTCCACCGGTTGCCTGCCGTTTATTCTGCCATCGAGCCGATGTCCGGCCTTGCGGGCGCGGAGGGATTCCCGATTTCGCCGGACGAGTCGCCTGCGGTAATTGCCGCCCGGCTCGCTCCGTGGCTGGCTGCGAATCCGGCGATTTCCGACCGTCGCCGCGCGCTGCTCGAATACTCGTGGCCCGTCATATATCGGGAACATATCGAGCCATTGCTGCGGAAGTAAGGTTTAGCGGGAGGGCTGCGGCAGGAGTTTGCGGATGACGCTTCGAGTTCCATCCGTGAAAACGGCCTGATACGCGACGTAACCGTTGTTGCTGCTGGCGCGGGTCTGGTCTGGTGAGCCCGCAACCACTCCGAGCGCCGTAAAGGTCCGCACCGTTTTTGGCAGCCCATCGACGCGGATCGTATCGGACTCGCGGACGACCAGCTGGAGCGCCCCTGCGTTATCCACGGCCCACAGACCCAGGTCGTTTGCTCTGGTCACGCCGCCCTCGCCAATAGCCATCGTGGCGAGGAAAAGCGGGCCTTTGTTTCCGGGAATGGCGAGCGAAAGAAATGACTTCCAGCGGGCTCCGAGAGGAACGCCGGGCGGCGTGTCGCCGAGCCGTGCGACGATTGATGGCGCGGAGCCGTTGGTCTTGAAAAGGATCGCTTTGTTGTTGGTCTTTGTCAGCCCGCTACCGGCGAGCGTGACGACTGAAGCAATTTCCTCGAACTCGTTGTAAACCGGGGCGTCGCTTGCCGCGATGGTGATTCCGGGTAGCCCCGGCATGGAGTCGCCCACTCCATACGCCCGGTCAAACTCTCCATCCACGTCTCGAAACAATGCCGCCGCAGTCGCTCCCGAATCCAGAAATCCTTGCACGGAAACTCCGCCCGCAGAACTCAGCATGGGTCGCCCAAAGCCCGTGAACCTTGCACCACCACTGGACGGTGCGACGCCGCCAGTCTCGGCGATGATTTTTGTGCCGCCATTCGCATCCAAAACAATCACGGATGACGATTCGCCGATAAATTTGAGCCGGGCGGTAATCCTCTCAGCGCGGGCGCTCCTGCCAAGTCCCGGCGACCCCGATGTCGGGAGTAGCGTGTCAATTCTTGAGACGGTGCGCCCGTTGAATTGCTGCCCTTCGCGCATCAAAAGTCGAGTGCCCCCGCTGGGCGTCCACACGCAGAGCGAGTAGTAGTGAACTTGCCTGGCTGCGCGGTGGTTGCACAAAAAGCAGGTGAAAAAAAGCGCCTCGTTCGTAAGTGAAAACTCGTGCAGGCGAGTGAGCGTGAAGCCCGGAATCCCAGGTGCCTGATCGCCAGTGCGGATGATGAGCGCGAGATCGCCGCCGATATCGGTGAACAATCCGGTATTTTGTCCCACGCTAACCGTGCCGCCAAGCCGCGCGACAAACGCGACGGCACCGCCGATGTTGTGTGCGGGATTCGAAAACGACGTGAATTTCGCACCTGCGAGATCGGGCACTGTATCGCCTTTGCTGACGACGATATTTTCGTTCGCAAATATCGCCTGTTTTTTCCCAAGCGGAGTCCGGATATCAGTCAGGAATGCGACATCGCCATTGTCGTTGATGGAAGGAATCCCGACCTTTGCAAAAGTGGTCCCGCCTTGTGCGCCGGGCACTTCGCCGCCGACGGAAAACGATGGACTTCGCGTGCGAATGGTCGCGGTTGCGTCGCCGTCGGCAATCGCCGCGCCAATTGCACCAGTGAGCTCGACGGAGAAATTTATACCCGGCAGAAAATCAAAACGGAGCAACGGAACCGCGATCATGCCGCTCGTCTGATTTGCCGGGATAGTGAGCGTGCCCGAAGATTCCAGATAGTGGGAGCCAGCGACCGCTGTTCCATCGCGAGTTTGGTAGTCGATCATCACCGTCTGTGGTGATGGCCCGGAGAGCGCCACGGTAAATACCGCCTCGAAATCGCTAGGGCCAGTGATGTTCACTGTCGTGTCGGCGATGGACGCGGATGGCACGGCCAATTGTGCCGCGCACGGAAACGAAATCATCAAAAGCGCAAAAAATCCGAGCGCGAGTCTCGTCATTGCGAGCCTCCGATTCCGGGCCGAATGTGCGGGTCGGTCACGGTCGGCGTGGGCGTAACGACGGGCGGCGGAACCACGACTTGCGGCGGGGTAACGGGCCGTATCGCAGGAGCCGGGGGCGGCGGTGCGATGAGACCGGCGGCGACATCCATCGGCGCTCCGCCACTGGAAACGACCGCTCCGGCTTTCTTCTTTTTTGCGCCACCGCCGGAAGCGGCCTGTTGTGCGGCCGCTTTTTCAATGAGTTTTGCGCTGGGCAATGGGCGGAAGCCTTTTCCACTTCGTTTATCCACGGGCGGAGCAATGAGTCGCGAGGTTCGCATGATGGTCGCGATGTCCACTTGCACGGGTTCTGGAATGGTTCGCGCGCCGGGGTGCATGGTGACCATTTCGCCGGGTTTCAGCACGAGCGCCTCACCAAACCGGTCGGGCACGGCGATCCGCATGTGCCCTTCCAAGACCATCATTTTGAGATTCTTATTCGGGAGATGCTCCATCAAAATTGTGGTCCCGGTAACAGATGCAGTCACCGACCCGCTGCGAATGCGTGCGCCTCCCTGATCCTTTGGGACTTGAAGAAGCAAGGTTCCGGCATCGAGCCGGATTTCGCGCGATGAGCGCTTGAACGTGAAGAAGGTCTCGGCACCCAATCGCGCGATAGTTTGGTCCTGAAACAGAAGTTCGGCGCGGGATCGAATGCCGGTGCGGACGCCGTTAGTCGCAGTGATTTTTTCCTGCTCCGCTGCGGAGTGACTTGAGCCTGCCTCAAGGTCTAAAACGCGGACCTGGTTGATCAGTTGCTGGATCGTGGCTTCCCGGAGCGGGGCGGCAGCTAGAGCGCAGCTCGCTGTAACAAGCAGCAGTGTAACGAGTTTCATACGGAGAATCTCTGCATTTTTTGTGCCGCAGGGGGCGTTCATTTGATTAAAAGTGCGCCTCGAAACCTGCCGTGGCTCCGAGGTTTCCGACGCGATAGTCGAAGTCGCGGTTTGACTCGTTGAAAGAGTAAAAGCCAATCGCTGATGCGGCAATATTCGGGCTGAATTCGTAGCGCAAATTGAGCGAGAGCGAGTTCCTGAAATCCCTGCGATCATCGCCCGAGTCCCGATAAACGAAATAATTCATGCGGTAAAACAGGTCTGCGGTGAAGTCCCTCGCAACCCGCAGGCGGTAACCCGCATACGCGCTATAATCGTCGCGCTGGACATCCGAAGGATCGGTGACCGCCCATTGCCCGGAAACCCCTAGCGTAATCCCGTGCGCGCGGCTGAATGAAAAACTGCGCTGGGCACCGAGTGTGATCGCGTGGTTTGTGTAAAACACATCGCCGGAGTGATTCGCCGCCAGTTCTGTGAAGTTATAGCGGGCGTAAAACGCCGTCCCGCGCAACCGACTGGGCGCGAGCGTAAGCCCGCAATGGAGGTCGAGGTTCTGGAAATCGAGCGCTCCTATTTTATCAAAACGGAACAGCCCGCCGCGGATCGCCGTATCCGCCTCCCATCCCGGCGAAATCGCATATCGCGCATTCACCCCCGCCGTGGCGGCAAGGAAACTATCCGCCTTTCTCCCTGATTTCGTAAAAAGGACGTTATCGGTGAACAACCATGTAGCGTCTGCGGACGCGCCAAGAGTAAGCTTCGGCTGGTCTCCAGTTTCCTGGATGACAGTAGCGCCGAAGTCTTCATTGTTCGCGCTGGGCTGCGAAACTGGATTTGCTCGTGTCGTGCCCGCGCGACGAATATCTTCAAAGTTCTGCACGCTCTCGTAGAGAGATTGTACCTGCTGCGCACGGGCTGGAATGTTCAGCGTCGCCAAGGTCGCTTCTGCGTATTGCTCCGGTTTTTTAGCTGCGCACGGGCTGGAATGTTCAGCGTCGCCAAGGAGCTGAATACTACGTAGGGAATGATGGTCTTCATGAAACGCTTTCGCAGAAATCATATATCCCGACTCTGGCACTGGGTGCAAGCGCGCAGTTCCGCGCGGACGCGGGTGCTTTTGTCGATGTTCCTAA
The DNA here is from genome assembly GCA_043728745.1 of Verrucomicrobiaceae bacterium. Lineage (GTDB taxonomy): Bacteria > Verrucomicrobiota > Verrucomicrobiia > Chthoniobacterales > Chthoniobacteraceae > SXWH01. Next base: position 10,444 of record JAYTMG010000506.1, read on the forward strand.
TCTGTGCCATCGTGGACCTTGAGTTCATTGATTGGAAACCGGTTATGGATGCGGATGCGGCACTGCTCGACGTGTATGCACGCAACAGCCCTGGCGTCCGTGTGGATGACCGATTCACTTTTGTCTCCGTGGACGACGCCTCCCTGAATCTGAAAACCCTCGATATTTTCGGAGGGAATCCAGACATCTCTGCCGATTCGCGCGAGGTGCTCCAGCAAATGATGGATGGGTGGCCGTGGAATCGAACAGTTTACGCTCGGGCGATTGAGCGCATGCTTTTGGCGGGCGCGGCGATTGTTGCGCTCGATATCGAGTTCCCGGATTCAGGCCCTGGCGATGATGAATTGGCCGCAGTGATCGCCCGCTATCCGGGTCGCATCCTACTCGCATCTGCGATGACTCAGTCCGGGGTTGAGCAATCGGGCCAGTCGTTCGAGTTCCGCGCCCCGTCAGACAGCATTCTTCCGGACCGACAGGAAGGCGATCCGCGTGTGGCTCTCGCAAATGTGTGGCCTGATGAAGACCGTGTGGTCAGGGCCATCCGGTATCGTGTGAATATCGCACAGTTGAACAATCTTCCAGCGTCACTGTGGAGCGATTTTCCCGACAATTTATCTCTTTCCACACGCATGGCCCAAGCTCTCGGAGCCAACGTGCATGGCGATTATGCGATGCACCGGTTTAGATACTCCCATCGCGCTTCTGAATCTGAGTTTCGACCCCGCCCATTCTATCAACTCTTCGTTCCGCGACTTTGGGCGAAAAACTTTGCCAGCGGGGAGTTCTTCCGCGGAAAAGTTGTCATCCTCGGGGCATCTGCGGAACGGCTAAAGGACTTCCATGAAACGCCGCTCGGGCGGATGCCCGGCTCGGAGGTTCATCTTCACCAAGCGAACTCCCTGCTTCATCGACTTTTTATAACCGAGCCGCCGCGGTGGGGCCGAATCGGCTTCATCGCTCTTGCGGGTATTCTCGGATGGCTTCCACGGCTCGCTGTGCGGCGTCCGATATTTCAAATTTGTGTTGTTATCCTGATTGGGGTGATCTGGTACTACGCGGGGCAGATTTTTTTCAACCATTCCGGTTTCGCGCTACCCATCGCGTTGCCCGTTTCAGCGTTGTTTCTGGTAGGCATGGACGGTCTCGCGGGTACGTTTGCTTACGAACTGAAATTGTCGAGGCAAGTCCGCGGCACCTTCGAGCGATATGTGGGCGAAAGCGTCGTCACGGAATTGCTCAATCAGCCGAAAGAATACCTCGAAGCGCTCGGCGGTGTGACCCGCGAAGTGACTATCCTTTTTTCCGACCTCCGCAATTTCACGCGCGCCACTGCGAGCCTCGACGCGCATACGCTCGTCACCCAGCTCAACGAATACTTCACCGAGATGGTAGATTGTGTTTTTAAGCACGGGGGCACCCTCGACAAATTCATGGGTGACGCGGTCATGGCCGTATGGGGCAACGTCCGCAGCACCAGCGCACGCCAAGACGCGCTCAATGCTGCCCGATGCGCCGTCGCTATGCGCGAGGCAGCCGCTCGCCTCAACGCCCGTTGGCGCGATGAGGAGCGGGCTGAATTCGATCTCGGCATCGGCCTCAATCACGGCCCGGTGGTCGTCGGCAACATCGGCGCTCCATCGCGCATGGATTTCACCGTGATCGGCGATGCGGTAAACAACGCGTGGCGATTACAGGAGCAGAGCAAGCTTTTCCCCGGCGATATTCTTGTCAGCAAATCGGTCGCCGACCTCATCGCCCCGGAACTGCCTACGCAACATCTCGGCGAAATCGAACTCGCTGGTGGGGTTTTGGATTACTTCCGAATCGGGACTTCCGTTTCCACCCCGGCAGACGCTTCCATTTAAAAGGAATAACCTTCGCGGAAGTCAGCGTTCCTTTGCTGGACGCCGCGGGCGATTCATCGGATAAGTAGCGTCATGGAAAACACCGAAAAAATACTCACCCGTGATTGCGAGGCGATTCGCATCCCGAGCGGCGAAGCTTTCACCCTGACAGCAGGCAGCCGCGTCCAAGTCACACAAGCACTCGGCGGCAGCTACACGATTGCGCTACTCGAAGGCTTTGGCGGACTCGCCCGAATCACCGATGCCAATGCCGATGCACTCGGACTGGAGGCATCTGTCAAAGAAACGCCCGCCGCCCCGACCGGCCCCGCGCCGAAGGTCGATGAGCAGGCCGTTTGGGAGCAACTCAAGACGTGCTACGATCCGGAGATCCCCGTGAACATCGTGGACCTCGGCCTCGTGTATGATTGCGCGATCGAACAGGTTGATTCCGAACCCGCAAAAGTGCTCGTGAAGATGACCCTCACTGCCCCCGGTTGCGGAATGGGCCCGACGATCGCAGCCGAGGCGCGCGGGAAGATTATGAGCCTCGCCGGTGTCGGCGACGCCAGCGTGGACCTCGTGTGGGATCCGGCGTGGAGTCAGACGATGATTTCCGAAGCCGGTAAAATGAAACTCGGCCTGATCTAACGTGAGACTCTACGCGATTTTTTGCTACGCAGGAGCGGTCTTCTACGTCTGGACAGCCATCCAGACGATGCGCGCAGGAATCGCCACGCCGCTCCGGGGCGATACCCCAGTCGAGCATCGCCGCGACGACCCGGCTTCCAGCTACCAGAAATACCTCCTCGCCCGCTGGCTCCTCGCCGTCGGCCTCGTGGGAACCGGCATCGCGATGACCGCAATCGCAGGCCGATTTGAGAAACTCGAAAACACGAAATGACCCACGCAAAGCCACGCGAAATCTGGTTCATCCGGCACGGCGAAAGCATCGCAAATGCCGGAGCCCGCACCGTCGAAGCATCCAGCTACGCGCTCACGGAACTCGGCTTCCGGCAGGCAGAGCAGGTCAGCCGTGCGCTCCCGCACGGCGCGGATTTGATCGTGCATTCTCCCTACGTCCGCGCCGTGCAGACCGCGCAACCAGCGATCGCGCGTTTCGCAAACATCGCCGTGGAAGAATGGCCCGTGCATGAAGTCCAGTATCTCGACCCCGCAAAGTGCGTCGGCACAACCCAGGAAGAGCGCCGCGCGATGTCGCTGGAGTATTGGGACCGCTGCGACCCCGAGCACGCCGAGCCCAATGCAGAATCGTTCGTCGTATTTATCGATCGCGTGCGGCAGTCGCTCGCCGGATTATCCCAGCGTCGCGAGCAGCGGATTTTCGTCTTCAGCCACGGCCAATTCATGAGCGCAGCCGCCTGGCTGATCCTGTCGCGCCCCGCCGTCATCGACCGCATTGCGATGCAGCGTTTTTATAAATTCATCCACGGCTACAGCGTGCCGAATGGCTCGGTCATGCCGCTCTACGTCCACCCCGAAGGCCCGTGCTCGCTCGGCGGGCTGTGGCTCCCGGATGGCGTAGAAAGCGCAGACGCGAACCTCGCCGCTGGCCTCGCGGGTGTATGAAACGGCTGCTGCTATTTCTGCTCGCGGCGGGTGTAGCGGTGGCATTGAAAAAAGCGTGGCCCTCGCGTGAAAAGCCGACCCCGCTCATCGTCCACTGCGCAGCCGGATTGCGCGCCCCCATCGAAGAACTCGCCCATCAATTTGAAGCCGCGTCCGGCATCCCCGTGCAGATCCAGTTTGGCGGTTCACAGCAGCTTCTTTCTGGAATATCCATCGCGAAAAACGGAGACGTTTTTATCCCCGCCGACGACAGCTACCTCGCTGCCGCCGGAGTCAGTGAAACGTTCCCGCTCGCGCAAATGAGCATCGTCGTCGCCGTGAAAAATGGGAACCCACTACGGGTGTTCGCGCTGTCCGATTTGATGCGCCCGGACGTCCGCCTCGGCCTCCCCGATCCCGACTCCGCAGCGACGGGAAAACTCGCGCGCACCATGCTCGGCACGCAGTGGCCTGCATTGGCGCGGAAGGCCATCGTCACGACCCCGACCGTGAATGAAATCGCAAACGCCCTCGCGCTTGGCAGCGTGGATGCCGGAATCGTTTTCGACGCAGTCGCGGCACAATACCGCACGCTGGAAATCATCACGCTCCCCGAGTTCGCCTCCGCAAAAGCCCACGTCTCCGCCGCCGTGCTCACCGCGAGCAAACAGCCCTCGCACGCATCGCAGTTCGTGCGCTTCCTTGCGTCGGAGGAAACAGGCGCGCCCGTATTTCGCAAACATGGATTCGGCAAATGAAAGCGCATCGCGAAGACCGCCTGTTTTACATCGCGCTGTCCGTCCTCGGCGGCGCATACGCGTTCCTCGTCGTGCTGATGATCGTCGCAAACGTGGCGTTCACTTCTTCGGAACACATCCTCGCGACGCTGCGCCAGCCAGCCATTCAGTCATCGCTGTGGCTCACACTTTGGTCCTGCCTTCTATCGGCCACATTCTCCCTGCTCGTCGGCGTGCCGCTCGGATACTTGCTGGCGCGGACAAAGTTTCGAGGCAAAGGCATACTCGAATCGATCATAGACATCCCCGTGGTCCTTCCTCCCCTCATCGTCGGACTCTCGCTGCTGATTATTTTCAACCACTTCCGAATCGGCGGCATCTCGCTCGAACAATGGCTGAATCAATTCGGCATCCAGTTCACGTTCGCCGCCGCGGGCGTGGTGCTCGCGCAGTTCTCCGTCGCAGCAGCGCTGGCCGTGCGGACGATGCGCGGAACCTTCGAGCAAATGCCCGCGCGGGTCGAGGAAGTCGCGCTCACGCTTGGCTGCACGCGTTGGCAGGCATTTCGCCGCGTCACACTCCCGCTTGCACGGCGCGGCATGATCGCCGCATTCACCATCGCGTGGGCCCGCTCGCTGGGAGAGTTCGGACCATTACTCATTTTCGCAGGCACCACGCGTGGCCGCACCGAAGTGCTCTCCAGCTCCGTCTATTTAGAACTCAGCGTCGGCAGACTCGAAGGAGCAGTCGCCATTTCCGTCGTCATGATCATCATCGCCCTCACCGTCCTCTTGCTCGTCCGGAAAATCGGAGGAACCCGGATATGATCCACGTCCGCAACCTCAGCTTGCGCGCCGACCAGTTCGCAATCAACGACGTCTCATTCACCGTCCCGACCGGCTCGTATGCCGTGCTCATGGGGCGCTCCGGCTGTGGAAAAACGACCATCCTCGAAGCCATCTGCGGCCTGCGCGCGATTCACAGCGGCTCGATTCAGCTCGGCAATGTCGAAGTCTCGGCACTCACGCCAGCGGAGAGAAAAGTCGGATTTGTTCCGCAAGATCTCGCCCTTTTTCCGCATCTGGATGTCCGCGAAAATCTCGCGTTTCCGTTGAGGGTCCGCGGTCAAGCCGTCGATGATCGTGTCGAGGAAATCGGAGCATTGCTCGGAATCTCGTCACTTTTCCGCCGCAGTATCACCGGGCTCAGCGGAGGCGAAGCACAGCGCGTCGCCCTGGGCCGCGCGCTCGCATTTCGCCCCGCCGTATTGCTCCTCGACGAGCCGCTCTCAGCCCTCGATGAATCCACTCGCGAAGAAATCCACACCGTCCTCCGCGCCGTCCGCGAGAAAACCGGCGTCACCACGCTCCACGTCACGCACCACCGAGAAGACGCCAAAGCGCTCGCCGATGTCGTTTTGGAGCTGCGCGACGGGAAAGTGAGCGCCGTGACGTAGCGGGGTGTGATTAAAAGTGGAAATGCTCAAGTGAGCACGCTTGCGTCGTGGCGCACGCGGCCCTCCGCGTGCATCCCCTCACGCGAAGCGCATTCTTCTCGGTGGAAACGCTCATTGGATCAGCGCTTCGCGGGTTCCAGTGTCACGCAGAGGGCTGCGTGAGCCACGACGGGGTTGCCCCGAGCTTTATTCCACTTTCAATCACGCCCGACGTAGCGGATGCCCCTCGTCGCTTAGTGCCACGAGATCGCGTCGAAGAGCCCCTTCAATTTCGCGGCGTTCGCGGGCGAAACGTGCGCGGCGTGCGCGATGCGCCCTTGCAGGTGCGCTCGGAAGTCCGGGAGTTCGCTGCGGTTTTGCGATTCGGGACCGTGACGCAGGCAGTTGGTGAGAATCGCCTTCAGCAAGTCGCGCTCTCGGCGCGGGAGCGCGGGGCGTTCGTTCAGCACCAACCCCGCAGCGCGTTGCGAGACGCTCGACGGCATGATCTTCGTCTTCCGGTGCGCCGCTGTGAGACCTTCTTCCAGCAGGATTGCGCCGACCAGCACTTCGCAGCGGGCCGCATTTCGTCGAAAGCTTTCGCCGCCACTAAATACGAGGTCGTCCGCATAGCGCGTGTAGTTCGCTTCAAACTTTTTCGCGAGCCCGCTGAGCCGTGAATCGAGCGCGAATGCGCACAGATTTGCGAGCGCAGGGGATGTCGGCGCGCCTTGCGGGAGATGGCGGCTTCTAAGCATCTGGCGACGTGCCCAGCCGAGTTCCGCCGCGCCGAGCACGGCGGACGGAGTCGCCGTCGTGCAAAGATTCGCGAGCGCAATTGCGACCGACTCGGGATACCCCGCGCTCATGAAAACGCGCACGACCCAAGCGCGCCGGATGGTCGGGAAAAAATCCTGCACGTCCATCCGCAAGACGCAGCGTTGCCCCGTGTGCGGCTGCGCAAAACTCACCGTGCTCCGCCCTTTCACAAATCCATGCGCCGCAGGATGCGCGGGGATGTTGTCGAGAATGCCGTGGAGGATTCGCTGTTGCACGCGCTTGAGCAGCGGCAGCGGAGCTTCGATCAATCGCGGCGTGCGGCCGCGACGCGGAATCCAGCGAAAGCGATAATGCCCGAGCCTGCCATCGGCCTCGTGGTCGGATCTCCAGTCCGCCCGCAACCAGCGCAGCACTTCGTCTTCGAGGCCGAGCCACGAACGTAATTCTTCAGTGGTCGCAATGGCAGGAACCTCCCATCCTTCCGGCGCACCAGCGGCAGGAATCATTCTGGCTTCCTCGTCGGCTGATTCAGCTTCCCGCTCCAGCTCGATGGCCAGTTCGCACGGCACCTCCCCCGTAAATCGGAAAAACACCGTTTCCTCATCTCCCGCTGTTGTTTTAGGCGGGGCCAGTATGACCCGCCGAAACGCCGCCGAGCCGTGCAAAAACGCCGCTACTTCCCGAATACGCGGACGTTTCCCCTCGCCGAATTTTTTCACGATCCGCCGCGCAAGCGCGATCACCGGAATCGTCACCTCCGAGCCACGAAAAGTTGCGAGCGACTGCGCGACTGCTTCAACCGTGAGCGCCGATCGCACGAGCGACTTCGCCGCATCCATCGCTGGTGAGAGTTGATTCATCGTTTAGAAAAATAGGACCGTGCCCCGGCGTCGCTCGTCTGGCGTGGAGGGCTCTGCAGCGTGCCGCAGTTGACTCCATGCGATGGATGATTAGTGCGGGGATGCCTCAGGGTAACCCTGAAGAAATGAAGCCGGACGCGCGAACGCGCCCGATTCACCAGCCCGGAGCACGGCGA
>JAYTMG010000507.1:0-5166 GCA_043728745.1 Verrucomicrobiaceae bacterium
GCGAAAAACGCAAAAAAGCGCGAAATGGGAAATCCTTTCGCGTCTTTTCGCGTCTTTTCGCGGGCCAAAATGAGCGACTAACAAAGTAGAATTAAAAGCTCTCTAAAAAAACGAACATCCATCCGGCTGTTGAGCGACTGTTTTTCCAAAGCAGTTTGATTTCGTGTTTGTGACTCTCTTTCGGGCCTGAACTGCCGCCTCTTCTGCTGTGGTGGGCAGGCATCCTTCCAGATCGCAATTTTTAATGCGACTGAGTCCCAAAAACATGTTGACGACGTTTAATTAATGCGATTGAGTCGCAATCGCACAATGAAAACACTCATCACTGCCATAGCCGCCGTTTCCATCCTCGCGACCCATGCGTTCGCGGGCGATAGGAAGTTCACTTACTCATACGACGTCACCACCGCGCCCAAAGGGCACGTCGAATACGAGCAATGGGTCACCTGGAAAGCCTACCGCTCCGGTGCCCACAAGGACCGCTTCGACTTCCGTCACGAAGTCGAAATCGGCCTCACCGACAAACTGCAACTCGGCGTTTACCTCGCCGATTGGTCGCTCACCCGTCAGGCGGGGAATAGCGATTCGAAGTGGACCGGCTCCGCTGTAGAGTTGATTTACAATCTCTCCAATCCCACAACCGACCTCCTCGGCAGCGCGATCTACGGCGAGGTGAAACTCGGCGACGAACTGTTCGTGCTTGAGGCGAAATTGCTCCTGCAAAAGAACGTCGGCCCGTGGACATTCGTTTATAATGCGGTCGTCGAAGCCGAGTGGGAAGGCTCTGGTTACGACGAGGAAATCGGCGTCTTCGAGCAAACGCTGGGCGTCAGCTACGATCTCTCGCCCGCCATTAGCGTGGGCGTGGAGGCCAAACACGAAATCGAATACGAGAACTGGTCGGGAAGCGGCGACTCGGCCGTTTATGTCGGGCCAGTTGCGTCCTACCGGCAGAAGGATTTCTTCGTGGCTGGGACCGTTCTTTTCCAAGCAACGGACATCGACGGCGAGGCGGATGTGCAGACTCGGGTCATCTTCGGATTCCATTTCTAGAACATGATTGTTTGGTCGGATAAAGGGCGGCGCTCACTCGTGTGGGCGCCGCTCATCTGCGCAATCGCCGTCCTCGGCGGTTGCGCGTCTTTGGAATCCACCGCTCCGGCGGTAACTCCGGCTATTGCTGCCGCCGCTCGCACAAGCGCCGAAGTGCTCAATGAAGGTCGCGTGATTTACACGACGCGATGCACCGACTGCCACAACGCCGTCGCCGTCGCCGCACACACACGCGCCGAGTGGCCGGGAATCATCCGCCGGATGGCCCCGGAGTCGGATTTGACGCCACAGCAGGAGCAGGCTGTGCGCGCGTATGTGATGGCGTTCGCAAGGTGAACAGTAGAGGGGCCGTCTCGGCCCCCTGAGGCGTGAAGCGTCTCCCATCACATCGCTTATTGGGAACTCAGCAAGAGTTCCGTAAAATGCCCCGTCAACGGACCGCAAGAAATCGGGCGGGGCGCCCTCACTGACTAATGCAGGCGGGGCGCCTGCGCCACTACGGTGCTAGTATTCGCTGCGCAAATCCACCGGCGCGGTCTTTTTCCCGCGAGCCCGGATGTTCAGTGCCTCGACGACGAACGAAAACGCCATCGCTGCGTAGATGTAGCCTTTCGGCACATGGTGGCCGAGTCCGTCTGCGACCAATACGAAGCCGACCAAAATCAGAAACGCCAGCGCCAGCATCTTCACCGTCGGATGACGGTTCACAAAATCGCCGATGGATTTCGCCGCCGCGAGCATCACCATCATTGAGATGACGATCGCCAAAACCATGATCGTCATACTCCCGTTCCCGTGGCTTGCCGGGGCGTGGCCGCCGACGAGGACCTGTAGTTTTGCAAATGGTTCGATCGCCGCAGTCGGCATGGCACCGCCGGATTGCAGTGCTGCGCCTAGGGCCGCAACAGCCGCGCCGATACTGCCTTCTTTCGGCCCGCTATCTCCGCCCACGAGGCCGACGGCTGTGATGACGGAATCGAGCGAAAACAAAATGTCCACGAAGATGATGGTCGTGATCACCGAGGCCAGCGTGGGCTTTACGCTGGTGCTCTTCGAGTGGTCCTCGCCTTCCACGGCATGATGGATTTCTTTGACGCTCTTCCAGATCAAAAAGAATCCGCCAATCAACATCACGAGGTCTTTCCCCGAGATTCCCTGGCCCATCGCGTGGAAGAGCGGCTTGGTCAGTTTCGTGAGCAAAAAGATGAAGCTCAGGAGCAATATTCGCGTCACGAGTGCGAGCATGAGTCCAAGCGTGCGAGCCTTTCCTTGCTGCTCTGCCGGTAATTTCCCGGCGAGAATTGAGATGAAGATGATGTTGTCCACCCCGAGAACAATCTCGAGAATCGTCAGCGTCAAAAGGCTGATCCAAGCGTTAGGGTCTGAAATCCAGTCAAACATGGCGGCGATAAATGGGAAACTGCCGCCCGTTGTAAAGCACAAGTAATGCGCTGTCAGACGTCAGACGATGAGCTTATTGAATGACGAATGACGAATGACGAATGACGAATGACGAAGTCGCAAGCGTGCGATTTCCTCCACTCGCTTGCGTTTCGTCATTCGTCATTGGTCATTCGTCATTCCGTCCTTTAACATCTACCATTTTTTCATAACGGACAGAGCACTACTCCCACTCGATGGTTCCGGGCGGTTTGCTGGTAATATCAAACACGCATCGGTTGATGCCCTTCACCTCGTTGACAATTCGCGAGCTGATCCGCGCCAGCAAGTCATACGGCAAACGCACCCAATCCGCCGTCATGCCGTCCTGACTTTCCACGATGCGCAGCGCGCAGCAGTTCTCGTAAGTGCGTTCGTCGCCCATCACGCCGACACTTCGCACCGGCAGAAGCACAGCGAAGCTCTGCCACACTTTATAATACCAGCCCGACGATTTCATCTCCGAGACCACGATCGTATCCGCCTCCTGCAAAATGCGGATGCGCTCCTTCGTGATGTCGCCCAAAATCCGCACCGCCAGCCCCGGTCCGGGGAACGGCTGCCGCTGCACGACTTCCTTCGGCAGACCTAGCTCTGCGCCGACCAGTCGCACCTCGTCCTTGAACAGCTCGCGGAGGGGTTCGAGCAGTTTGAAGTTCATGTTTTTCGGCAGCCCGCCGACATTGTGATGGCTCTTGATCAACGCCGCAGGATTACCGCCGATTGCCACGCTCTCGATCACATCCGGGTAAAGCGTGCCCTGCGCGAGCCACTTGAATTTCGATGCCTTTCCGCGAGCCAGCGATTTTGTCGCATCCTGAAAAACATACACGAATTCGTTGCCGATGATTTTGCGTTTCTTCTCCGGATCGGTCACGCCCTTGAGCTTCGTCAGGAAGCGCTTCGTCGCATCCACATACTTCAGCCGGATCTTGAAATTGTCGCCGAAAAGCTTCTGCACGGCTTCCGCTTCGTTCGCCCGCAAGAGTCCGTTGTTTACAAATACGCACGTCAACTGGTCGCCAATCGCCTTGTGCAAAAGCGCCGCCGCCACGCTGCTGTCCACACCTCCCGAGAGCCCCAGCAGGACATGGTCGTCGCCGACCTGCTTGCGGATGCGCTCGCATGTTTCGTCGATGAAAGATCCCATCGTCCAATCCGCCGGAGCTTTGCAAATCACATGCACGAAGTTTTGCAGCAGCTCCTTCCCGCGCGGCGTATGCACGACTTCCGGGTGAAATTGCAGGCCGTAAAAACCACGCTTCCGATCCTCGATCGCCGCGTACGGCGCGTTCTCCGTATGCGCCACGGCTTTGAAGCCTTTCGGGAGCTTCGTCACTTTATCCCCGTGCGAATTCCAAATATCCATCGTCGCCCCGAGTCCGGCAAAAAGCGGGCAATCCTGCGCCACTTTGAGCTTCGCCGCCCCGTATTCCCGCTGCTCGCTGTTCTCCACTTTTCCGCCGAGAAAATGCGCCATCAATTGCACGCCGTAGCAGATGCCGAGAACCGGCAGCCCCATCGTGAAAACGGCCTTGCTCGGATGCGGCGCTTTCTTTGCGTAAACGGAAGCCGGCCCGCCGCTGAGGATGATCCCCTTCGGCTCATGCGACGCGATTTCCTTCGCGGATGCGTTGTACGGAAGGATGATGGAATACACATTGCACTCGCGAATCCGGCGCGCGATGACTTGCGTGTATTGACTGCCGAAATCCAGAATGACGATGCGTGAATGGCCTGCGTTGCTCATAAGAAAGCGCGTGCGAATACGGCCCGCGAGCCCCGCTGTCGAGGACGGAAAGCATCCCTGCGGAAACTAACGCCCTGTCCGGCGTGAAATGACCGCAAACGCCCCTGCGTTGGGAGCAGCGAATCGGACCGCGCGCGAATAAGACGGCGATTCGGTGCAAAAATGGACGCCCCTATTGTTCATCCAACCGTTCGAGGTTCGTTCGCGCTACTTACCTTCCAGCTTTTTGAGCTTCTTTTCCAGCTCGGTGATTCGGCGGTTCGCCTCTTCCTTCTGCCTGCGCTCTTCTTCTAATCGCTTGCTCGCTTCCTTCGCTTTCTTCATCGCAGTTTTCGCCAGCTTCACCGCTGCGGTTTTCGCCGCTTCTGCGCTTGCCGATTGCTCCACGATTCGGATGAGTTCGTCCTCCATTTGCATCTCCTGTTTTGTCTCCTCGTCTGCTCCCGCAGCGAGCAAAGTCCGGATCATTTTCTCCACCAGCGGAAGGAAACGGGGTCAAAGGAAACGGGGTCAGGCGATAATGGCGCTCAGTTAAGCGGCGTTTTTCGAAGGCCGATTCTTTGATTTCGTGGGCCTCCCCCGGAGGAAACGGGGTCAAGGAAACGGGGTCAGGCGATAAAAAAGAAATGGATTTGGGCATTTGTCGAAGGTGACTAGAAGGAAACGGGGTCAGGCGATAAAAAAGAAATGGATTTGGGCATTTGTCGAAGGTGACTAGCGGTAGAGACGAGTAGCACCAAGCATCGAAATTGAATGGTAAATGGCGATTTATGAGGCAATTCATTTCTTTTTTATCGCCTGACCCCTTCTCCCGTACTCGACTGCACACGCCCCGCCGCATCGCGATTGATAGAAAGCGTATTCCCATTCGTATCCGTCATCCGCTCCAGCCGCCCGTCTTTATCGAAAAGGAACACGCGCTT
>JAYTMG010000508.1:0-17199 GCA_043728745.1 Verrucomicrobiaceae bacterium
CAAAGCCCCGGCTCCACTCCGCAGGATGTCGCCACCCAGCGCTGTGATGTTTTGATTGCCCGTGGTCGTCAGACCGCTGCTGACGACCGTCCAGTCACCACCCGCCGTGGTGAGGTTGATTGAGCCGGAGCCCGTCGAACCCGTCACCGTCGCGCCGGTCAGTTCTGTGATCGACACATTACCCGTTCCGGTTCCGGTAAAGACAAGGTTTGTAGCATCCGTGCGGAAGCGGTCCGTCATAAGCGCGCTCGCCCCGATGTCGCCATTGGCCCCGCCAGCAGTGAGCGTTACATTGTTGCCTGCAACCACTGCGGTTGCGACTCCCGACTGGCGAAGGAGGTCACCGGCGGTCGCGGTCATCGTTACATTTCCAGTCGTGGAAACGCCGGTGCTGACCACCGTCCAGTTACCCGTGTTGCTAACGAGCGTAATGTTGCCGCTGCCGGTCGAGCCGGTAACGCTGGCACCGTTCGATTCCGTGATCGACACGTCGCCGGTTCCCGAACCCGCGAACACAATCGAAGTGCCGCTCACAATCAACGGAGTGGTTCCGCCGATGCCGATATCGCCGTCCGCGCCGCCTGCTGTGAAGGTCAACGTGTTACCCGTGATGATGGCAAATGGACCCGTGCGCTGGATGTCGCCATCCAGTGCCGTCAGCGAGACATTGCCCGTCGTTTGCAAGCCGGTCGTATTCACGTTCCAATCGCCTAACGTGGTGACGAGGCTAATCGCTCCGCTACCGGTCGAACCCGTAACGCTCGCTCCGTTGGACTCCGTGATGAACACATCGCCCGAGCCGGCACCGAAGAAGGAAATCTGCGTCCCCGTCGTGAGCAGTTCATTGCCCGAGGCACCAATGTCACCGTCCGCGCCGCCCGCTGTAAGTGTGAGCGTCGTGCCGGTGATATCCGCCGCCACGCCGCTGCGCAGAATGTCGCCTGCGGATGCTGTGATCGTGACGGTTCCAGATGCGTCAACGCCCGTTGCATTCACCGTCCAGTCGCCTGTCGTTGAAACGAGCGTGATGTTCCCTGCCGTCGCCGTGCTCGTGACATTTGCTCCGTTGGCTTCCGTGACGAATTGATTCCCGCTGCTCGCGATGATGAGCGATGTTGCGTTCGTATTCACCGCCGCGCCCGATGCGCCGATGGTGCCGGTCGTCGCGGAAAGCGTGACCGTTCCACCCGCGACCGTTCCCGCGCTGCGAGTGATGTTGCCGTTCGTCGAAGTCAGCGAAACGTCTGCTCCCGTGGATGTGATGTTGCCGCCGAGTGCGATATTCGTGCGCGCTGTGCCGGTGACATTTCCCACTGCTGTGATTGCGCCGCCGTGCTGAATCGCACCGGACGAATCCAAATCGCCGAATGCCGCCGTGAGCGTCGCCGTCGTCGCTGCGCTGATCAATGAACCAGCGTTCGTGACGATGTCATCGCCCGCGCGGAGCGTGACGCTGCCCGCTGTCGAGGTCACCGAGAATGTCGCGTTAAGCGTCACGTCATTGGCGAACGTCGGGCTGTCGCTGATTTCACCAGCGGTAATGAGAACGTCGCCCGAGCCGGACACGTTTGCGCCCAGTGTGACGAAGTTGGAGTCGCTGAGCGTGACCGTGCCGCCTGCCGCGCTCACGACGCCGGAGGTCGTCAAGCCGCCAGTGTTCGTCAGCGAGATGTCGCCGCTTGTCGTCGCCGAAAGCCCGGTGACGTTTAGTGCGCCCGAATTCGCGAGTGCGATGCCGCCGGTGACCGTAGTTCCGTTGATCGTATTGGCCGCCGTTTCGATGATGCCTGCCGCACCGATGCCCGAAGCCGCTGTGAGCGACAGCGTGCTTGCCGTGAGGTCCGCGCCTAGATCTGCGCCGGATTCTTCAATCGCGCCTGCCGAGTTAATCGTGATCGTGTCGCCCGCTGCCGTGACGCTACCAACGAGCACATTGCCGCTCGTCACCGTGGTGAGCGTGACATTTCGCCCGGCACCGCCCGCTGTTGCGGAAGTCGCCGTGAGGTTGCCGCTCGTGGCGGTGAGCGAAATCGCGCCGTCCGTCGTCGTCGCCGAAGCAACATTCAATCCGCCGGTGCTATCCGTGACGGCGATTGCACCTGCCGCTGTCGCGCTGAGCGTGACGCTGCCTTGGAAGTCGTTACCCGCGCCGTTGAGCGTGATTGCGCCTGCCGCAGTCACTGAAGTCGCGCCGGAAATGATGACGTTGTTTGCGCCGGAGACTCCGCCCGCAGTCGCCGTGATGCTCAATGCGCCCGCCGTGATTGCGGGCAGCGCGCTGATCGTCGCGCTCAAAGTCGTGAGGCTTGTGAGCGGCGTGACTCCGCCGATTGCGCCCGTGACGTTGATATTGCCAGCCACTGCGCTGAGCGAGAGAGCCTGCGCGCCGTTCGCGGTGCCCGTGATCGTGATCCCACCGGTGTTGGAAGTGAGCGTCGTCGCTCCGGAAAGCAGAACTGCGCCGGTGTAAGTCTGATTCCCGCTCGTCGTGAGCGTCGCCGCATTGATCGTCTCCGCCGTGAATGCCGCGGATGTGAATGTCGGCAGTCCGGCTGAGATGTTGATCACATCCGCATCCGCGTCGTCGTTGACAGTGATCGCGCCTGCGAATGTGGTACTCGTGATATTGATCGTGTCGTCCCCTGCCCCGCCGTTGACCGTCAGCGTCGCCGTCGGGTTGAGGAATGTGACCGTTTCACCGCCGACGTTCGAGTCGATGGTTGAATTACCACCGCCCGCATCCGTGAGCGAGATGGTCTCCGTTGCACCGCTAAAAGTGAACACGCGGTTCACGGCATTAAGATTATCCACGATTGGCTCCAGGCCGGTGTAAGTCACGGTGCGAGTTCCCGCGCCATTTACGACGACGATGCTGCCGTCGTTATTGTTCACAAAGTTATGCGTAACCGTCGTCACGCTTGCTCCGCCGATGCTCAGCGAATCGCCAATCGTTTGATTGCCGCCGTTGAACACGGTGTTGAAGTTATGCACTCCGCCCGATGCGCCGTAGTTGATGAACATCGTGTCGTTGCCGTCCGTGCCGTTGACGGTGACCGTTCCGACCGTTCCCGCAGGACGGGAATCAATGATGATTCCGCCGAGCAACGTCTGCACGACATCGTCCGCTCCGATAATCACGCGGCGCACTTCAAATGTATCGTCTGCAGCAGTTCCGGTGACGACCAACGGGCCGTCCACGGTGAGGGTGAAGTCGTTACCGCCGACGCCGCCGAGGTAGCTGTAAGTGGCGTTCTGTCCGTCCACCGTCGTAGTCGAGCCCTGCGCAGCGTTCGTGAGTGGGACGCCGGTGATGGCCGTAACACCGGCAACTTCGATGAAGTTGAACACCGTGCTCGCTACGACGCCCGAAGCTGCATTAGTCAGCGAGAAGATGCCGGCTGTTCCAGCATTGAGATTTGCCGAGCCGGTAACCGAGATTTTGTCCGCCGCAGTGCCGATGAGATTCGCGGCGTAAGTTCCGCCGTTAAAGCTGAGCGTGCCGACTGTGAGCGTGCCGACCGTTGCCACGGTGCCTGGGTTCACAGTGCCGCCAGTGTTCACGTTCACCGTTCCGGCAAGTGTGCCGGTGCCAGTGAGCGTGCCACCGTTGACTGCGAATGTTGACGAGCTTCCCAGCGTGCCGGTGACGTGCGTCGTGCCTGCGGCCATCGAGCCGGTGCCTGCATAAGCTGCGCTGGATCCGCTGATATTCAGCGTGCCGCCGTTGATCTTGTTGAAGTTACCGGAGCCGCTCAGCGTGTTGCTCAGGGTTATGTCGAAGCCGTTTGTATCCACCGTGGTCGAGCCGCCCGTGAATGTAACCGGCAATGCCGCTGTGAACGAAGCGCTTGCGCGAACGGTGCCGCCTTGCAGATTGACCTGCGTGGATGCGTTGCCGCTGATGCCGAACGAGCCGAGAACGAGCGTTCCGCCCGTCATGGTGTATGTATCAGTGCCTGCTGTATCGCCGCGATTGTCGAGGACCATGCCCGCCGCCGTCACCGTGCCGCCGGTCTGGTTGAAGATACCAGTTCCATCAATGCCGACATAAAGGATGCCGTTTTGCTCCGCGCCGCCCGCTGGCGTTCCGGTGAGCGCGAGCGTGCCGCCGTTGATCGTGTAGGTGGACGTGTTCGAAGGCCAGTGCGCCACGCGCATTTGCTGGCTCACGGTCACAGCGCCGCCGTCTTGCTGGATTTCGCCGGTGCGTCCCGTCTGCTCACCGAGCCAGAGGTTTGCCGTGTTTAGCGTCGCACCGGTCTGGATGACCGCTTTGCCGAAGAGTCCCATGCCCGCTTCGTTCGTCGTGCCGCCGAAAATGCCGCTCACGTTGAGAACCGAGGTGCCAGAGAGGACCAGAGGGTTCGCCGCCGCGATGATCGCCGTGCTGCCGCTTCCGGCGTACACATTCCCCTGCGTGACGCTGCCGGTGATGGTCACTTGGCCTGAACCGTCAAGTTGCCGGGTCGTTCCCGTTCCTGTGACTGTATTTCCAAACGACGTCGCATCCGTGCGCTTGAAGTGCAGGTTCGAGTTGTTGATCACCGGTCCCGTTCCCACCGAACCCGAGGTTCCGCTGTTGCCGATCTGCAATGTTCCCGCGCTGACGGTCGTCGTGCCGTCGTATGTGTTCGCACCGGCGAGCACGAGTGTTCCCGCGCCGCCCTTGGAGTAGCCAAACGTGCCCGCGCCGTCGGTGATGACGCCGTTCAGCACAACCGTCGTATTTGTCCCGCTGTTGATTGCGACGTTAGCATTCAGCGTAATCGGGCTCGAAACAGTCGCCGTTCCACCGCTACCGGGTTCATTAATCGTCGCGCCGCTATTTAAAACGATTGGGCGCGTGAATGTTCCCGTGTTGGCGAAAAGAGCCAGCGTTGCGGCATTGATGGTAATCGTTCCACTTCCCGCGACCGTCGAGGAAGTCTCGATAGCGAGAGTTCCAGCGTTTGCAGTCAGGTTGCCGTTCGTAACATTCGTGCCGACGATACTAAATTGGTTCGCGCCAACCTTTGTGAGCGTGAAGCCCGCGAGGTCGAGTTGCTCGCCGCCGCCGTTGGTGCGGATGTCAAAACGATTCGTTCCACCGACAGTCGCGTCGGCTGTGAGATTGATGAAACGGAGCGCTTGCGTCTGGTCTGCGCCATTATTCACGAGCGCACCGAGCCCGCCAACACCCGTGCCCGCGATGTTCACGATTTCCGCGCCGAGGTTCTGTCCGTTGATGTTCAGCGTCGCTCCGCTGGCGACCGTGGTCGTTCCGGCGGTCGTTCCGAGCGCCGCGCCATTTCCAGCGGTGAGCGTTCCGACATTGACCGCAGTCGCTCCGCTGAAGGTGTTCGCTCCGCTGAGCGTCAGCACATTTGCGCCGACTTTAATCAGGTCGCCCGTGCCGCTCATTACGCCGCCCAGTCCGACTGTGAAGCCATTCGTATCGATGGTTACCGCGTTCGCGCCTACGCCACTCAACACCGCGTTTAAGGTCGAAGTAAAGTTGCCCGTCGCGCGGAGAACCGGGGCGGTTCCGCCACCCAAGGCGAAAGAGTAACCAGCAGGCCCGTCAGCGCTCACAATACCGCCGGTGCCGACGTTCAACGTTCCGCCTTGCAGTGTGTAAGTTTCGACAGCCGTGGCCGTAGCTCCACTTCCATCAATTGCCACCGTTGTCGCGGAAACAGTTCCCCCCGTCTGCGTAAACGTGGCTGAGCCATCCCATCCAACATTGAGAGTATTGGTGACATTCAACGAACCGCCAGACATCGCATACGTGCTCGTCGTTGGGCTCGACCAGTGTCCGAGGCGCACGCGGTTTGCGACGTTCACCGTTCCGCCCGTTTGGGTGACGAAGCCTGGAATACTGCTCGCGTCACCAATCAAAAACTCGGCGCCGACACCAACCGTCACCGTGTCTTGAATCGTGAGATTTCCGCCAGTCGCGCCGATTTGTCCGACGCTGAGATTTCCGGACGCCGTGATTGTTCCCGCGCCGCCGAGCAAGAGGGTTCCGCGCTGGACGACGAGGTTCGAAAGCGTGGAAGTTGTTGCCGTCAACGGCTTGAGCTCCTGCGTTCCACTCGACGCGACATTTCCGCGAAGCGTCAGGGCATTGGTGCCGTTGATCGTGCCGGTGAATGTCTTCGTGCCGCTGATGTCGTCGAGGAACAGACCTCCGTTGTTGTTCGTGATCGCACCGCCACCAGCGATGTTACCAATCGCATCCGACTGGCCATTCATATTGAACGTGCCGCCCGTATTGATCGTCCAGTCGCTGCCGTTGTTGAAAATGTTCCCCTGCGCGAGTTGCAACGTTGATGCGGTGTTAATCGTCACATCGCCTTGCCATCCGCCGTCGCCGCCGAATCCTGCGCCCATGATGAGCGTGCCACCGGAAACCTGGAGCAATCCGCTCGCAGTGTTCGTGCTGCTTCCCGTTCCGCTGATGGTCTGCGTTCCCGTGCCGATCTTCGTCAGCGACATCGTTCCGCTGCCGTTCAGAATCAAGCCCGCAAACACGGCACCCGTTCCGTTCGCTTCACCAAGCGTAAGCGTCACAGCGCCTGCGACGCCGCTGGTGACCGTTCCGCCGCCGGTCAGCCGGGAGAAGCTCTCGGACTTGCCGTTCAAGTCCAGCGTTCCGCCCGCACTTATATTTACCAGCGAATTCGGACCAGAAACCGAGCCGCCGAAAATCTGGTCGCCGTGCGCGGCGGTGGAAATGCGGACTGTTGCCCCGGTGGCGATGTCTGTGATGCCGGCGACGGACCGCGAGGTGCCGGTCACCGTCTTGTCGAGCACCACGGTGCCCGCCTGGACATTGAGAAGCAGCGAATTGTTATCCGTCGTGCCGCTGAGGGTCAGCGTTCCCGTTCCGATCTTCGTCAGCGTGTTCAAATTCACCGAACCGCTGAACGTGATGTTGCCCGCAGCCACTCCGACTGTGGAGCCGCTGTTGGAAATCGTTCCCGTCACCGTCGCCGCCGCAGCGTTCGAGTTGATAATCGCGCCCAATGCTCCGACACCCGTTCCTGCCGAAGTAATGTTCTCCGCGATCGTCTGACCATTGAGGTCGAGCGTTGCACCGCTCACAATCGTCGTCGCACCTGCCGTCGTGCCCAGCGCGGTTGCGCTGCCGAGCGTGAGCGTGCCTGCGTTGATCGTCGTCGCGCCGCTGTAGGCGTTCGGTCCGCTGAGGGTCTGGTTGCCAGTGCCCGACTTCGTGAGCGCCACGCCGCCGGCCGAGTCCGTGATCGTTCCCGTGAAAGTGCCGGAGCCATTGTCGATGCCAACGATGATTGTGCTGGTGCCGCCGATGCCGCGGTTCAGCGTGCCTGCGCCGGTTAGCGCATCGACGATCACGCCGTTGCCGTCCCAGATGTCAAATGTCGCACCGCCCGCGATGTTCAGATCGGCCTTGTTGTTGGTCCAGACCTGACCCTGCCAGCCGCCATTGCGAATCGCGCCGCCTTGCACATCAATAAGCGCGCCCGTGGTCATTGCCATCGTCACCTTGAACAAATTCGAACCTTGCTCGTCGAGCGCCAGCAGACCGACCCCGGTTTTCTGCAAGGTGCCGCCGCCGCTAATCAGGATGCCGTCCGCACCCGAAGTGGAGCCAATCCTGTGCGTTCCGGCTACGTTGAATTCCAGCGTCGCACCCGCAGCAACGGAGAACGAAGTGGTGGACGCGCCGTTTCCATGAGAGGTCGCTTCGCTAAGAATCAGGCGTCCGTTGCTCACCGTCGTAGCGCCGCCGAAATTGATGCCGGTGCCGCTCAGCGTCTGAGTGCCCGCTCCAATTTTGGTCAAAGCCACCGTGCCGCTGCCGTTGTTCATCGTGCCGGTGAACGCGCCACCGCCGCCCGCCGAACCGACCGTGAGGGTTTGCGTGCCGCCCACGTTGCGGGTCACCGTGCCGGAGCCTGTGAGCGCATTGATGGTTTCTGTCGCCCCGGCGCTGCCCGCGAGCATGAACGTCGTGCTCGCACCGACATCCACATTCGTTGCATTTGGAATCACTTCACCCGCAGTGGCTACGCTCGCCTGAAGCGTCGTGCCAGCACCGGTAATGAGGATATTGCCCACGAAGTTGTTGGCCGTGCTCTGGAGCGTCGTCCGCGAACCACCGGAAACGGTGAGTGTTCCGACGCTGCCGGTGACTTGACCGTCGATTGCAAGACGGTCCGTAGCCGTTCCACTGAAGGTCGTCGCCTTGTTCAAAGTGATCGTTCCCGAGAAGGTCGTCGCATTTGCCCCCGCTCCTGCGCCGCTGGTGCCGATGGTCGATACGCCCGTTCCTAGGTTTGCAACGGTCACCGCATTGGTAATATCCACGCTGTTTGCGAGCAGAACGCTCGTATTATTAGCCAAGGTCGATGCGTCGTTAAGCGTGATCGTCCCTATTCCGAAAGCCGTGTTGTTGTCACCAATCAGCGTGCCTGCGCTGATGGTCGTGCCGCCCGAGTAGTTGCTGGCTCCGCCCAGCGTCTGGGTGCCCGTGCCGATCTTTGTGAGCGAGACCGTTCCGGTTCCATTCTGAATGGCACCGGTGAATGTTGCGCCTGTTCCGTTCGCCTCACCGACCGTGAGCGTCGCGGCTCCCGCGACACCACTGGTGACGGTGCCTGTGCCCGTGAGTCGGGAGAAGCTCTCAGACTTGCCGTTCAAGTCGAGCGTTCCACCGCTCATATTTACCAGCGAGATCGCCCCACCTCCCGAGCCACCGAAGATTTGGTCGCCGTGCGCGGCGGTGGAAATGCGGACGGTTGCCCCGGTGGCGATGTCTGTGATGCCAGCGACGGACCGCGAGGTGCCAGTCACCGTCTTGTCGAGCACCACGGTGCCCGCTTGGGCATTGAGAAGCAGCGAATTATTATCCGTCGTGCCGCTGAGGAAAAGCGTTCCCGTTCCGATCTTTGTCAGCGTGTTTCCATTCACCGAACCGCTGAACGTGATATTCCCCGCAGCCACTCCAACTGTTGAGCCGCTGTTGGTAATCGTTCCCGTCACCGTCGCCGCCGCTGCGTTCGAGTTGATGATCGCGCCCAATGCCCCGACGCCCGTTCCCGCCGAAGTAATGTTCTCCGCGATGGTCAGGCCGTTGAGGTCCAGCGTCGCGCCGCTCACAATCGTCGTCGCACCAGCCGTCGTGCCGAGCGCCGTCGCATTGCCAAGCAACACCGTGCCCGCGTTGATCGCCGTTGCGCCTGCGTAGCTGTTCGCTCCAGAGAGCGTTAGCGTGCCGGCTCCGTCTTTCGTGACTGCACCAGCGCCCGAGATGGTCCCGGCGATGGACTGCGCGGAGGCCGAGGTCACCGTGAGCGTCGTGCCCGCCGAAAGTGCCCAGTTTCCGCCAATCACGCCTGCACCCGAAATCGTGGTGTTTCCGGCCTGATCGTTGAATGTTCCGCTGAAGGAACTCAGCGCACCGGAGAGAACCAGCGTTCCGCCGTCCGTCCGGTTCACGCTGCCCGCGCCCGACATTGAGCCCGAGAAGGTCGCCGTGGTGGAGCCGTAAGTGCGAATCGTGCCGCCGCCTGCACCGATGATGACGTTATGCGCAATCGTGATGTTGCGGTTTGGATCGAGCAGACCACCGCCGTTCAGCGTAATCGTATTCGCCGCGTTTCCAAAAGCCGCATCCGCCGTGTAAGCGACAAGGCCCGAGGTAATCGTCACCGCTCCGGTGAATGTATTAGTCGCGCGCAGATCGATGCCGAGCGCCCCATTTCCGCCGCCGGTCGCAGAGACATCGCCCGTCGAGCGCAGTGTCAGCGGGCCCGTGCCGGCGATGACCTGATTCAGCGTCACCGTAGCGTGGGACACGTAGCCGGAAGCATCAATCGTCGCGCCGCCCGCATTGATCGTGATGCCGCGATTGGGGTTCGGATCGTAAGCCGTCGCGAGCTTCAACGTGCCGCCGTCAAACGAGAGATGGCTCGCAGAGAAAGCACCCGGAGTTGCTCCGAGATTTCCGTCCGAGGTCGTCGAAACCACACCACCGTTAAATGCGATGCCGCCGTCGAATGTATTCGCACCGCTCAGCAGCAATGTGCCGTTACCGATCTTCGTGAATCCCTTGCCCGCGCCGCTGTTACCGACGGCTGCACTGAGCGTGAGCGTCGTCGCCGCATTCGTCACTTCGATGGTCGAATTCTTGCCGGTGCCTTGCAGAGCAAATGCGCCAATCTTTGTCGTCGTCGCCGTGGTGCCGGTGTATTTGATCGTGCCGCTGCCGCCCGCACCGATGAACAGGTTGCCGCCGCCAAGCGCCGCGAAGTCCGCGATTTCCAACACGCCCGCGTTGATGACGTTGGAATTCGTGTGCGCGTTCGCTGCGTTCGAGAGAACCAGCGTTCCCGTGCCGTCCTTCCACAACTCGCCGCCGCCGGAGAATGCGCCGCTGAGCGTCGCCGTCGTGCCGGGGAATACGTTGATAAAGCGGTTGCCGCCTGCGGTGAGTGAGACGGGGTTGTTGAACGTCGGCGCGTCGCTGCGATTCAGCGCTAGCGTGCCGCCGCTGAGCGTGATGCTTCCCGCACCCGGCGTGCCGGTCGTGCTGCCTGTGCCGATTTGGAGCGTGCCCGCATTGAGCGTCGAGCCACCGCTGAATGTATTCGCGCCAGTCATCGCGATCGTTCCCACGCCATTTTTCACTAAAGCGCCCGCAGCACTGCCTTGTGCGCCAGTTTGGTTGATAAGGACTCCCGAGATAATGAGGTCCGGATTCGCATTCCCGGTTGCGTCTGCAACATCAAATGTCGTGCTCGAATGCAGGTGGATGCCGCTGTTTGCGCCAGAGCCCGAGATCGTCGAGGCCGCAGCACCACCGACCGTCACCGTCCCAAATAGCCGCCATGCCTGAAAAGTACCTGCCGCTCCGCCAACAGCGTTCAGAGTGGCAGCGTTGAGCGTCACTGGGCCGAGAGTATTGAAGAAATTGCCCGTATTCGTAATCGTCCCGCCGTTCGCGATAATCGACACCGTCGGGCTTGCCCCTGCGTTGCCGAAAGTATCGTTCGCAGCAAACTCCAGCGTCGCTCCGCTTCCCACCGTGATCGTGCGGCCCGCAGAAACAGGCAGACCAAATGCGCTGGTGTTATTCGTATCGTTGTGTCCCGCCGAGGCCTGAAGGAAACCGCCCTGCACGCTCACATTGCCAGAGAACGTGTTGGCCGGATTCGACAGCGTTAACCGCCCTGCGCCCTGCTTGGTCAGTGCGCCCGCGCCCGTGATCAGACCCGCAGCCGTCGTACTCGTCGCATCGCCAACCGTGAGCGACGTTCCGTTGATCGCTGTCGTGGTGCCTGCGATGCTGGTGAACGAGTTCAGCGTCACCGCTGCGCCCGTCGTTACCGTGAGGGTCTTCGTCCCGTTCAGACTCACCGCTTCGCTGTAAAGACCATCGTTCACGATGATCTGCCCGCTCGCCGTTACCGCCGTGATGCCTGCACCGATGGTAGTGAATGCGTTCACACCAAAGACCGCAGGCTGATTTCCCGCCGTGCCGAAGTCGGCATCCGCGATAAATGTGCCATTCGTGAAGCCGCTCCATGCCGTGTCCTCCGCATACACCACCGTCGGTGTGGATGCGTCCACGAGCACGACGTTATTTCCGTCGCCGCCGTTGTAGAAGATTTTGAAGCTCCCCGAGCCGAGCGTGACTGTCGCGCCTTCCGCTGGCGATGCGCTCGCAACCGTCGCGCCGCCCGACGTCTTGTTGATCAACGTCAGCGTCTGCAATGCCGATGCCGCAGCCGTGCCGCCCGTGATGGACAGCGTCGCGCCGCTCAAGTCCACAGTTCCACCGACGACGATCTGGTCGTAGTCGGTGCCCGCTGTGTTGTAAGGCTGGTTCACCTCAAATGCGACCGTTCCTGTCGGCGTGAAGTTGCCGCTGATGGTCAAAATGCCGGGGCTGTTTCCGGGAGCAACCGTGCCGTTGCCGGATACATTGCCGGTGACAGTTCCCGAGCCGCCGAACGTGCCCGGCGATGTCACCGTGACATTGCTCGTCACCGAGCCATTCACCCGCAGCGTTCCCGCATTCACCGCAGTGGCGCCTGTATAAGTGTTTGCACCCGCCAAATTCATGGTGCCCGAACCGGCCTTGGTCACGGCGTAGCCGGAGGGCACAGAAGTTCCCGGTGCGATCGTTCCAGTCAAATCCAGCGTGCCGGTGACATCGAAAGTCCGCGTACCGGCCCAAGCCAACTTTGAGGCACTGATGGTGGAAGTCCCTGCCGAGACGGTGATGGTCTGATCCAAGGCCCAGCTTCCGTGTTGCGTGCTAGGGTTTGCAGTACTGGCGAGCGTCCCTCCGTTAAGTGTCAGAGCCCCGATATGAGCGGTCTGACCGTCCAACATCGTCAGAACCGCACCACTATTGAGCGTGACTGCGACCGGCGTGGTAAAGCTGAAAGGATTCCATGTCTCCGCCCGCACCGTCGCACCCGTCACGACGAGCGCACCGCTTCCGATGAAACTCAGGTTGTTGTTTCGTCCGATTCCGCCGAACGTGTTATCCTTCAGGGCCAGCGTTCCGCCAGTGACCGTAGTGCCGCCGGAATACTGCCCCGCCGGAGCACCGGATGCCGAGTAATCAATAATCAGCGTGCCCGCGCCTGCCTTTGCAAGCGTCGCACCGGTTCCCGTGATTGCCCCGGTGATCGTGCTCGCCGTTCCGGTGTTCGTGATGCTCAGAGCGCTCGACGCTGCAAGCGCGATGGAAGTCGCACTGAAGTCGCCCGCCGTGACCGTGAGGCCGGTCAGCGGCGTCGTTCCGCCGACGGCTCCGCTGAGCGTCGTATTTCCGCTGCCCGAAGTGAGCACAAGCGACCGCGCACCGTTGATGGTCGAGCTAAAGCTGATCGCCCCGTCCGTTCCGGTGTTATCAGTATCGATGGTGACGCCAGCGCCCAAAGTTACGGCACCAGTAAAAGTCGCCGGGCCCGCGGCGGTGAGGCCGTCGGTGGAGATATTGCCGCCGAGCGTGATTGCCGTCGCAGTCACCGAAACACCGCCGCTGCGCGTGTCGATTCGCCCGATGCTCGCCGAAGCTGCGCTCGTGATCGTGTACGTTCCAAGGTTCGTCGTGGCACCGACATTGCTGGTCGCGGAAATCGCGCCCGTCCCTGCATCAAGCGTCAGGGTACGATTATTGCCAGCCGCGTCCGCATTCACCGCACCCGTGATGGTGATGCCTGCGTCCGTCGTCGTCGCATTCGTGTTGATGGAAACATTGCCCGTGAGTCGGGTCGGCCCGGTGATGGAGACCGCGCCGGCCGTCCCACCCGTCGTCGTGACGAGCCCGCCCGAGAGATTGACGTTGTTCGACGAAGTCACCGCGATTCCGCCACTCTCCGTCGTCACATTGCCGAGGTTCGCATTGTTTGAACTGACAATCGTCAATCCTTTCAAAGCGTTGGTTCCGCCGACCACGCCAGAAAATGTCACATCTCCACCGCCGCTTGTAATTTGAAGCGTCCGCGCAGTCGCGTCGCTGTTTACCGTCGTCGAGAAACTCACGCTCGCATCAGTCGAGCCATCCGTATCGAAAGCTACATTCGCCCCAAGCGTCACCGGCCCGGTGAAGCTCACCGCGCCTGCCGTTCCGCCATTATCCGTCGCGATGTTGCCCATGAGCGTGATTGCCGAAGCAGTCACCGAAAGCCCACCGCTCCGAGTCGTCACCGCGCCCAGCGAAGCCGAAGCCGCGCTGCCCACCGTGAGCGATTGCAGCGCCTGCAAACCGCCGACTGCGCCGCCAAACGAAACCGCGCCCGTGCCCGCTGCGATGCTCAGCGTGCGGTTGCTCGCCGCCGCATCCGCATTCACCGTCGTGCTAAAGCTCACGTTTGAGTTCGTCGTCGTCAGCGTCGTATCCGTCGGCAGCGTCACCGCGCCCGTGTAGCTCTGCGCACCCGTCGTCGTGAGGCTGTTCAAATTGATCGTGTCCGCCGTGACCGAAACCAGCGAGAGCGTCGGCAGTCCTGCCGAAATCGTCGCCGTGTCGCCGCCATCCGAAGTAATCGTCAGCGAGCCCGCATAAGCCGCGTCCATCGACGTAATTGTCACCGTATCCGTACCGCTGGTCGCATTGATTGTCAGCGAGTTGGTTGGGTTTAGAAAAATCACCAGCTCAGCGAGCGTCGAATCAATCGTCATCGTCGGCCCCACGGAATCCACGAGCGAAATGCTCTCCGTGCCGCCGGTGAAAGTGAACACCCGGTCCGTCGCCGAAAGGTTGTCTGTGATTGGCTCCAGCCCCGTGTAGTTGATGACACCCGTGAGCGAACCTGCGAGCGTGATGCTGCCGTCATTCGCATTCGTAAATGAATGCGTCACCGTGCCAGTCGTGCCGCCGGTAATAATAATCGAATCATTCCCGCCCGCACCGCCAGCAAACGTCAGCCCGCTGCCCGGAATGACATTTCCACCCGTGAAATCCACCGTGAACACATCGTCGCCGCCGAGCGTATCGATCGTGATTCCCGCCGTGATATTCGCCAGCGGAATCTCGACGGTATTCGCATCGATCTGCGTCGCTCCCGCGCCCGCAGCCAGCAAGTTGAGCGGGTCATTGATGCGCACATTCGCGCCATTCAGCGTAATCGTCAGCGTATCATTTGTATTCCCGCCGTCCGCGTCGGTGATGGCGAGATTACCCGCGCTGAGGCCCACATCCGTCGTCCCGAGCGGGACGAGCGCCACATCGTTCCCCGTGCCGCCGATGTAGGTCAGCTTTTTCTGCACCCCGTTGATCGTGACCGTCGCGCCTTCCGCAAGGCCGTTGAAAGTGCCCGTCACCGCGTCAGCGGCGTCGTTATTCACGATGATAAAGCTATCGCCGCTCGTCGGCACATACCCGCCGCTCAGCACGAGGTCCACGCCAGTCAGGTTCACCAGGCCAGCCAAGTTGAGCTGGGTATATTGCGTATCCACCGTCGCGCCGGTGATAGAGATCGCGAGGTCCGCGCCCGACCCGAAAGCCAGAGCCGTCGCCGCAGAAGTCGTCACATCGACGCCGCTCGTAGTCGCCTGCACGCTGCCTGCCGCGCCGGGCGTGAGCGTGAGCATACCGCCGCCCGTGTTCAGCGAACCGGTGCTGAAAATGATGCTGCCGCCGCTCGTCAGCCCGAAGTTGCTGCTCGTCGCGTGCGCAATCGCCGCGCTCAATGTGACCGCCCCACTATTGCTGTCGCCAATTTGCACCGTCCCCGCAGTAAAGAGATCCAGTTCCGCGTCCGAAAGATTCAGCGTCGCGCCCACGCCGCCCGTCGAGCCGAGGTCAATGCCCACGCCGTTTGTAAGCTGCCGCACCGTCGCCGTGTTCGTCGTCTGCACCGTCGTATTGCCGAAGGACATACTATCCGCCCGGAACGTGATCGTTCCCGTCGCCGCGCCGCCGCCGATGGTGATGTCGTTTGCCCCGCTGCCGGTGATGATTCCGTGCGAGCCTGCGCCGCCCACGCCGTCGAGGACCATCACGCCGGTGCCATCGCTGAGCACATCCGCATTATCAAACAGCGCCACGCCTTCGTTCGACGAACCACTCCCGGCGCTCGATCCCGTGCCGGTCAGCGTGACGTTACCGTTCGCCGTTGCCTCGATCTTTGAGTTGCTCTGGATCTTCACGCCATAGGCGTTCGTACCGGTAGCGGTGCTGGTCCCGCCGACGAGGATGATGCCATCGGCTGTGCTCACGCTCGAACCGTTGAAAATCGAAACACCCATCGAGAAATTGTCGCTCACCGTCCCGCTGTTCCCGAGAATTGTGATTGCGCCCGTGGTCGTGGTGATGGTCGTGCCATTCGTCAAATCCACACCGATGCTCGCCCCGCCGCCGTTCGTCGCGTCGCCCTGCCCGCGAATGCTGATATTTCCAGCCCCGGCGGAGATCGTCACCCCATCCACGTAGATGCCCTTATCCGTAGGCCCAAAAACCGCAGTCGTGGTCGGCGAGGTGCCGCCGCCGATGGTGAAATCGCCACCGAGCGTCGTAATCGTCGTCCCGCCGGAATTGATGAACACACCGCCACTCCCGCTCGCATCTCGGTCCGCATTCAGGATCACATTCATCGCGCCCGTGGTGCTGATAACGTCCGACCCGCTATTGATCACAATATTGTCCCGCGCCCGCAAATCCACAGTCGCAGCCCCACCACTCGTCTTACTGATGTCGCCGCCCACCACCACGCCGCCCGCCGTCGCCTCGATAAACAGCCCGCCGCCGCCGATCGTAAGCGCTGGCAGAGTCTGCACCGTGTCGAAGCTCGCCGACAGCCCGCCGAAGGACTGCAACCCAGGATTGAAAAGAATGTCGTCCGCCCCGCCGCCGCCCGTCATCGTGAGCGTCCCGCCGTCGATCGCCGTTTTCCGCACATGCAACTCGAACGGACTGATGAGAAACACATCAAGCCCTAAAACTTCGAGCGTGATTAGGCCGCCGCTGTTGTAGAAGCCGGTGAAGTTTGCATTGACGTTAAACACCGTCGTCGTCGTCGCAAACAAATCCAGCAAATCGCCGGTAATCGTCGTGTTTTCGCCCGCCAAAATATCGAGCACCGCAGCCGGTGCGATACGGCCTTCGAGGGCCTCAGGCTGAAGGCCAACTTTTTTCTCTAACTTCTTTGGCTCACGGGCGACTTCGCGCTTTTTGAGAGACTTGAGGAATTGCTGCCAGGCGGAGGATTTGAGATTAGTCGGATTCATGGTTCGTATAGTCTGGGATTGGGATTCGTTCGAGAAGGTCGGTCGGAAAAAGTGTGGTTTAAAATGGGAGACTACAGTGAGATACTCGCGCTCATCGAAGTCGTTTTACAGAGGCGGACAGAGGGAAACTGAGGATTGCGGACGATCGGTACACAACGGAGCGCAGGGGAAGTGGTTCGCGGGACTATTATCATGGCGTTAATGCGGTGACTCAGATGAACAAAGGTTTAATCGAAAAAGACTCAGTTTGATGAAGAGTATTCTCTCTGATAAGTCAACGCGAAAGCCGCCTGACTGTCTGAGTGGATTCTTTCATTAAAAAGCTGACACCGAGAGTGCCGCTCAAAACGACATTTGCAACGGGTATTCCATAACATTTTTGCCAGCTCCGCTTTTAATTCTACTTTGTTAGTCGCTCATTTTGGCCCGCGAAAAGACGCGAAAAGACGCGAAAGGATTTCCCATTTCGCGCTTTTTTGCGTTTTTCGC
>JAYTMG010000509.1:0-2763 GCA_043728745.1 Verrucomicrobiaceae bacterium
GCAGTCGCACTCCTCGCCGCTCTCCAAACCAAAGCATCCGCTTGTGCAGTCTGCATGGGCGCCGATGACTCGACGATGCGCAACGCATCCAACTCGACACTATGGGTCCTATTGGGACTCGTGTGTTTCATTTTCACGGCCACCACGGCCACCGCGTTTTTCCTATGGCGCAAAGCCAATTCCGCACAACTTACTTCCAAAGACTGATATGACGCTCGCCGTATTTTCCGACTGGTTCGATCTCAACAAGCTCATGGGCATCCTGCCCAATCACTCCGAGCACGGCAAAGAGATCGATAGCATGTTGAACTTTTGCCACTGGTTCATGTTCGCGTTGTTCATCGGGTGGATTACCTACTTCCTTTACACCGTCTGGCGTTTCCGCGCCTCGAAAAACCCGAAGGCGAACTACCACGGCGTCACCAGCCATGTCTCCACGCACATCGAGGCCAGCGTCGTCATTATTGAGGCCGTCATTCTCCTCGGCTTCGCGATTCCGCTTTGGGGCAAGCGCGTCAACGACGCGCCGACCGAAGACAAAAACCCGCTCCGCATTCGCGCAATCGGATATCAGTTCGGGTGGTTCTTCCATTACTCCGGGCCTGACCAGAAATTCGGCGCACAGAATCCGCGCTTTGTCGGCGACGGCAACAATCTCGGCATCGACCCGAACGACCCGAACTCCGCTGACGACATGATTGCCACGAGCAACATGCACCTCGAAAACCACCGTGCAACCGTCATCCGAGTCAGCAGCCGCGACGTGATTCACGGCTTCTGCCTCCCGCAGATGCGCGTGCAACAAGACGCAACTCCTGGCCTCGAAGCGCCGATGTGGTTCCGCCCAATCACCACCGGCAACTGGGACATTATCTGCGCCCAGCTTTGCGGAGCCGGACATTTCGGAATGCGCGCCGATTACACCGTGGATGAGAAGAAAGACTTCGACGGATGGTTCAAGGACCAACAGGATTCGACGCAAAAAATCTTCGCAGCCCAGCGTGAGATCTTGAAGAAAAAGGCCGCAGAAGCGTCCGCCGCACACGGGGCACCCGCTGCGCACTAAAACCGACTGCCGGATTCGGTACCCAGCGTTCGTTTCTCCATCGAATCATTGCGCCAACCGCGCTACGAATCGCGAATGTTCATCAAGTTCTTCGCTGCCTTCTGTCTGTGCTTTTCGGTAGCGCACGCTGAGACCGCTTATTTTGGAATCCGCGTAGTCGATGAGGCTACCGGAGACGGAGTGCCCTTGGCGGAAATACGCACCGTCAATGAAGTCGCGCTCATCACCGATAATGCAGGGTGGGCCGCATTTCAGGAACCTGGACTCATGGAACGCGAGGTGTTTTTCCATGTCGCAAGTCCCGGCTATGAAAAGGAAAAAGACGGATTTGGATTTCGAGGATTTCGACTGGTGCCAAAGCGTGGCGAGTCGGCGACCATCAAAATCAAACGCATAAACATCGCGCAGCGCGTCGGGCGGCTCACGGGAACCGGGCTTTATCGGGATTCGGAATTGTTGGAAAAACCAGTCCCAATTCCCAACGCATCGCCGGTGCTCGGTCAAGATTCCGTGCAAAGCACGCGTTACAACGGGCGGCTGTTTTTCCTGTGGGGAGATACCAATGTGCCGGGCTATCCGCTCGGGAATTTCCGCACCACCGCGGCGACCTTGCCAGTAGATGCTCATCCGTCGAACGGGCTCCGATACGAATACTACACGGACCGCGCAGACCTTCGGAAAATGCTCCCCCTCGAGGGGCCCGGCGCGGTGTGGATGTTTGGCCTGCATACGATTCGCGGCGAGGAAGGGCGCGAAGTGTTGCTGTCGGGTTTCGGACTCTATCCATCGCTGGGAGAGCGAACCCGCCACGGAGTTGCTCGATTTGACGACGCAAAAGGAGTCTACGTCGTAGCTTCGGAATTGGCAAAAAATGAAGAGTGGCGTTATCCGCGCGGCGTCGCGGTGCAGCATGAAGGCTACGTCTATTTCGCATCGCCGCTGGCCCACACCCGCGTCGCGGCGAAGTTGGCGGATGTCACGAACCCCGCGAGCTACGAGGCGTACTGGCTCGACCCAGCGACGAAAAAATGGAGCTGGCAACGCGACCACGCACCGACGACAGAAGCGCTCGTCACGAATGACGGCAAGGAACTCCGGATACACACCGGCAGCGTAAAATGGAACGCATGGCGCAAACGCTGGATTCTGATCGGTCTCCAATCCGGAGGAAAAAACGACCCGTCACCGCTCGGCGAAGTTTGGTACGCCGAAAGCCTGACCCCCGAGGGTCCGTGGGGTTCGGCGGTGAAAATTGCGACGCATCCGCGATACTCATTTTACAATCCCGTGCATCACGAGTTTTTCGACACCGAGGGCGGAAAAGTGATTTGGTTCGAGGCAACGTACACGCGCGAATTTTCCGGCAACACGACTCCCGCCCCGCGCTACGACTACAATCAGCTCATGTATCGTCTGGACCTCGCCGACCCCCGCCTCGTCCCCGCGCACTGACACTTGCCGCGAGGGACCGCACGTCTTATGAAGCCCGCGTGAAGCGCCTGCTGTT
Organism: Verrucomicrobiaceae bacterium; assembly: GCA_043728745.1. Lineage (GTDB taxonomy): Bacteria > Verrucomicrobiota > Verrucomicrobiia > Chthoniobacterales > Chthoniobacteraceae > SXWH01. Next base: position 2,574 of record JAYTMG010000509.1, read on the forward strand.
CATCTCCAATCTCTTCCCCGATTCCCGCGAGCCTTATCGTGGATTGGACAATGCAACAATTCTCCACGCGCTCGCCGCGGAAGGGTGGTTTGTGCAAGTGCTCGCGCTGCGGCCATCGCTGCCGTTCGTTGGGCGGAAAGCGGAGCCGAGAGCGGTCGATACGAATCTCTCGCCGCGCTTCGTCCGCGTG
>JAYTMG010000510.1:0-8784 GCA_043728745.1 Verrucomicrobiaceae bacterium
CGGAGGGATTCCAGCGCCACGGCGTCGAGCCCGGAACCGCCGATACGGGCGCTTGTTGCGTAGAGAATGGGTGCTTGCTGGCTCAATGGTTTGTGCGCCCATGCGGATGCCGGATGCGAGGCGCGCACGCAACACTCCTTTTGCGCGATGTGCGCACGAAAAAGCCGGGAGCCACTGGCGCGACTCCCGGCTTTTTGAAAACTGCGCGGACTATTTCTTTTTGCCGAAGAACTTCCGCATGTTGACGACACCTTTCGTGGCGATCTCGTTGCGGGTCGGCTCCATCTTGCGCCAGATGGCTGCGGCGCGGGCGATGACTTTCACGTCGGTGGTGAACGACTCGATGACGATGTCGCCTTTGTATCCGATTTTCTTGAGCGCTGCGACGATTGGCTTCCATTCGATGTGGTCGTTGCCGGGCGTGCCACGGTCGCAACCGCAGGCGTGGAAGTGGGCGAGATTTTTGCCGGCCTTCAGAATTGCGGCGGCTTGATTCTTCTCCTCGATGTTCATGTGGAACGTGTCGAGGTGGAGCTTCACGGCTTTACTGCCGACGGCTTTGATGAGCTTGAGTCCCTTGTCGCAGGTGTTGAGGAAGTCAGTCTCGAAACGGTTGAGCGGCTCGATGCAAAGCGTGACGCCTTTGGACTCGGCATATTTGGCGAGCGGCTTGAGGTTTTTCACAACGAGGTCGAAGTGTTTTTTCTGGGTCGCGTCATCGTGTGCGCCGATGAGTCCGACGACGGAATAGATCGGTCCGATAATGCTCGGGCAGCCCATGATGACTGCCTGATCGATGAGCGTGCGGACGTAATCCGACGCTGTCTTTTGTTCGGCTTCGGAGCCGCGGAGGTCGCGCCCCGGACCCATGCAGGCGCAGATGCTGCCGATTTTGATTCCGGCTTTGTCGGCTGCGGCTTTGACGGCGGCGGGGTCGATGTGTGACGGGTCTTCAACGGGAATCTCGACGGTGTCGAAACCCCATTTGACGAATTGTTTGAAGAGCGAGGAACTCGCGGTGACGAAGGGGCTGACGAATAGGAAGGAGTTGATACCGAAGCGCATATTGGTGTGGTGTGTTGTGAGTTGTGAAAGGGCGGGACTTTTGCGCTGCCGGGGTCGGTGGAGTCAAGCGCGGGAGGAAATAATTGTTATGATTTTTGCCCGCGCCGGGTTTGATGTTCCCATGCTCACTCGTATCGCTTTTTTAACTGCCGTCGCCGTATTTGCCGCATCTGCGGAGGAATCATCCAGGCTGGAGATGCTCGTTTCGACGTTGGGGAAAATGGACAATCCTGTGGTGCAGGCCAGTCTATTGAAAGGGATGAAGGATTCCCTGCAAGGCCAGCGTGGAATCCCCGCGCCGAAAGGATGGGACGAGATTGTGGCGAAGCTGAAGGCGAGCCCCGACGAGGCAGTCCGGGCGCGTGTGCAGGAGCTTTCGGTGATTTTTGGCGGCGGTGCTGCGATGGATGAAATGCGCGCGAAACTCGCGGATGCAGCGGCCCCTGCGGATGCGCGGCGGCAGGCGCTGGATTCGCTCGTGGCCCAGCGCGACGCGGGCGCGCTGGATACCGTTTTGAAAATCGCGGGTGAGCCGGGGCCTCTGCGGGAGCCTGCGTTGCGTGGATTGGCGGGCTTTGACGATGCGCGAATCGCTCCGCTGCTCGTGGGGCAATTTGTAAAGCTCGATACCCTCGAGCGTCGCGCGGCGATGCAGACGTTGCTGGCGCGTTCCTCGGGAGCGCGTGCTTTTCTGGCCGCGATCGATGCGGGTAGTATCCCGAAGGCGGAGCTGACTGCGCCGCTCGCGCGGCAGCTCGATGGGCTGAAAGACGCGGATGTTTCCGCATGGCTGGCGAGGAAGTGGGGCGCGGTCTCGGCACCGAATGAGGATAAGCAAAAGCTGATCGCGAAGTTCAAAGAGTTCACAGGGCTTGAGGCAATCGGGCGTGCGGATGCGAATCGCGGTCGGGCGCTTTACACGCAGACGTGCTCGGCGTGTCACACGATGTTCGGCACGGGCGGACGCATCGGCCCGGAGCTGACGGGCGGCTATGGCGACATTGATTATCTTTTGAACAACATCCTCGATCCAAACGCGATCATCGGGAAGGACTACCAGCAGACTTTCGTGAAGACGAAGGACGGACAAACCGTCGCGGGAATCGTCACGCAGGATACGGACTCGGCCATCACGCTGAAGAATCTCGCGGGGGAAAGCGTGACGCTGCAAAAGAGCGATGTCGCATCCACGGAGGTCAGCCCGCTGAGCATGATGCCGGAGGGTTTGCTGACGGCGATGGACGAGGAAAGTGTACGCGACCTTTTCGCCTACCTTGGCCAAAAACAGCAGGTGCCGATGCTCATCACAGCGGTGAATGCGAACGACTTTGCGCCCGGTGCTGAGCTGCGCAATTGGCGCGCAGAGGGCGATTGGAAATGGGATGCCGGCGAGGTTGTCGCTCGCGGCGGCGCACGGCCCAGTTCGCTGAGCAGCGAGATGGTGATGGGGACGGGCGTTTTCTCCGCGAGCATCAAGGTGACCGGCAATGCCGCGGCGGAACTTGTGCTGACGGGAACACGCGGGCCGGACGGTTTTCACGGCGAGACGCTGAGCTTTGGCGGGCCGTCTGCGATGAACGTCTGGACGTATCCCGGCCCGGAGAGTAGGTCGCTGAGCGATGCGTTTGGCGACGGCTGGCATACGGTGGTCATCGAGCGCACGGCGGAGTTGCTCAAGGTACGAATCGACGGCGCAGTGCGGTACGAAAAGGCGGGGCCGTTGACGAAATTCACGCCGTCCTTTTGGCTGATGGGCGAGGGGAGCGAGATGCGAATCAAGGCTCCACAGGTGGAAGTAAAGCCGTGAGGGAACTCGCGAACAGAATTGACTCTGCCGCTGTCGTTCCTACCCTCCGCAGGAAATGACGCGTATCGCACACCGAATCCTTTGCTCTATAATCTTGGCATCCGCACCGACTATTTCAGTCGGCGTGGCGGCACCGTCGGTTGCGCAGAAAGACCCTGCTTTTCTCGATGGAGTGGCGGCTACGGTGAATACGGATGTCATCACTTTTTCCCAGGTCCGCGAACTGACAGGCCCCGTGGAAAATAGCGCGCGCACTTCGTTTTCCGGTGCAGCTCTTGCGGAGAAAGTGAAGGAAGTTCGGCTGAACGCGGTGAACATGCTTATCGACCGACAGTTGATCCTTCAGGAGTTTAGAAAGTCGAAAGGCCAAATCCCGCCGCACATGGTGGACGAGCGTGTGACGGAGATGATTCGCACGCGTTTCGGGAATGATCGGTCGGCATTTCTTCGGACCATTACCGCGCAGGGACTCACGCAGGACAAGGTCCGCAAGATGGAAGAGGAAAACATCATCGTGAAGTATATGCGCGGTCGCGAGGTGAAGACGGACAGCCTCGTTTCAACTTCGGAAGTCGAGAAATTCTACAACGAACATCGCGATGAATGGACGACGAACACCGCGGTGAAATTGCGGATGATCAAAATCAATCCCGGCTCCGACTCGGAGAAGAAGCGGAAGATGATCACCGACATCCGGGCCAAGATTGTAGGCGGTGCGGACTTCGCGGACCTTGCGCGGATTTATTCCGAGGACTCCACTCAGGATCAGGGCGGCGATTGGGGCTGGCAAAAGCCGGGCGATTTGAGTGGTGAACTTGAACGGCAGGTTTTTCTACTGAAACCAAAAAAGGTAAGCGAGGTGCTCTCGATGAACGGTGCATTTTACCTCCTCCTCGCGGACGAAAAGAAAAGCGGAACGGCTAAGCCTTTGAAAGCGGTTCGCGACGAGATCGAGCAGCGCATCCTTCAGCGGGAGCGCCAGAAACTGGAACAAGTCTGGATGGCGAAGCTTCGGAAGAAGTCTTACATCAAAATTTACTGACCACGCAATTCGCGCATGGAGTCACACTACGACGTGGTAATCATCGGAGGGGCGCTCGCTGGAGCCAGCATGGGCCTGCTTCTAAAGCGGGCGCGCCCGGAGACTCGTGTGCTGATCGTGGAGCGGGCAGAGGCGTTCGATTTCAAAGTCGGCGAGAGCACTTCGGAGGTCGGCGCGGCGTTTCTCACGCGCGGGCTCGGGCTGGGCTCGTGGCTGGCGCGCGAGCAGATCGCGAAGAACGGATTGCGCTTTTGGTTTCAGACGGATGGCAACACGGACGTCGCGGCTTGCTCGGAATTCGGCCCGCGGATGCAGGTGCGTTTGCCGGCATTCCAGCTCGACCGCTCAAAGCTCGACGAGCACGTTCTGGCGCTTGCGAAGTCTGCCGGTTGCGATGTGCGCCGCCCGGCTACGGTGCGGGAGTTGGAGTTTGGAGGGGCGGGAAAAAACAAAATCAGCATCGCCGTGGCAGGGCAGGAACTTGAGACCGTGACCGCAGGCTGGGTCGTGGATGCGAGCGGCAAGGCGGCGGTGATCGCGAGGAAGCGGGGAACTTTGGAGGTGCTGAAGGATCATCCGACGAATTCGATGTGGTGCCGTTTTCGCGGCGTGCGGGATCTGGACGATGGGACGCTCGCGGCAGGCAGCGCGTGCTTTCGCGACCGCACTTGGGGCGTCCGTGCGACAGCGACGAATCATTTGACCGGCTACGGATGGTGGGCGTGGATCATCCCGCTGCAAGGCGGCGAGATGAGCGTGGGTATCACATGGGATCGCCGCCTTTACGAGCCGCCGAAAGAAGGAACGATTCCCGAACGACTCGTCTCTGCGCTGAAGGGACACGCGCTCGGGGCGTGGTTGATGGAGGATGCGACCCCGCTCGCGGAGGACGCGCACTATTACAGCCAGCTCGCCTACCGGAGTATGGATGTGATGGGCGATGGCTGGGCTGCGGTGGGCGATGCGGCTGGATTCATGGACCCGCTTTATAGTCACGGGATCGATTTTATCGGACACACCGTCTGGTCGGTGCGGGCGATTCTGCTCGATGCGCTGAACGGCGAATGCGTGAAGGAACGCGCTGTTGCTTATTCGCGGCAGTATCAGGAGAGCTACATGCGCTGGTTCGATGCGCTTTACCGCGACAAATATCGTTACCTCGGCGACGAGGAGTTGATGCGCGCGGCGATCTTCATGGACATCGGCTGTTACTTCCTCGGGCCGGTGCGGCTGATTTACGGCGACATGGATAAAGAGCTCTCGGTGCTTCCTTATAACGGCCCCATCGGCGCGGCTGTGGGGAAGTTTATGCGCTTCTACAATCGGAGGTTCGCAGCGCTCGCTGAAGTTCGCCGTAGCAAAGGAATTTGGGGGCGGAAGAATTTGCGAAACCACTGCGTGTTCGCGTCGTCTTTCGTGCCGACATTTGCGGTGCGCAGCTTGATTGTAAAAGGGATGTGGCTTTGGCTGAAATGTGAGATTTCTACGCGGCTGGCTCCGCGGCGTGCGGCGGAAGCGGTAGCGATTGCGGCATCGCCCGCAGTGGAGGCGCGCAGCCAGGTATGACGTCCGATTTTGCTGATTTGATCTTCGCGCCCGGCGCTGACGAAGCGTCCTTGCGGGTCTCGGAAGGATGCGTTTTCCTCGATGTCCCGATGCCGCTGCAATCCGGGCCGCAAACAGAACGCATCCTTCGTGGAGTGGGGGGTCGGACGAACGGAGCATTCCAGCTTGTGGAGCGCGATTCATTTCTGGCGGGCGCTGCTGTCGCGCCAAAGGAAATGTCGCCCCGCGAGGCCGCATCGTTTCTTTATGAGGAGCTGTTCCGGGTCATCGAAGATCGGCACCTTTGCCGGGTGTGGAATTATGTTCCGCGCATCAACGAAACAATCATGGGCGAGGAGAACTACCGGGAATTTAACGCCGGTCGTCTTGATGCCTTCCGCAAGCACTACGGCGCGGAGTTTCGGCCCCGGCTGCCTGCGGCTTCGGCGCTCGGGACGCAATCCGGCGCGATGGCGCTGGCATTTCTAGCGGGCTCGGAAAAGCCCGTGCATTTTGAAAACCCCGAGCAAGTCCCCGCGTGCGACTATCCGAAAGATTACGGTCATCAGCCGCCCGCATTTGCGCGCGGCACGATGATGAAATTCGAGGGCGGCTCGCGTTGGTTTCTTGCGGGAACGGCGAGCATCAAAGGGCACCTGACGCTCGGCCAGACATGCGCAGAACAGCTCAGCCTGACGCTGGACAATATCCGCCTGATGAAGCGCACGATGTCGGTGCCTGCAGATGCGACCGCGCAATGGAAGGTCTTCGTGCGCAACGCCCGCGACATCGACGAATGCCGTGCGATTTTCGGCGAGGCGTATCCCGACGACCTGGAGCGGACGATGTTTCTCCAAGCGGATATATGCCGTAGCTGCCTTCTGGTGGAGATCGAAGCGGTATTTTCCGCGTAGCCGTCCGATCCGCGCTGGCATTGTGCGCGGGGCTTCGTTAAATGGCTCGCATGAGTCTCGAAAAAGTCGTCGTCGTTGGGGCCAGCGGATATGCTGGCGAGGAACTGGTCCGTTTGCTGATCCGCCATCCGCAGATCGAACTTGCCGCCGTGACATCGCGCCAGGCCGCAGGGCAGACGCTCGGCAGCGTGTTCCCGAAGTTTGCAGGGATGCGCTATGCCGATTTGAAGTTCAGCGACTCGTCCGTGGAGAACATTCTCTCCACCGGCGCAAAGATCGTTTTCCTCGCGCTGCCGCATGGAGTTTCCGCAGAGTTTGCGGTGCCGCTGGTGGCTGCGGGCTTGAAAGTGATCGATCTGAGCGCCGACTTCCGGCTGCGCGATGCGGCGGTTTATGAAGATTTTTACGGCCAAAAACATCCCGCCCCCGAGTTGCTCGCGCAGGCGGTGTATGGACTGCCGGAGATTCGGCGCTCGGAGATTCCCGGCGCGTCGCTCATCGCATGTCCCGGCTGCTATCCTACGAGCATCCTCGTGCCTCTCATTCCGCTGGTGCGGCGGCGGCTGATCAAGCCGCAGAGCATCTGCGTCTTTAGTATGAGCGGCGTGAGCGGTGCGGGCCGGACGGCAAAAGTCGAATACCTCTTCGCGGAGTGCAACGAATCCGTCCGCGCCTACGGCATCCCGAAGCATCGCCATCTTTCGGAAATCGAGCAGGAGCTTTCGCTGGCTGCCGGTGAAAAAGTGATGATCAATTTCACCCCGCATCTCATCCCGGTGAATCGCGGAATCCACACAACGATCTACGCAGCGCCGTCCGATGGCGTGGAGCCGTTTCATTTCGCCAACGCCTACGCCGAGGACTACGCCGATGCGAGATTCGTCCGCGTGCTCGGCGAAAACGGCGCGTTGCCCGATACGAAGAACGTCGTCTCCACAAACTTCGTGGACCTGGCGTGGCGGCACGATCCAAGGACGGGCCGCGTCATCATCATGAGCGCCGAGGACAACCTCACCAAAGGAACCGCCGGGCAGGGCGTGCAGTGCATGAATCTCATGTGCGGATGGCCGGAGGAAACAGGACTGTTTTAACGCGGGGCGGATTTCCCAATCGCCACGCCGAGCGCAGAACCTATAGTCCCGCCGCTCATGCCTACTGAACCATTGACGATTGCCGGTCGCACCTTTCACTCGCGCCTTTTGCTGGGCACGGGGAAGTTCCCATCCAACGAAGCGATGGCCGGCGCGCTTGCGGAAAGCGGAACGCAGATCGTCACCGTCGCGCTGCGTCGTGCGGACCTCACCGGGAAGCGCGATCCATTCGCGAACATCCTCGAATTTATCGACCCGAAAAAATACCTCCTGCTCCCGAATACGAGCGGCGCGATGAATGCCGAGGAAGCCGTGCGGCTCGCGCGGCTGGCTCGCGCGGCGGGCATCAGCGATTGGGTAAAGCTCGAGATCCATCCAGACCCGCGATACCTTCTTCCCGACCCGATCGAGACGCTGAAGGCTGCGGAGATTTTGGTGAAGGAAGGCTTCATCGTCCTGCCGTATATCAATGCCGACCCGGTGCTCGCGAAGCGCCTCGAAGACGTGGGCACTGCGACGGTGATGCCGCTCGGCTCGCCCATCGGCAGCAACCGCGGAATCGAGACGCGTGCGCAAATTGAAATCATCCTGAACCAATGCCGCGTGCCCGTGATTGTGGACGCGGGAATCGGCGCGCCGAGTCAGGCTGCGGAGGCTTTGGAAATGGGCGCATCGGGAGTGCTGGTGAATACCGCCATCGCGATCGCGCCGGACCCTTCGCGGATGGCGCGGGCTTTCCGCATGGCCGTGGAAGCGGGGCGCGAAGCCTACGAGACCGGGCTCGCCGAGCGTGGAATCACGGCCACTGCCACAAGTCCATTGACCGCTTTTTTACACACAAAACCATGAAGACCATTCTACTCGCGCTCGCCGCTCTCACCGTCGCCACCTACGCACAAGCCACTCCCGAAGAAGCCGCCCAAGTGCAGCTCGAAGCGATGCGGGCTGCGGACTGGAGAAAGTTTACCGTTACGATGCACCCGACCGCGCTGACACGCTTTCAGACGCTCATGGTGCAGGCTGCGGAGAGCGCCACTGCATCGGATAACCCGGCGGCAAAACGAGCGATGGACCAAGTCTTCGGCGGCATGTCGGCGGCAAAGATCAAATCGATGACGCCGGACGCCTTTTTTGAGATGTTCATGAAGAACTTCGCCGCTGGAAATCCCGGCCTGCTGGAGCACTACCGGAAGTCGGAGGTGAAATTCATCGGCCATGTGGACGCCGGCGACTCGACCTACGTCGTCAGCACCATCACCCGAGCCATCGGCGACAACACCGTGAAAGCGGCAAACACCGGCGCATTCATGAAAGACGGCG
>JAYTMG010000511.1:0-1392 GCA_043728745.1 Verrucomicrobiaceae bacterium
GTATTCTAGGACGAGCTTTTCGAGGCGTCCATCGCAGAATCTCTGCGGTGCTTTGGAAAACATCTTCCAAGACATCAGCCGGTTCGGAATCGAAGACAGACCATGCGCCATGCACTTGCATTCATTATCGCCATTCCCACGCTCGTTTTTTCCGAGGTCAAGCTGCCCGACAGCTTGCCGCCAGCGAGACCGCTGCCAGCGGTGTCGGCGGAAGAGGAATTAAAGACGATTCAGCTCCCGGATGGCTATCGGCTGGAGCTCGTGCTCAGCGAGCCGGACATCAAGGAACCGATGGCGATGGCGTTCGACGGAAACGGGCGGATGTATGTCGTCGAAATGCGCACTTACATGCAGGACATCGACGGCACGAACGAGCTGACGAAGGGCTCGCGGGTGTCGCGGCATGAGACGACGCGCGGAGACGGGAAGTTCGACAAACACACGATCTTCGCGGATGGGCTGCTCATCCCGCGCATGGTGCAGCCGTTGCAGGATGAAGTGCTCATCGGCGAGACGGACACCAACGACATCATGGCGTGGAGCGACAAAAACGGCGACGGAGTAGCCGAGAGCAAGCGCCCGTTTTACGAAGGCGGGCCGCGCGGGGGGAACATGGAGCATCAGCCGAGCGGCCTCACTTGGGCGATGGATAATTGGCTCTACACAACCTACAACGCCTACCGCCTGCGCTGGTCGCCTGACGGCAAAACTGCGAAGGAGCCGACCGCGCCAAACGGCGGGCAATGGGGGCTCACGCAGGATGATTGGGGCAAGCTCTGGTTCTCAAACGCGGGCGGTGAAAAGGGCGTGTGGAATTTCCAAACGCATATCGCATACGGCGCTGTCAATGTGCCGCAGCAATGGGACGGCGACTGGATGGCGGTATGGCCCGCCATCGGGCTCGGCGACGTGCAGGGAGGCACCGGGCGGTTTCGCAAAGAGGACTTCACGTTGAACCATTTTACCGCAACTTGCGGGCAGGAAATCTTCCGCGGCGACCGACTGCCGGAAGACGCGCGGGGCAACGTATTTCTGCCGGAGCCCGTCGGGCGGCTCATCCGGCGCGGCATCGTCGAGGTAACGGACGGCATCACCACGTTGCGCAACTCGAACCCAAATTCGGAGTTCATCCGCAGCACCGATGCGAACTTCCGTCCCGTCGATATGAAGACCGGGCCGGATGGTTGCCTTTACATCGTCGATGCGTATCGCGGAATTATTCAGGAGGGAAACTGGACGCGCCCAGGCTCATTCCTGCGCCCGATGATCCAGCGATACGGGCTCGACAAAAATATCGGTCGCGGTCGCGTGTGGCGGCTCGTCCACAAAGATTTCAAGCCCGGCCCGCAGCCAAAAATGCTCGATGAAAAAAGCGCCGAACTCGTCGCGCAT
>JAYTMG010000512.1:0-2846 GCA_043728745.1 Verrucomicrobiaceae bacterium
AGTCCGCGACCCAAATCGCACCGTCGGGGCCCGTCTGCGCAAAGACCGGCGCAAAGTGCTCGTCGTCACTCCCGAGAATATTCCAGCCGTTCTTCGTCACGAAGTGCGTGCCATCCTGCTCCACAATTCCCTTATGCAAAATGTGAACCGTCGGCTCGCAAATGAGCGCCACGGAATTCCACCATTCGCGCGGAAAACTGCGGGCCGTGTAGAAGTTGTGCCCGGCCTCGGAGGTGTAGCCGTCCATGACATCGACCTGCCGGATGCGCTCCATGTGTTTGGGCGCTTTCAGATTGGCCATGATCCCTGGATTCGTGGGCTGCTCCAGACCATCGACCATGTCGTAGTATCGGCGAGGGATGGGCTCATAGACGCTCGGTTGATTGTTCGCCGTGCTGCCGAAAATGTCGCCGTTTTCGTTGAACGCAAAGCCCCACGTATTGTTCGAAGTCTTGCCGAGAAACTCCATCTTCGAGCCGTCCGATTTGAAGCGGAAGAAGCCCGAGCTAAACTTGATACTCTCGCCGCCGACCTGACCGCTAAACGCGCTGTATCCCACGCACCCATAGACCCATCCATCGAGGCCGAGCTTGATGTTCGATGAGACCGCGTGCGTATCGCCCGCGCCCCAGCCCGTGAATAAAATCTTGGTTTCGTCCGCCTTGTCGTCGCCATTCGTGTCCTTCAAAAACAGCGTATGAGGAGCCTGCTGCACGATCACTCCCCCATTCACAAAGCACAGCGAAGTCGGGCAACTCAGCTTGTCTGCAAACACAGTGCTTTTTTCGTAACTCCCGTCGCCATCCGTGTCTTCGATGATGCGAATCCGGTCATTGCCAATCTTCCCCGCCGCGATGTCTTCCGGGCGCGAAATCTCGTTCGGGTAATCCACCGTCTCGATGATCCACATCCGCCCGCGCTCGTCCCACTGGAACTCGATTACGTTTTTGAGCTGCGAAGAATCCGCCTCACTCGCCACGAGCTTGAGGTCCATATCCACAGGCTTCTGGATGCGCTTGCGGGATTCCTGCGGCGAAAGCGGGAGCTGATACTGCGGCGCAGGCGTCCGCTTTTCGTAATTCGGAACTTCCTTCGTAGCATCATAAGCGAGCGGCGCAGGATTCCATTTCTTAAAGCGCTCAGCAGCCTCGTCGCCCACGCTCCAAAGAATTCCGCGGAAGAGCAAATCGTGAAAACCCGGATTGCTCCAAGTCCGCTCGTCGTGTCCGTAAGCCGTGTAAAACACGCGCCCTTTCCCCTCGCTGCGCACCCAAGTCCAAGGCTCGTTATCCCGCTTTTGCAGGACAGTCCGGCCCGTCTCGTTGTGCATGGTGTGAACATACGTTTCGTCCCACGTCTTGAACGGCAAAAAGCCCTTCATGATCGGATGCTCCGGCGCAAGAATCGTCGTGTCGAAATCGCCCGTTCCATGACTCTTAAACTGCGCTCCGACAATCCGGATGAACTCCGGCGAATTCTGAAAACAGTAGCTCGCGCAATGAATCGGCACCAACCCCTTGCCGCCTTGCACGTAGTCGATCATCGCCTTCTCCGCCTGCGGGGTGATTTTCGGCCAGTTGGCATAAATCGCCAGCGCATCATACTTCGCGAGGTTCGCGGGATTGATGTCGGAAAGCTTGTCCGTGTAAGTCAGATTGATCCCCTTCGGATGCAGCGCTGGGAGGGCTTGGAAGAAGCGCACGTCAGGCTTGTGATGGCCGTCGTCGCCGAGAAAAAGAACTTCGAGCCGTCCAGTTTCATCAGCAAATGCGACGAACGGCGAAAGGAGCGCAACAAGTGCGAGGATGGGTTTCATAGATGACATGTGTTGGAAAAAAGAAAGGCGATGTTGCGGAGAGCAATCCGGAACGGCCATGAGTTATTACGCTTAGTTTTTGTGAAATTGCGAATTGCGGCTTCTATGGGTCGGATATCGACGCGACTACTTTTTCACCGGCAGCAAGGCGGCAATTTCCGCAGCAACTTTCTCCGCCAGTTTCGCGCATCCTAGCGGCTTGAAATGCACGTCTTTCGCGTTCTGCCACGTCGCGAGATTTGGCAGACAGAGCGCGTGCAAATCGTCGATAGGAACTCCAGCCGCTTTCATCACCCGTGCGGCAACTTCGTTGTAGGTAACTTCGATCCCCGGCACGCGGCCATTCGCGCCCTCGGGCACTGGCGTCGTATTTGCGAAGATGAGCTTTGCCCCCGTGGTTTTCAGCCGCTCCACGAGCTTCGCGAGATTCTTTTCATAGTCCGTCACCTCGACCCAAACAGGCGCGCCGGGAGTCAGCTTGCCGTCCTTGAATTGCTTCAAATCATGGAGCCCCCAATTGAAGTGAATGACATCCCATTTCCCCGCTCCCAGCCACGCATCCAGCTTCGCGAGTCCGGCCACGGTGGATTCCGCATTGCCCGGATTGCGATGCACATTTGCCCTGCCTTTCAGCGCCTCTTGAACGCTAACCGTGTAGCCGATCGAGATACTGTCCCCGATGAGTAAAACCCGAGGCAAACCCGCTTCATCGACCACCGGCGCGAACGCAGGATTCGGCTTTTTGTCCTGCGCAAATGCAGACGTGACGAGGAGTAAAGAAAGGAAGACGCGGCGGTTCATCTCGGAGCGCTAACAGCGGCGATGTCGGCACACAATCCCAGTCTTTCGGTCTCTGGACTCGCGGGCGTGATTAAAAGTGGAATCGAGTCAGGGCGATGGTGACGCGTGGGAATATCGATTGATGAATGTCGATTGTTGATTGTTGAAGTGTCGGATGGTGACACGGCTCGCGAGAGGCGGAAAACTTCAACAATCAACAATCGGAGTTCATCAATCAGCAATCAGCCGG
>JAYTMG010000513.1:0-5994 GCA_043728745.1 Verrucomicrobiaceae bacterium
GCGCGAAAGGCCGCGAAATAGATGTTTATTTCGCGCCTTTTCGCGCCTTTCGCGGGCCAATTCCGAACTCCTTCAGATCAAGTAACAAAGTAGAATTAAAAGTGGATTCCATCGAAGTCGCGAGAGCGTACAAGGGGTGGCTCTCGGCAGGCTCACGGTTATTTGATTTGACGCTTCGTAGTGGGAAGATCTTACCGATAACGGGCAGTGAAGTAATCGCCTTTTCGTAACATCGAAGATGAGTCGGCGGTGATGAACAGCACCTATCCGCCAAGCCTTACGCTCTGGCTCGTGCTTCGACACGAGCTGGGAGATTCATCGCAAGCACGGCCACGGTCACCCTTCCAATCGCAGTGGTCCCGACGAGGTCGCCAACGACATTTGCAAAATGCTCTACCCAACGGTTTCGTCTCGGATGAAAAAGCGGTGTAATCTCCCCGCTGTCCGGATCGATTCCCGTCAGATTTGGCCCCTTGTGTGCATTGCAGAGATGACACGCCAGCGCGAGATTCTCCAAATCATCCCCGCCCCCATGTTGACGCGCGACAATATGCTCAACGTGAAATCTCAACCGTGCGCGAAGCCCTTCCCGCACCCCGCAATACTCACAGCAATTGCCCGCCCGCTGGCGCACAAAATCCCGCGTCGCAGCATCCATCTATGCCGCAGCGTGGACTTGCAGAAAATGCTCAGCCTTCGACTGAAGGATACCAAGAAAATGGTCCGCCCAAATCAGCGCATCATACTCCGCGCGCTCGTCCGGCGTGAGCGTCCCCTCATTGCACTTCTCCGCCAATTCATCCACACGCGACTGCACACGTGGATTCGGCGGCAGATTCAGGATGGCAATTGCGCTCTCACGATTCAGGCAACCTTCGACAGGAGCAAGCGATTCGGTGAAAATTTCGATGACAGACGGCATACCCGAAAGATGTCGCAAAAGAATCGGGGCGTCAATCTGGAGTAATCATAGCACACGCGTTCTATTCCTCAATTTGACAGACTCAAAGTGCGCCCGCCGTTCACGACCTCGGTAAACGGGATGTGACCTGTAGTTTATGCAATAAAAAGCCTTGCCAGTAGGACGATGGACCGCTCCCCCCCTTCAGTTAGCTATTCGCAGCGACGATTGCGAGTGGAACATTGGATTTATAAGGCGGTGGCGTTGCTGATACTGAAGAATCCTGATGCATAAGCGTGGAAATCATCGCATCATGATGTGATGATGGGTCGCTATATGTTGTGGTTTTTAAAAAAAAGAACGCTGAAAAAGCGGAATTATCTTTGATTGCTAACACCGGATCGTGTAGCGTCTGAACATTACCCGCTCGATTTCGTCATCGTAAGTTGGCGAATTGCGCGGGCAGTTCTTTCTAATGATGGAAAAATTTTGGGCCACCGACGGCGCGAACCGATGGTGACCCAATGAATTTCCTGACCGACGCCCTTTGCAGGAGCGATGCAGACTTGTGTGAGGTAATGTAGGAAGTTGCTCTCATACGGTTGAAAGTTTGCGGAGTCAAGGTCGATGTCTCGCGTGAGACATCGGTCCGAGGGGCAGAAAAACCAAACAATGGAGGGCCTGAATCATGGAAATGGTACAGCTCGATTTGTTCGGTTCACCACGCAGCGACAGCCGCCCGAGTGTGGGATGGACAAAAAGGATTACGTTGAAAAACGGCAAAATCCTTATTGCGCCACCCGGCAGAGCATTCCCGATTCGGGAATCGCTAGGTCGTCGTCGTCTCCGGTGAACTAAACATTCTGCCACGTCCGCTTGTCGTAAAGACTGGCGGAAGAAAGCAGGCGGGCGAAGGGCTCTCAAACATACATCAACGACAATGAGCAAAAAAACTCAAACTGTAGTACGAGATGCGCGAAATGGTCAATTTGTGCCGCCGAGGGAAGCAACCCGGCGTCCAAATACGACCGTACGGGAAACCGTAAAGCGCAGTAAGTGAATCATTGGGGCACTCTGGCATTGGCCGGAGTGCCCCTCTTCCCGACAAAGATGAACTCTAAAATTCGAAAACAACGCGCACATTCAAAAGCCAGACAGCGATGCGCACTCCGAGCAGCCCGAAAGAGCAGGCATGCAAGCGTACATTCCCAAGGACCGAGGCCGAATCCAACTCGGGATAGCCTGAGTTCAGCTCACGGCAGGACGAACATCGAGTGTCCGTCCATTTTAGATTTCGATGAAGTCCCTCAGGAGACGGCACTTTTTTTTGCGAAGTTAAGTGAGAAGCTGGCGAAAATGCCTTGGGTAATAATCGATCACCGCCCGCTGGAAAGCCTCTCTCCAGCAGCCGCGCTCGTTTTGCTTGCGACCCTCTACCGCGCAAATTACCTCAGGAGAAATGCCCTTGTAATAGATCTGATGATTCCATCCGTTCCTGGCCCGCGCGATCTCCTCGGTCAGATTGGATACTATCGATATTGTAGCAACGTCGAATGGCGGTCACCCGAAGTGTCACCGCGTTACTTCCTTGAGCACCGAAAAGGAACAAAAGTTCAGACTGGTGTCGCGGAGGAGATTTGTCAGACGTTCACGGATGAGGCGATTGGTGGTCGGGGGAAGATGCAGCGCCTTTACGAAGCCCTAATTGAGGGGATGGGAAATGCCGAAGAATGGGGTTATGGGAAGAAGCCGGGTGGCTACCAGATGTGGTGGGTGATCGCATATAGAAACGATGCTTCGGGCGAGATCGGATATTCATTTTATGACCAAGGCAACGGAATTCCTGCGACGATTCGTCGCAAGCGTACATGGTCCGAGTATCTTCCTTTCATGAGTCCAAAAGACAGCGAACTCGTCATCCGCGGCGTAGTCGAGGGCAGATTTTCACGAACTAAAATCATGGGGCGAGGCACCGGATTACCACGCCTGCTAAAATTTATTGACGACGGAGCAGACGGGGAGCTCCTCATTTTTTCAGATCGGTGCAGGTGTGTCTTTAAGCACGGAAGGGCGCCAGAAAAAGGCGACTATTCTATTGCCTTGCGCGGAACACTAATTTCGTGGAGTTTCAGACCGTGATGGATACTGAATCGGTAATAATTAGTCTAGCGCGCGATTTTTCTGCGACACCAGGCGCGCGCAGGAGAGCGCAAGGGCGCTTCTCTGGAGAGGAATTTAGAGACGAGTTGATACTTCCTGCGATCAAAAAGGGGAACGTCATCGTCGACCTTGATCGAGCATTGGGGCTTCCCCCTTCTTTCCTTGACGAGGCATTTGGTGTCCTGCTCCAAGCGCATCCTGAATTCGCAACGCGCCTGCATATCGAACTCACCGATAATCTGACGGCCAAACAAGTTCTCAAAGAGTGCATTGAAGTTAGACTCAATTCGGCGGTCGCGCGATCCGTATTCGGCGAGACGTTATCGCAGAATTGAATTTCCCCCAGGTGATGGACTTCCAGATTTTCACGCCATCATTTTTTGTATCACTCGGCAGTTTTTGTCTGAGCGTGGCAACATTTTTGTACGTCCGACGCAAATCAAGAACGGACGCGTTCAATGCTCGAGTCATCAACTCTCACGAGCAACTTTTGGAGCGGATGCGCGAAGTGGTCGACGAGATGCACTCACACCTTTGCTTTGCTCCAAGCCGCAAACGGCGAAGCGACGTGATGAAACTCTCCAGAAACTGCGAGGTGCGTTTCCGAAACCTGATGGCCATTGTCGACGGTACGCCGCTTTGCTCGATTGAGCGTGACTATTTGATTTGGTATAAAGCCATTTTTGAATTTTTCCCGATCGAGTATAAGAAAGACAAACTAGATCCTGGATGCGAAGCCGTTCAGAAACTTAGCAGTGCTCAGGTCGCTTTTGAAAAGGCGCTAAACGCAGCGATTCTCAAGTTGCCGTAAACGGTTCACTGGCTTTTGACGCCGCGCCCGAGGTGTGGCCCTAAAGCTCACAACTGACGATGTAAAGCAGCTCAAGGAAAAGGTAATGGGGAACGCAATCCGCAAACTCTAGGAGGGCAAAATCCTGAGGCAGAGGGACAAAACCCAAAAACGGAAAAAGGGAAGCAGGCAATAGAAAAGAAATGGACGGATAAGCCGGTAGGCGGTGAAGGCGGGGCCAGAGTCACTGTTCTTTTTCGTCAGGAATCACTTGGCTGTGAAAATATTCACCTTGCTGGGGAAGTGATGATGACCTCGATCATGGCGTTGGACGCGGGATCGGGAAAACGGCGAGCAGCACGGTAAAACCAAGAAACGCTGCCCCCGCACGCTGATGCTTGTCCGCACTGATAAACTCCGTTTCCCCGGGGACTTTTGCCGCCGCGATGTGCAATGCGTCATTGGTGCGGATAAACACTGGCGGCAGAGCACGGGCAGGGGATTTTTGGTTATCGAAAGGAGCGGCTCCTTTCGTCAGGCTGCATGCGTGTTTTACTACGACGCCCACAATCATCTGCACGACGCGCGCCTCGATTCGATTCGCGATGAAGCGATCAGCCGGCTCACGAGCTGCGGCTTGAATGGCGCGATCGTGAACGGCACCCGCGAGCAGGACTGGCCCGCGGTCGCGCGGCTGGCCGCCGGCGTGTCGTGGGTGCGCGCTTCGTTTGGTCTGCATCCGTGGCATGTGCCTTCGCGCTCTGCGGACTGGAAGGAGAAGCTGCTCGCTGCGCTGGAGGAGTGTCCCGGTGCGGCCATCGGTGAGATCGGCCTCGACCGCTGGGTCGAAGGACACAACATCGCGGAGCAAACCGAGTGCTTTGAGTGGCAGCTCGCGCTCGCCGCGAAGCGCAACATTCCCGCAAGCATCCACTGCGTGCAGGCGTGGGGTGCGATGTGGGATTCACTGAAGCGCACACCGCTGCCGGCGTGCGGATATTTGCTCCACGCATACGGCGGCGCGGCGGAGATGGTGCCGGGGTTTGCACGGCTCGGCGCGTATTTCTCGTTCTCTCCATACTATCTGCACGAACGGAAATCGGCGCAGCGTGAGGCGTTCAAGGTCATTCCCATGGACCGGTTGCTTGTGGAGACCGATGCGCCGGATCTCGCGCCGCCGGCGGAAAAAAATCCGCATCCGCTGCCGGGCGGCATTAATCATCCGCTGAATCTTTTCATGTGCTACGAGGCGCTCGCGGAACTGCGCGGCGTTTCTGTCGAGGCTCTCGCGGAGCAGGTGGAGGCCAATTTCAAGCGTCTCTTTTCGCAGACAAACTTGCAGGGGTAGGCAACGTCCCGCTTGCCGAGCGCGGCGGTTTCTTTCATCCAAGCCTCACGAATGACAACTCCGGCGATGCAGATCGACATCCTGAGCCTCTTTCCCGGCATCGCCACGGCGATTCTGGGCGAGAGCATCATGAAGCGTGCTCAGGAGAAAGGAGCCGTGGCGTTTCGCTCGCTCGACATCCGTGATTGGGCGCACGACCGGCATCACACGGCCGACGACATGCCGTACGGCGGCGGGCAGGGGATGGTGATGAAATGCGAGCCGATCTTCGAAGCCATCGAGTCCGTGAAGACGCCTGAAACACGCGTCGTCTATATGAGCCCGTGCGGCAGGAGATTCGACCAGGCCATCGCGAGGGAATATGCCGAGCGGCGCGGCCACGTGGTATTTCTCAGCGGGCACTACGAAGGTGTGGATCAGCGAGTCCTGGATCACATCGTGGACGATGAAATCAGCATCGGCGACTACGTGCTGACGAACGGAGTCATCAGCGCATGCGTCGTGGTGGATGCCATCGTGCGACTGCTCCCCGGAGTGCTCGGCGACGAGGCTAGCGCTGGCGACGACAGCTTTGCCAGCGGGCTGCTGGAGTTCCCGCATTACACGCGGCCGTTCGATTTTCGCGGATGGAAAGTGCCGGAGATTCTCCTCAGCGGGCATCACAAGAACATCGCGAAATGGCGGCGCGAACAAGCCATCGCACGCACCCGCGAACGCCGTCCCGATTTACTTCCATGAACCCCATTCTTCAAATCGACAAGCTGCGCATTTCCCGCGACGGCACACAAATCATCA
>JAYTMG010000514.1:0-3130 GCA_043728745.1 Verrucomicrobiaceae bacterium
GTGAAGCATTCACCGTCGGGAATGTTGTGCTTCCCTCCGCACGGGATGGCGCGGATGCCTTTGATGCTGAAGTGCAGGTCGGTGCCGGGGCCGGTGATGTGGACTTTGTCGGTCTTCATCATCAACTCGCTGAGCGCCGCCATGCCGGGGACGAGCTTGGAATAATCGAGCGTGCAAACGCGGAAATAAAAGTCCTCGAAAGCCTCAGTGCTCATGCCCGCAAGCTGCGCCATGCTCGGGCTCGGCCAGCGCAGGACGCACCACTTCGTCTTCTTCACGCGCCAGTCGAGCACGGCTTTCATTTTCTTGGAAATGAGGCGCATTTTGTCGGCGGGAACGTCGGCCATTTCGGTGACGTTTGTGCCGCCGCGAAACGCGATGTAAGAGTCCATCTTCTTCATTTGCGCAAGCTGCGTTGCGGAGATGAGATCGAGCCCTTCGTCTTGCGCGCCGAGTGCCATCTCGCGCGTGACGCGGCCATGATGAACAGCGGTCACCGGCACCGCGCCCACCGCGCGGACTGCGCGGATGAGGGCGACGGTCATCTCGTCCGGCACGTCGAACATGTCGAGAAGGACAGTCTCGCCCTTTTTGAGCTGGACGGAAAAGTTGATGAGATTTTTTGCGAGGAGCGCGTAGCGTGGATCGTTCATTGAGCGCACACTATCAACTGCGCTCCGTGTGCCAAGCGTGCCGATTCGAAATATGCTCCAAACACGAAGCGTTTCACCTCGGTGCGTGGCTGCGGGGAGAAATCTGAGCGGGAACGAATTCTCGCACTGGCGAATCTCAAAGTTTGTGTCATTGGTCCCACATATATCTATGCGGCACATCCTTTTAGCCCTCCTGTTTTTAACAGCGCGGGTCTTCGGGGACCCGCCCGCAGGGTATTACAATGCCGCCGCCGGGCTCATCGGACTCCCGCTCAAATCGGCGCTCAACGGAATCATCAAAAACGGACATACCGTGATTTTGTATGATTCATTGTTCGGGCCGCTGAAGGTCATTTGGCAGGACCCGGCAAACAGTTCACGGTTTATCCTCGCGTATAGTGCAGCCTCGATTTTGAAGTCCACACCCGTCGATATCACCGGATGGAACCGTGAGCATCTGTGGCCGCGCTCTCGTGGAAATGGCGAGCATCTGGGCCCCGACGATAGCGACCTTTTCCACGTCGTGCCGGTGGACTGGAACGTGAATACGCAGCGCGGCAATTTGTATTTCGACACGAGCAACACCGCCGATTCCGGCTACACAAATCCAGCCCACGCCGACGCGCCGCTATGCACTCGTGATTCAGATTCTTGGGAACCCATCGCGACGCAAAAGGGAGACATCGCGCGCACTCTCTTTTATATGGCGACGCGATACGATGGCACGGAGCCGAACACGCAGGATCTTGAGCTTGTCGCACTGAGCCCGACCGGGCCGCAAATGGGGAATCTCAACACACTGCTCGCTTGGCACGCCGCTGACCCGCCGGATGCGGCAGAACTTGCGCGCAACGATCTCATTTTCACCGCGTATCAGCACAATCGAAATCCGTTCATCGATCATCCGGAATACGCCGCGGCGATTTGGGGCGCAGGCTTCGGCACGACGCCCGTCGCCCAAGCGACGAACGGCGTGGAATCCGCGATCGAGGCTCCATTTGTGGCGGGCAGTTTCATCGTGCGAATGTCGCCGCCAGTCACGAGCGGGACGGTGACTGTGAACTTCGTGACCAGCGGAACAGCGAGCGGCGCCGACTACACCCTCAGCGGCGCGGGTGTCTCGTGGAACTCCGCCACCGGTGCCGGCAGCATCGCATTTACCAGCGGCATCTCGGCGGTCACAGTCACACTTTCACCCTCCGCCGATGCACTCGCAGAACCCCTCGAAACAGCGCAACTCACACTCTCCTCAGGAACCGGCTACGCACTCACAGGCGGGCTCGCAAAACTGAACATCGCAGACACAACGCCCGCCGCACCCGATGGCGTGATTGCGGCCTGGAATTTCAACACCGCGCCGAATGCCGTGAACCCGATGTGGAACCCAATTATCCCACCTTCCGCAGGGTCTGGCGAGGTGCGTCTCGGCGGCTGGAGCGCCGCGAGCGGCGGCACGGTACCGGGAACGAACTCCAACCCCAACGGCGTCACTGGCAGCGCACTCAGCCTCATTGGCACGGGCGGAAACGGGAGATCGCTCGATGTGGTCGTTTCGACTTCCGGCTGGGCCGGGATGAGTGCGACGCTTTTCACTCGAGGCAGCTCGACCGGATACAACACCGGGAACTGGAGTTGGAGTGCCGATGGTACAAACTTTACGCCAATTACCGGACTGAACACCGCTTCACAATCCAGCTCCTTCCAGCAAATCCCGCTCATTGTAAATGTCTCGACGATCGGCGCGGCAAACAATCTTTCCGTGTTCACGCTCCGCTACACGCTCACTGGCGCAACCGGTTCTACCGGCAGCGGCCTTATCGACGATCTCACCATCCTCGGCACGCGCTACAGCCAGTCGTGGCTCGCACGTTTCCCGCCTCTTACCGGCGCATCCGCGCTGCGCACTGCGGACCCGGACAACGATGGATTGAACAACTTCGGCGAATGGGCGTTTGATCTCGATCCGTTCAGCGGCGGCGGCTCGCCGTCGCGGGCTGGCGCTCCCGTCTCGGCACCGGACCCGTCCGATGGGAATATCGTGAAATCCTGGCCGACTGTGCGCTTCGCGCGCCGCACCGATGCGCCACAAATTTCCTACTTCGTCGAAAGCAGCACAGACCTTTCATCATGGGCGGCGGATGGCGTGCTCGTTGCCACGGAAAGCAGCGGCGAAGCAGGGAGCGAACTCGCCATTTACCGAGCCGGAAAATCGCTATCCGGGAATGGCAAAGTCTTCCTCCGCGTCCGCGCGACCTTGCCGTAGAAAAGGGCGGCATCCCGTTTTCAAGCGACGTGCAAGCGGGGAGGGTGGGCATCCTGCCCGCCGCGCTGCGTATCCAACGCAGAGCCCGGTGGAGTAAGACCATCTTCCGGAGATCAAGAGACTGTGCCGAGAAACGAATGGTAGCGGGGCCGTCCCAGCCCCGAAGCCCGTAGGGCGGAGACGCTGCCTGTCACAGGCGGGGGCCGAGACGGCC
>JAYTMG010000515.1:0-10703 GCA_043728745.1 Verrucomicrobiaceae bacterium
CGCCGTCTCCGCGTAGCGAATGTACATCCGGTAAAGATCCGCCGCAAAAAGCGCCGCTTCATCTCCGCCGGTGCCCGCGCGGATTTCCACGATCGCGTCTCGGTCTTCGTTCGGGTCGGGCGGGAGCAGGGCAAGTTGAACGTCGAGTTCCATCTGCTCGACGCGCTTTTCGAGCTCGGGCAATTCCTCACGCGCCATCTCGGCCAGTTCGTCATCGCCCTTCGCAAGATCCCGGTTCTCCGCGAGTTCCTTCGTCGCCTTTTGAAACGCCGCCCAGATCTCCATCGTCTGTTTGAGACGGTTGTGCTCGCGAAGGGTTTCCTGCGCCTGCTTGGGATTATCGTACAGGGTCGGAGACTCGATCGCTGCTTCCAGTTCGGAAAAGCGCTCGCGTTTGCGAAGTATTAGAGGCTCGAAGTCCACAGGTGTGCGTTTTTAAGGTGTGTCGGAAAAGGCCCCATCCCGAAAAAGGATGGCGCGGAAAAAAACAGAAACGGTGGAGCCGCATTTTCAGCGTCTCCACCGTCTCAGAAATCGAAAATTGTAAACTAAGCCTTCGCTACTTTGCCGCGACGGAGTTCCATCGTGCCGTAGCGCTTCGAGAATTTCTCGATGCGGCCTGCGGTATCGACGAACTTCTGTTCACCCGTGAAGAACGGATGGCAGGCGGCGCAAATACCGACTTTCAAACCCTTGCGAGTCGAGCCGGTGTTGTAAACGGTACCACACGCGCAGGCGATGGTCGTGGCGTTGTAATCAGGATGGATGTCAGCTTTCATAGTCTTTCCAGTAAAAAAATTTGGGCGTGCAAACTAGTGGCCGTTAGAGTTTCTGCAAACAAAAACTCCGCCTTTTCTCCGTGCACGCTTCTTTAACCGATAATCCGATCCTTGCCGCCTGGCGCGAAATCGCGCTAAAAAAGTCCGATCGCGCAGCCATTTTGGGCACTGATGGCGGGACTCTGCGCACATTTGCGGATATCGAAAACGAAGCCATCACGCTCGCCGAAAAGATCCCTCCGAACCAAGGAATCGCACTAATCGAGCTCGGAAACCATCCCTCGCTCCCCGCGTTGATGCTCGCTCTTTGGCGGGCGGGCCGGACGGTCGCCCTTGCGGAAAAAGGAGCGAGCGTCGCGCTGCCCGGCATCACACTCCGGGTGACCGTGGGAATAGCCGACGAGATCGTCTTTTCGGCCACGAACGAGCCTCCGCTCTTCCCCGACGCCGCCTTTCTGAAGCTCACTTCCGGCACCACAGGCGCACCGCGCGGCATCCGGTTTTCTGCGGCGCAGTTGCTCGCCGATTGCACGGCAGTTTGCGATACGATGGGAATCACCAGCGGCGATCTGAACTACGGCGTCATCTCGTGGGCGCACAGCTACGGCTTCAGCAATCTCGTCCTCCCGCTCCTCTGCCGCGGCGTGCCCGTCGTGGCCTCAGAAGACCGACTGCCCCGCGCCATCCTCGCCGGACTCGCCGCTACCGGTGCGACCGTGTTCCCCGCAGTGCCCGTATTTTTTCAAAAGCTCGCGTCCCTCGACGCGCCGCCGCTCCCGAAACTCCGCCTGTGCATCAGCGCCGGAGCGCAACTCGGCACGGATGTCGCGGCCCGCTTCCGCCAACGGTTCGGCGTTAAAGTGCATAGCTTTTACGGCAGCAGCGAGTGCGGCGGGATTTGCTACGATGCGACCGAAGACGTCGCGCCAGAGGGCTTCGTCGGGCAGCCGATGCGGAACGTGCGCCTCGTCGTGGAGCAAGGCCGCCTCGCCGTCCACAGCCCCGCCGCCGGGCTCGGATACTGGCCGCAGCCCGACGCCGCGCTCGCCGACGGATGCTTCTTCCCCGAGGATCTAGTCGAGCAAACCGACAACGGCATCACGATCAAAGGCCGCGTGAGCGACTTCATCAACATCGCCGGGCGAAAGCTGAACCCAGCGGAAATCGAACGCGTCATCCGCGAGCATCCGGCGGTCCGGGAGGTTGTCGTTTTCGGCGTGCCGAGTGCGCTGCGTGGCGAGGAACCAACCGCGTGCATCGTCAGCGACGCCGCAGTGGAGGAAATCACATTATTTGCCGCGAGCCACCTCGCTCCGTGGCAAATGCCCAAGCATTTTTGGCTAGTCCCATCGCTGCCCGTGAACGAGCGCGGCAAGCTCAGCCGCCGCGACCTGGCAGCGCGGTGGGCTGCGCGGGAGTTGCTGTGATTCGTGATTTGTGATTTGTGATTTGTCGCAAGCGGGAAAACCACGCCCGAACGCTTGCGACAAATCACAAATCACAACGACCAAAACCCTACTTGTCCCCAAACGAAATCCCAATCGCCCGGCACGTATCGAGCATCTGATTATCCATGCCCACCGTCTTGAGCTTACGCACGGCGGTCGCGATGGGCACGTCGAGGACGGAGTAATTCTGGTAGCTCACCATGTAGCCGAACTTTTTTTCTTGGATAAGCTCCACAGCCTTCACGCCAAAGCGCGTTCCCAAAATCCGATCCAACGTCGTCGGGTCGCCTCCGCGCTGGAGGTGCCCCAGCACGCATGTGCGGATTTCCTTCACGAGACCATGCGGATTGATGCGCTTGTCGAGTTCGCGCGCAACCGTGTCGCCCATTCCGCCGAGACGATATTCGCCACCAGCACCGGCGCGATACTGCTCGCGCCGCCCGATCGCCGTGGCTCCCTCCGCGACGACGATGAGTGTGCTCGGATGCCCTTCGTCACTGCGTTTGCGGACAAAATTCGCCAGCAGATCCATCGAGAACGGAATCTCGGGAATCAAGATCGCGTCCGCACCGCCAGCCAATCCGCCATAAAGCGCGATCCATCCCGCATGGCGGCCCATCACTTCAAAAATCATCACGCGCTTGTGTGCGCGCGCTGTCGTGTGCAGGCGATCCAGACCGTCCGTCACACACGCCACCGCGCTATCAAAGCCGAAGGTCATCGCGGTCGCTTCCAGATCGTTGTCGATCGTCTTCGGCACGCCAATGCACGGGATGCCGTTTTCAAAAAGCTGCTGCGAAGTCGAGAGCGAGCCGTCACCGCCGATAGTGATGAGCGCCTCGATCTCCAGTCGTGCGAGGATCTTCTTCGTCTTCGCGATCACTTCATCCGAGATGCGGCTCTTATTCCCGCCGCCGACCTTGCTCACAAAATGCCCACGGTTCGTCGTGCCGAGGATCGTGCCGCCATACGCCATGATGCTCTCGGTGTTTTGAAGCGTGAGCTCCATAAACATGTCCTCGCCGAGCAATCCCTCGTAGCCATCCTTGAATCCGATGACCTTCCAATTCCGGTCCGGATGTTTTGCCGCGCACACCACGCCGCGCAGCACCGCGTTCAATCCGGGGCAGTCGCCCCCACTCGTTAGCACACCGATCGTTTTGCTCATCGTCTTGGTCTCCATCCTTTCAGTGGGCGGCCCGCTGCGGCCCAGTCATCCAGCAGCCCCCAGCCATGCTCCAGCAGGCTGCGCGCAGTATCAAATCGTGTCGCTGAGTCCAGCGCTACTACCGTGAGCCGCCGCGGAGTGATGATTTGCTCCTCGCCCACCACCTTGTTGTCCGGGCGCTTCGCCGCTGAAATCACCACGCATTGCCCGGCCTTGCGGGTGGTGCCGGTCTTCATGCCGTCGATCAGTCCGCCGAGCAGTTCATTCGTGGAACGCAACTGCGCCCCGCTCGATTCGCCCGTGGCCGTGACCCACGAAATTTTGCGGTTCTTTTGCGAAGTGTAAAAAGTAAACCCGCTGTGCCCCACCGCGTAATTTGCCAGCAGCGCGATGTCTCCCGCCGTGGAATATGGGAGTTTGTCTTCCAAATCATCCAGCCCATGCGCATTCAGAAACCGCGTGCTCCGCATCCCGAGTTTCCGGGTGAGCGCATTCATCTGCGAAACGAAGAAATCCGCCGCCGCGCGATCGTTGTCGCCGCCGCCGAGCTTGCGCCCCACGTGTACCGCGATCGTCTCCGCCGCTTGGTTGTCGCTCTGCATCATCGCTGCGTAAAGCGCCTCGCGCAGAGAAATGCGGTCGCCCATTTGCAGCCCGATGCTATTCGGGCTGCTCAGCACCGAGATCGTCCCAGGCACCGTCGCGAGCTGGCCGAGATCTTCGCCTTTCGCCGTCGCCCAATCGAGCAGCACCATCGCCGTCGCGATTTTGGTGATGCTTCCGACCTGCATCTTGCTGGTCGCGTTTGCAGAATCCAGCACCACGCCGGAAGCCGCGTCCGAGATGACCCACGCCGAAGCATCGTATGGCGACGACTGCCGCGCGCCGCCTCCGAAAAATTGAGCCTCCGCACTAGCGGGTGCAAAAAGAGCCGAAAATAGTCCGAAGACTCCAACGATTAAAAAACGACGAGTGGTATTCATCAAGTGACGGCGCACTCTATCGGGACGAATTCCCCGCGCAAGATTTCCATCAAAAATCGCGAACCAAACTCCATGACGAACCCGCCGAACTGTGCGACAACCCCCGCCACATGATCCACCGCCACGCCATCCGCACCGCACTTTGCCTCGCTCTTTTACCACTCTCAGGCTGCGTCACCCCGACACGGAAGGCGAGCGACATGACGATTGAAACCGACGAGCAACGCAGTTCCCGCGAAGTCTTCCGCGACGACTGGCTCCGCCCATCCATCACGCAGGAGGACTACGATTTTTTCTACAAAGGGCTATTTGGCAGCGGGCGATAAGGCCGCCCCACTCGCGGCGGATTCTTCACCGCTTCGCCGCTCCTGCGGGAGGGCGCATCACGCGGGCAACATGCACCATGAAAACGCAGCCCACGACGGGTGCCGCGAGATTGAGCAGCGGCACCGTCCCCAGCAAAATGATGGCAATGCCAGCCAGCCAGAGCGTGCCGCGGTTGGCGCGCATCCAGCCTTTCGTTTCCGCCCGCGTCATACGGCGAAGCGCCACTTGCACGAAATACTCCCTGCCGCAGAGCCAGCCATTCACGGCGTAAAAGATGACCATTCCTGCGCCGAGAAAGAAACTCCCGACGACGTAAACGGGCAGCATCAGCAAATTCACCGCGACCATGAGCACTAAGACGTTCAGCGCGACCACCATCCCGTCCCAAACCGCCGCCCCACGCGCCGCGCCCAGTTCCGGGTAGTGCTTCGACTCGATGCGGTCCGCCACGCCGTCGATAAACAACGCCTGCACGACACCAAACGCGGAAGGGAAAAGTATCAGCGACAACACCATCACACCCAGCCCACCGAACACATGCAGCGATTGATTCAGCCACGCGGAGGTTGCCCATTGCGAACGCATAATGAGCCACCACGCCGCGCCCCAAACCGCCGCGTAAGCCAGCGCGCTCAGAGTCACCGCTTTGATGAGAGTCCAAGTGAGTCGCGGGCTCAGCAGGTCGCGAAGAGTGCGGCGCAAAGCGGTAATCATGTCCGGAATATTCTGCTCATCGAGCAGCGGAGCATCGACGCGCGCCGCTCGTTGCCAAGCAGTTTCTCGCGCGCAGATTCGTGTGGAGATGTGAAAGGGAATTCATGGGGTATCATCGCGCGGTGATGTAGCGCGAAGCGCCGTGGACTGCTGGAACTTGTTCCAGCCGTGGCCCCCCGCGACTTGTCGCGCAAAGAGTCGTGGCACCGCCACGACTGGCGACGAGGCTCGGCGCGACAAGTCGCTTGAGTGATCCCGACGCGTCGGGAGAACAAGTTCCAGCAGTCCACGGCGCTTCGCGCAACCACGCGCAGATTCTTGCAAAGGCCCTGCATTCATCCGACTAGAGCAGTGGATGATTCATCAAAATGCCAATGCTCGGATTTTTTAGCAGCCGCATCATTGCGGTATTTCTACTCGGGAGCGCGGTTGCCGGGCATGCTGCTGATGCAGACTTCGCAGCGCTTCAAGCCGATGCGAAAAAGTCGTTCAGCGACGGCGTCGCGCCGTTTGTAAAAAACTACTGCTCAAGTTGTCATGGCATCAAGCGGCAGAAGGGCGGAATCAATTTTGAACCCGCGCTCAAAAACCCCGGCGAATCCGCTTCCAGCAAGCGTTGGAAGCAGGCCCTCGCAAACGTGAAGGCCCACGACATGCCGCCGGAATCTGCGGACAAACAGCCGACAGACGAAGAGCGCCAGACGTTCATGGACGCAATCGGCAAGCTCAAGTTTCTCAGCGCGAAAGACCCTGGGACTTTTGTGATTCGTCGTCTGAACAAGATGGAATATGGCAACACGCTCCGCGATCTTTTTGGCGTAGATCCGAGCGTCGCTCATGAGCTGCCGGAGGAAGTATCTGGCGCGGGATACATGAACACGCTGTCGCCGCTCCAATCGGAGCAATACCTTGCGATTGCCAATGAAGTGCTGGCATCCCAAGACGTGCAAAAACGTCTGTTTGGCGAACCGCCAGCGCCGGGCAGCGACCTCCGCGCCGCAGCGAAAAACATCGCTCGCTCCATCGCGCGAAAAGCCTACCGCCGCCCGCCGTCTGATGCCGAGCTCGACGTGCTGCTCGCAGTCTTCGACCTCGCACGCGGAAACAAACTCGCCTACCCGGAAGCCCTGCGGCTGATGCTCAAAGCCGTCCTCGTCTCGCCGCAGTTCCTTTTCATCACGCCCGCCAAGGAGCTCGAATCCGGTCGCGACATTGTCACGCTGGATGACCATCAACTCGCTTCGCGTTTGTCGTATCTCTTGTGGGCGACCATGCCCGACGCCGAACTCTCCGCGCTCGCCGATGCTGGGAAATTGCACGAGCCCGCGATTCTCAAAGCGCAGACAAAACGCCTTCTCGCCGACCCGCGTTCGCGGGCGTTGTTCGACGGATTCGGCGCACAGTGGCTCGGTGTCGGCAGCTTGCAGAGCAAGACATTCGACACCGCGAAATTCCCCCAAATGACCGCCGAACTGCGCGCGGCGATGGTGGACGAAGCGCGTCTGTTTTTCGAAAGCATCGTGCGCGAAAACCGCAGCGTCGTCCGCTTCGTGGACAGCGATTTCACATTCCTCAACGGCACACTCGCCGCCCTTTACGGCATGGAAAAAACCGTCGCCGGCCCCGAGATGCGCAAAGTAAAACTCACCGACGCCAACCGCGGCGGCATCCTCGCAATGCCCGCAGTCCTAGCGACGACCTCTTTCCCAAACCGCACCAGCGCAGTAAAGCGCGGTGTGTGGGTGCTGGAGCAAGTCCTCGGCGAACACGTCCCGCCCGCACCGCCAAACGTCCCGGCTTTGGAAAAACAGGATAAAAAGAAAGTCGCAAATCTCACGCTCCGACAGCGCACCGAGCTACACCGCACAAACACCGTCTGCGCGAACTGCCACAAGATTCTCGACCCGATCGGATTCGGACTGGAGAACTTCGACGCCATCGGACGCTGGCGCGACCAAGACGAAGGCAGCGCAATCGACGCTGCCGGCGAATTGCCCGGCGGCAAACGTTTCACATCGCCCAAAGAACTCAAAGCGATCATCGCCGCCCGCGCCAACGATCTCGCCCGCAATCTCACGGAAAAACTGCTCGCCTACGCGCTCTGCCGACAGCTCGAAGGCTACGACGAAATCGTGGTGGACCAACTAATGGAAACCATCGCCAAAGACGGCTTCCACATGCAGACGCTCATCACCGAAGTCGTCACGAGCTACCCATTCGTGAATCAGCGAGTCCGATGATGCACTCGGCACTCCCCGCGCCGGATCAATCAAACGGATTGGTTGGTTGGCGCTTTTTAGTCCGCAACCAATAGCGGAAAGAATCCGTCCTTTAGCCCGTGAAGCCGCTCGGGTGCTTGCAGCGGCGAGGACATGCTCTTTCTACGGCCGCGTGACTTGCAGGCGGATGAAGCGTGCCGGGGTGCCGGTGATGGGCGTGTTGTCGCGGACTTCCAGCAGCGTCGCGGTGTTTTGCAAAATCGTGGTGTTCGTCGGACTCCAGCCGGCTCCGTTTGCGAGGTCGTCGTTGACTTGCACGGTGAATGTCACGTCGGTGGCAGCGGGATTTTTTTGCACGCTGAGGGTGAGGTAGTCTCCCGATGCGTTGCTGGCCGGGAGGCCGCTGATGCTGGGGATGAGCGGTTCGAGGCCGAATGCGTATTCGAAAAGATTCACGGTTCCGTCGAAGTCGGGGTCTGCGTTGTCGCTGCGGATGGCGTCGTTGTTGGCGTCGCTGCCGAACTTCTGGAGCCGCCATTCCGCGATGGGTGGCGCTCCGGCGGGCGCGTCGGTGATGGTCACGATTCCGCTGCTCACGGGGCCGAGGCGGTATTCGATGTTTTCGTTGCTCGCGAGCGTCACGGTCTGCGCTCCTTGCGCGATTGCGTCGGGCATCGGCGTCACATGGATCGGCTGCGACGCTGCGCCTGCGGGAATCGTCATGGGCACAGTAATCGGCGCGTAGCGTGTCCCCGGCGCGGTGCCGCCGATGGTGGCCAACACGCTCAGCGGAGCCGCCGTCGAGCCGCTGCGAGCGATGCTAAATTGCCCCGCGACCGGCCCGTATTCTGCGGCATCCGAAACGGGCGTGCTCACGGTCACGAGCGGCCCTTTGTCGATGGTGAAGTAGTCGGTGACCACGCCATCGCCGTTGATGAATTTCGCTTCAAGCCGATTACCGTCGATGTCGAAAATAAGCGAGCCCAGCGCCAGTTCCGAGTGGTGCATCACGGGGTGCGGAGCCGGGCTGAAAAGCGCGGTGCTTCCGCCGACCCAAGTCGTCGCCTGACCGGAGCTGCCAGCGACCACATACACCGTGCCTTGATTTGCGCCGAAGTCTTTTCCGTAGCGCCCGGTGCCATCCGCGCGGCCATCGCCCGCATCGATAAATGTCCCGCTGGTCGCCAAGGTTGGCGTGGCGGTGAAACCGTCGATCAACTTCGATCTCTCGTAGCAATGACTGTGGCCGCAGAGCACCAGATCGACGCCGGCATCTTCCAGCATCGGCACGAGAAAAGTGCGCGCCCACGTAGGCTGCGACTCGGTGTCCGAGTTGTGACTGCCTTTCGTATAGGGTGGGTGATGCCACAAGGCGATGGTCCACCGGCGCGTGTTCGCGGCGAGATCGTTTTCCAGCCACGCGAGCATATTTGTGCGCAGCGCGGCATTGGTCGTTTGCACGTCGAGGCTGATGAAATGGACGTTCCCGTAGTCCCACGAAAAATATCGCTCCGTCCCCGACGCATACCCGCCGCACTCCGCCGCAGTCGGAAAGCTGAAAATATCGAAATACGCAACGCCCGAATAACTCCCCGTGCGGACCTGCGCCGTCTCATGATTACCGAGGCACGACCACACCGGGCTCTGCCTCAGCACCGTCGGATACATGTCAAAAAGCGCCGCCTGATACTCCGAATCCGTGCCCGTGTTGTAAGCATTATCGCCGAGTAGCAGCACCATGTCATTGTACTTGTAGGCCGGGCTGCCGTAGTAGGCGTCGCGCACTTGCCGCTGCTCGCTGTCCGCCGTGCCAGCATCGCCAAGCACCCACACACGCATCGCGCGATCCGTCCCCGCAATCGGCGCCGTGAAGAAAAAATGATCCGCATCATCGCCGACCTGCGCAACCGTGCTCGTGCCGACGGAATAAAAATACTTCGTGTCCGGCAGCAGATCATCCACCCGCACCTTATGGTCCGTCGTCACCGTCGCATCCGTCACACTGCTCGTCAGCGCACCCAGCGTGGTTCCAAATCGCACGACACTATCCGACGCCGTCGTCGTCCGCCAGCGCACGGTCATACCGGACTCATTGTTCCTCTGCAAATAAGGCCCGCGCGTGACCTCCCCAACGCCCAAGAGCTGAAGGTCAAAGCTCACATCCGAACTCCCCGCATCGCTCTGATGAATCTCCACCGCGATCGTATTCACACCCGCCACGACGACCGACGTCGGCAAAACCCAAACCGCCGTTTCGTTTCTCCCCGAAGTCGCAAACGTATCGAACGCCGCTGCTGCGACCAGATTCGTAGTGCGGGCGACCTCCGTCCCATTGATGAAAACCGCACCCGCATCATCATGCGTCAGCGACAGACGCACCGACAAAAAAGCCGCCGGATTCGCCACAGAGAACGACTTCCGAAAATAAGTCGTCGCATTCCTCTGCACGCCAGCGGCGACCAAATCCGTATCGATAAATCCCGTAATCGTCGCCTCATCGCCATCGCCATAGCCGAGCTGCGCAGGGCCCGAAGCCCAGGCAGAATCATCGAAAGCAATCGCCCGCCACGAGACACCTTGATCGCTGCCATCATCCAGATAGCGCCACGTAGAACCATTCTCAATCAGCGGAGTCACCTGCGCATACGACGCCCCCGCCAGCACAAACAGCATCAGAAAAAATCGGAAAAGCTTCATCGTTATCTCGTAGAGTTGCTCGAATTGCCCGCCGCGATCTCCGCCCCGAGCCTATGATGCGCCCGCGAAGTGCGCCGGTCCGCTTGGATTTTCTCAAAAGCCGCCGCCGCTTGCGCCCAAGCCACCCGAGCCTCCGCCGCACGCCCCACTTTCCCCAGCAACCGCGCCTTCCGCACCAGCCAAATATCCGGGCGCGGCTCACTCCCCACAAACAAATCCAGCCGACGCAGCGCCGCAACCGTGAGGCCCGCCCGCTCCTCGATCTCCAGCGCCTGCTGCTCCAGCACCGGCACCCGACCCATAAGCATATACCTAAGGATTGCATTCCTCTGAATTTCCTGCATTCTTGCGGGGATGCAAACGACCAC
>JAYTMG010000516.1:0-4853 GCA_043728745.1 Verrucomicrobiaceae bacterium
TCGTGGATTTGCCGCTCTTCGCGGGCTTTGCTGCTGCTTTAGCCATGTGTGTTATTTAGTGTGGTTTGTGTAAGTGAAATTGACGCCGCCGCGCGATGAGGGGACCGCTTCGACAGGCAAAAGGAGCGCGGTGTATGGCAGAGAAAATCATCCATTCAAGCCGTTTTCATCCGGAAGTGCGGAAAAGCGGGTGATTCGTGGCGAGAGCAAAGCGAAATCGCGAAGGGGAAAAGCAGCTCGCAGCCTTTCGCCACTCGCGAAGCGACACACGAATATCATTCTGTAATCATCATTTTGAGCCCCGGCGATTTCCCCGAGGCAATCCGTGATAAACTCCCGGATGCTGGTCCACCCCTCGTAAGGGACAGAATGGTCTCAAAATGATGGTTACAAAATGATTCGTTGAACGCATCGATTCATCAGCCCCCGCGGTCACGCTCCGACATTTGATGAGACTACGAAGAATCTTGTGGTCACAGTCGCTCGCTTTGGATCTTCGCGTCCTTCGAGCCCTTCGTAGTCACCTCTTCCCGGTCGGCTTATTTTCGGAAGGTGCCATCAATCGACAAAGTTCAGCCCCCCGATAAGGCGGAGCCCTTCGAGCGTGAGGCCGGGGTGGACGGAGTCGATTTCCTTCACTCCGGCGGCGATCAAATCGGCGTATCCGCCGGTGGCGACGACGCGCAATTTGCGAGACCCGAGCGAGCGCTTGATCTCGGCGAGAATCTCCCGCACGAGGCCGCGGTAGCCGTAAACTGCGCCGGCGAGCATGGCGTGCTTGGTCGATTTCCCCACGGGGCCGGGCGGCTCGATAAGGGAAATCTTCGGGAGTTGCGCGGTGCGGGTGTGGAGGTAGTCGGTCATCGCTTCGAGGCCGGGCGCGATGACGCCGCCGACGTATTTTTTCTCCGCCGAGATGATGTCAAATGTCACCGCCGTCCCGAAATCCACGACCACACACGGCGTGGCGAATGCGACCGCAGCATACGCAGCGTTTGCCAGCCGGTCGGCACCAATACTCGCGGGCTTCGGGTATTCGATGCCGACGCCGAGCTTGCTGCGAAAAGAGACATCGTGAATCGGCAAACCGGCCAAGCAACCCATGATCACATCGCGTTTCGCAGGCACCACGGAGCAGAGGACGACGCGGGCAAATTTCCAACCACGTAAGACCCGTCGAAGAGAATCCGGCGCGACTTCCGAAGTGCGGAGCTTGCGCGCGCTGCTCACGACATCGCGCGATGACAGCGCGAATTTCGTGAACGAGTTGCTGTTGTCGATCAGCAGGAATTCCGCAGACGGCATCGGGCCCGGCGGCTACTTGGCTGCTTTGGCCGCCTTGACTTCGAGCTTCCGGTAAAGTGTGGCCATGCTGATGCCGAGCACCTTGGCCGCTTTCTCGCGGTTGCCGCCGTTGTGCTTGATCGTTTCGTCAATGAAGCGCTTCTCGGTATCGCGGATAAAATCGTCGAGCTTTGTGCCGATGGGCATCGATCCACCAGCAATCTCGATAGGCCCGCCCGCCTGCTTCACGACATGCGGAGGAAGGTCCGAAACGCGGATGAGATGATCATCGCAAAGTGCGCACGCGCGTTCGATGGCGTTTTCGAGCTCACGCACGTTGCCCGGCCAGCGATAGCCTTGCAGGACTTCGAGCGCCTTCGGCTCGATCTTGACTGCCTCGGTCCCGTTCTGACCGGTCTTTTTCAGAAAATGCTGCACGAGCAACGGAATATCCTCGGTGCGCTCGCGCAACGCAGGCAGCTCGATCGGGATGACCGCGAGCCGGTAATACAAATCCTCGCGGAACTTGCCGTCCTTCACTTTTTCCAAAAGCGTTTCGTTCGTCGCGCCGAGCACGCGAACATTGATGGCCACGGTCTTCGTATCGCCCACGCGACGAAGCTGGCGTTCCTGCAAAACGCGCAAGAGTTTCGTCTGCAACGGCAGCGCCATTGAGTTTACCTCATCGAGGAAAATGGTGCCTTTTTCCGCCTCCTCAAACAACCCCGCCTTGTCCGACGTAGCCCCGGTGAACGATCCCTTCTTGTGCCCGAACAGTTCGGACTCCAGCAGGTTCTCAGGCAGCGCCGAACAGTTGATCGCAACGAAGGGCTGATGCTGCCGTGAGCTGTTGTAGTGCAGCGCACGGGCGACGAGTTCCTTGCCCGTGCCGCTCTCGCCGACGATGAGGATAGTCGAGTCCGTATCCGCAACCTTGCGCAGAAGGTGATACACCTCATCCATCTTCGCCGAGGTGCCGATGATGTTTTCGGGATTCGTCGAGCGCTTCACGACTTTCTTCAGCGTATCGCGCTCTTTGGCGGTGTCGGAGAATTCGACGGTGTGCTTCACACGCGCCTGCATCTCGGAAATCTTGAACGGCTTGCGGATATAATATCGCGCGCCTTCGCCGATGGCCTTCTCGGCGATCTCTTCATTGCCGTAACCCGTCATCAGGATCACCTCGCAATTATCGAGCATGTTCTTCGCTTGCCGCAAAACCTCAAACCCATCCACCTTGTCCATCTTGATGTCGGAGATAATCAATTGCGGCGCAATCGACTCCAACTGATCCAGAGCTTTCTGAGAGTTTACAAAGGGAAATGTTTCGTGGCCGAGCTCTTTGCACGCGGTTACCACAAGTTCGACGATTTGAGGCTCGTCATCAATGATTACAATCTTGGCCATAAGTTTGGGATGGGTTGTGCTTTCGCGGAAATGAGGTATTTGCATCTGTGAGAAAAAGCCAGTCTTATTTCCGCGAGTTGCATTCGCTGGATTGTCAGCTTTTTCGCGTAACGCACAGCGGCAGGGCGCTAATGGACGAGGCGAACTTCCGAAATCGCGCGGCGGTGGGGCGCGGTCATCGGCAACGCATCGAGTTCGTCGAACCGATGCCATGCTTGATGCGCCTCCAGTTTCACAGGCGCACGCGACTTGTGGACGTGGAGGAAAACGCGGTGGTGCGTAAATGGATACTCGCTGGAAAATATCGCACCGCCCTTCGGCGCAGTCGGCAGGACAGGGAGTTTCCACATGCCGCGCCAGCGTGCGCCCGTCTGGATTTCTAAAAGGATGCGGTCATCTTTCGTGGTCCACGCGCAATGCTCCACGAGTTCCGCGCGTGCCCGGCGGGGCTTCTTCAGCGGGAGGTTCGCGGCAGTCCCGGCGGCGTGCGCCAGACAGTGCGGGCGAATCGGGCATTCCCCGCAGCGTGGCGTCCGGGGAACGCACACGAGTGCGCCGAGTTCCATCAGCGCACCATTAAAAAGCCCCGGTTTTTTCTTCGGAACGAGCCGCGTCGCCTCGGACCAAAGTGCTGCCTGACCCTTCGTCGAATCAATCGGCTCCCGCAAATCGAGCAGCCGTGCAAGGACACGCGCGACGTTTGCATCCACGAGCGGTTCCGGAAGGTCGAAGGCGAAACTCGCCACAGCACCCGCCGTGTATCGCCCGACGCCCGGCAGCGCGCGAATCGCAGCCGCATCGGCAGGCAACTTTCCGCCATGCAGCGCAACGACGCTTTGGGCCGCGCGGTGTAAATTGCGTGCGCGACTGTAGTATCCAAGGCCCTGCCAAAGCGAGAGCACATCCTGCTCGCCAGCCGCCGCGAGCGTTTCAAAATCCGGAAACCGCGCCAGCCAGCGTTCATAAAACGGAATCACCGTGGCCACCTGCGTCTGCTGGAGCATCAGCTCCGACACCAAGATCGCGTAAGCATCCCGGGGCCCGCGCCACGGAAGATCGCGCTTCGCCCCGGCAAACCACGCTGTGATGTCCCTCTGAATGCTGTTCATTGCGTTCGTATTTGCACGCTGCTTCTAAATCGGGCAATCCCGCTCTCGCTGCGAGCTTACTCGCCGGTGTGGGCGGTCGTTTGAGCGGCTCCAAGGGACGAAAGGGACCCAAAGGACCCAAAGGACCACTGCTCATCGGCATCTGCCACTGGGCGCGCTCTCGAATCAGGCGTCGCACAGCCGGCGTTGCTGCCAATGACTGCCAGTCCCTTGAGTCCTTTTCGTCCTTTTCGTCCCTTGGAACCGCTCAAAGGACCCAAAGGACCACTGCTCATCAGCACCTGCCACGAAGCCGTTTTCGTGTCAGAGCCTGCACCCAAGCACAAAAAACCCCGGACTCCCTCACAGGAATCCGGGGTGGTTAGATTTGTTAAAGCGGCTGTTTAAGCGACTTTTTGAAGTGTGACGCCTTTTTTGCCCTTGAGGGCTTCGGCGGACTTGGCGACGAGCGCTTTGAACGCGGCCTCGTCATGAATGGCGAGGTCGGCGAGCACTTTGCGGTCGAGCCCGATCCCGGCGGCCTTGAGGCCCTCCATGAAACGGCTGTAGGGGAGACCGTGGGCGCGCGCTGCGGCGTTGATGCGCTGGTTCCATAGTTTACCAAACATGCGCTTCCGGGTTTTCCGGTCGCGATACGCCCAGTACTGGGCTTTCATGATGGCGTTCTTCGCGTAGCGGAAGAGTTTGCTGCGGCGACCGCGGAAACCCCTGGCCTTATCGACCATTCGTTTGCGGCGCTCACGTGACGCGGGAGCGTTAGTAGCTCGTGGCATTGTGTATTAGTTTTTCGTTTCTTTCGGCAGGCTGTTTATTTAGTGGATGGAACGGGTGACCTCGTCTGCCGATTTGCTCTTCTTCATTAAAGAGCAGGTCCCCGGTCCTGTGCGCTCTCTCGCTTACGCGAAAGGCAGGCATTCCCTGATCCGCGGAGCCATGGTCTTGTGGACCTGGGCTACTTTGCCGAGTTTGCGTTTACGCTTCGAGCTTTTGCTCGACGCGAGGTGACGCAGACCTGGCTTGCGGCGTAGGATCTTGCCTGTGGCGGTCACTTTG
>JAYTMG010000517.1:0-14361 GCA_043728745.1 Verrucomicrobiaceae bacterium
CTACTCATCGCGACTTTCAACCAGACGCTCTCGCCGGGCACGGGCAACATCGTCATCCGCGACATCACCGACACGGCGAACGTCATCACGACGACGATTCCCATTGGCGACCCGCGCATCGTTTTCTCCGCGAACAATGTAAACATCGCCACGGGCAGCGGGCTCATTCAGTGGGGGAAAAAATACGCGGTTCGCATCAGCTCGGGCGCAATCCTCGGCACGGGCGGAACGCCGTTCGCGGGCTGGTCGGATGACTCGACTTGGAACTTCAACCTGTCCGCCGCCGACCCGCTGCTCGCGGCCATCGCGGCGCTGAAAAACCACCTCAACGGCACCGCCATTCTCGACGCTGCGACCATCGCCACGCACAGCATCACGCTCAACAACGATAAAATCCGCTTCGCCGACAACGCGACCATCATCGCCGCGGTTTTCGACCTCATCACGACCTACGACACCGAGG
This sequence comes from Verrucomicrobiaceae bacterium, assembly GCA_043728745.1. Taxonomy (GTDB): domain Bacteria; phylum Verrucomicrobiota; class Verrucomicrobiia; order Chthoniobacterales; family Chthoniobacteraceae; genus SXWH01. The sequence continues at coordinate 464 of JAYTMG010000517.1, forward strand.
TCGGTGCGCTCTGGCACGTCGGCGCAGACCTCACGCGTGCGGATGAGGCGAACGATTTACCGTGGACGATGGCCCGGACGATGCAGGGCATCATGGACCAGGTTTATAAGTCGTCCGTGCTCGCCGCGCACGAGGCGCTGTTCACCGGCTATAAATTCGGCAGCTCGGTGAATTTCCCCGGCGCGTGCGCGACGCCGCCCGCCGGGCAGACGCGCACCGTCGCCATCAACGCGAGCTTCGACGACACGTTCGGACGCGAGACGCAGATGTGGAGCGAACCCGCGCGCCGGCCCACGGGCACTTACCTGCACCCCGGCGGCATCGCGACCGTCACCGTGCCCGCCGCGCTCGTGGGAGATGGCTATAAAATCCGCGTCGGCGCGCACTCGTGGGACCACTCGAACCGCCCGACGCTCAAGCGCCTCGACCGTTGCACCCTGCTTTACGACATTGACGCAGCGACGACGAAAATCGCGAGCCCGCTCGGCGGCGGAATTTATATCGAAGTGCCGAAGGGAAAAAGTCTCGGCGTGCAAAACATCACCATCACCGGCGCGGCGCGGTCGCCGTATTATTCATCGAAGAGCTTCCACCAAACGACGCTCACCGAATGGCAGACTATCGAGCGCACGCAGCCCGGCCCGTGGGCGGATTTTCAAAGCGAGAAGTTCATGTTCCAAGTGCCGCGCAGTTGGATTTACGCCTTCGCCGACCCGGTGACGCTGATGCAAAACTGGGACAAGGCGATGGACGCCATCAACGACCTCATGGGCTTCCCGCAGATTCGCGGAAAAGAGACGATGTATGACCAAGTGGACGTGCAACTTCGCGCGTCTGTCTATGCGCCCGGCTACCCCGCGTGCAACGCCAGCTACAGCCCCACCACCGTTTATAACGGCAACAGCACACATTACCTGCTCACCGGCCCGCAGAACGCGCCGGACTATGAATTCCACGAAGCGGGACACGCTTACGGATTCCCGAAATTTGCAGGCGAGCAGGAGTCTGCCGTGAACCTGCTCCACATCGCCGTGCAGACGCAGAAATTCGGCATCTTTTTCGATGAGGCTCTGCGCGAATCCAACGGTTACACGCGCACTTTTGTCACCATGCCGAACACCGCGGTGCTGTGGATGACGAGCTTCAATTTTTCGCCGGAAGAAGACCCGATGGACGATTGGGAAAAGTCGTATCAACCGCAGGGCCACGCGAAGTTTGCCGACATCGCGCGGAGCTTCGGCTGGAGCGGGCTGAACGCGTTTTTTTACTACTACAACGAGAAGGAAGAACTCGGGCAGAGCTACTCCACGACCAACGACAGCATGATGCTCCAGCTCTGCAAGTCCGTGGGCCGCGACCTGCGCCCGATCCTGCATTTCTGGGGCATTCACCCGACGAACGCCACGACGCTCGGCACCTCCATCGCCGCCGCGAAACTCAAGCCGACCGTCGAAATTTACGACCGCATCGTGCAATACAAGGCGCTCATCCCCGTGGACAACGCCGCTTACCGCACCTGGTGCACGAACTGGTGGGGCGTCGCGCCGAGCATCACCGGCTACGGAGTTGAGCGCGAACACGCGCGGCAGTGGAGCACCACTTTGCAAAACGGCACCGCCCCGCAAGCGCGCTTCCCCAACGAGGAATACAACGCCGCCGCCGCCGCCCAAGTCCACGCCAGGGTGCAGGAAATCCTCGACCTTTACTACCCGACAGGCCGCCCCTCCGACTACGCCGCATGGGACTCGAACTACCCCGGCGTGGACATGAGCAACCCGAACGCCGACCTCGACGGCGACGGCATGACCAACGACGAAGAGCGCATCTGGGGACTCAACCCAACCGCGTCCGCATCGTCTAATCCCGTGACGGCCACTACGACCCTCAAGACGAACGGCAACCTCACCTACACCCGCCGCACCAACACACTCAGCGGCCTCACCTACACCGTCTGGACCTCGCCCGATCTCGTCACCTGGACGCAAGACACCGGCGCGACGCAGACCGTCGCTTCCACCGTGGCTAACGTCCAAACGATCACCGTAAAAATCAGCGCAGCCCTCTACGCGCAGTCGAAGCGATTCGTCCGCGTGCAAGCCGCCGGGCCGTAAGCGGTAGAGATCGAGCTATTAGTCTGGGGCCGGCGCTTTTCATTGAGACCCATGTGTTTCAATGCCGCCGATCGTAAATGTTCCGGCCTATTCTGTAGCTTGGGACTTCACTCTTTCGCGCACTGGCCGATTGTGCCGCCGGGGATGAACTCTGCGGAGGTAAGCGTTTGCTTTAAGTCTTGGCGGCCCTGGCTCACATGAGTCGCCCACTGGACGAGGCGGCGGATGACCGGGCCGATTTCCCAGCGAATGTGGGCAATGGTCGGCGTACACCATTCGAAACTCGGGTCGGAGTCGAAGCAGACGAGTGAAACTTGCTCTGGCACGCGGATTCCCCGGTTCGCGAGAAACTGCTGCGTCGCGACAAAAAACTCCCGGATGCCAAGGATGAGCGCGGTGGGTGGTGTGACGCGGAAGAGTGAGGACAGCAGTTCTTGGAACCCCGCACTCGTCTCGTCCCAATCCGGCAGATTGTAGTCGCTCGTCGGGATACCGTTGGCTGCGAGTTCTTTCAGTAGGATGCTTTCGGTTTTTCCAGGGACGGGCTTGCGCCGTTCGCTCCGGCAGATCATTACGATGCGACGGTGCCCTTGCGTGATGAGTTTGCGGGCGGCGACGGTGAAGGCGGTTTGCGTTCCCGGGCCTGTGCCGGCGATGGCGATTCCGTCCCGGCGCCCGAATAGCGCGATGGCGGGAACGGGTTGCGCGGCGAACCACTCTAAAACCTCACGGGAACCAGCCTGCACTATCCATGCGTCCGCTTCGGTTTGATGGACGAGTCGTTTGATACGCGAGAGGTTCATCCCGAGAGCGATGAGGGATTTTGCCGCGATGATGACTGTATGCCCTGCTTCCACGAGAGCGTGCTGGAGTTCGACGATGCAGGTCGAGAACTGGTCGCTCGGCTCGTAGGGCAAAATTGCCACACGCGTGCTTCGCTTGGATTTCCCTACCGGTGAGACGATGCGGCGGTTGCGGCCTGGTCCTTGTCCTGCAAGCAGTCCCTCTTGCTCGAGCTGGCGCAGAGCTGTTTCCACGGATTTGTGGTTCACGCCGAGCTGCTTGGCGAGTGCCCCCACGCCGGGTATGTTTTCGAGCCAATGCCCGCGTTCCAGTTCCGCACGAAGATGCGCTGCGACTTGAGCTGATACCGAAAGGAGACGTAGCGGGTGCATTGCGCTACCATCCCCAAAAAAGGGGTAGGCGTCGAGAAGGAACCGCTTTGCATCTCGTTACAACGGGGGCAATAGCGGCTCAGTGATTCTCTTCACTTTGCGCTGGGGCGCGGAGTGCGGGGCAAATCCCACCACTTCAACCATCTCGCTCAACACTCTCCAACCCATGAAATTGTCCATCGCATCATCGTCTAAACGCACCATCAATCGTCGCGCTATCATTCTCGCAAGTTCTATCGCATCCCTTTTCGCTACGGAAAAAGCGGCCGCAGCCAGCGCGACTTGGACAGGTGCCACGAATGCGCTGTGGGCGCTGGATAGTAACTGGAGCGCTCCATTTCCCGTGCTTGGCGAGACGGCTACTTTTGATAATGCGGGCAATGGGAATGTGATCATCGATCTCGGTGCGGGGGTGACGGTGGGGAATATCACGTTTGATTCGGCGGCGGTGGCGGCTTATACGCTGGGTGGCGGCGCTGTGGGTAGTCAGTCGCTCACGCTGGGGAATGCGGGGACGATTTCGCTGACTTCGACGGTTGCGGCGAATCAGCTCGTGAATGCGGCGTTGACGCTCGGCGATGATGGGACGGCGCAGACTTTTACGCTGGCCAATGCGAGCACGACGAATTCGCTGACGGTTGCTGGTGGCATCACGGGCTCGACGGGCTCGGGCGTGAAGACTCTTTCTTTGACGGGCGCGGGGGCGACGAGTTTGAGCGGGCCGATTTCGAATGGCGCGGGCGGCTCGGTGGCGATTTCGCAGACGGGAACCGGAGCGTTGAATTTGTCGAATACGACGAGCACTTTTTCCGGCGGTGTGACGATTGGCGCGGCGGCGGGCGTGGTGACGGCGACGACGTTTAACGGGACGAATGCGACCGGCCTCGGCTCGGGCGCGGTGTCCATTGGCGCGGGGTCGACGGTGAATCTGCTGAGCACAAACACGGTGCTCACTGCGACGACAATCAATAACCTGTTCACGGGCACGGGGCTTTTGAAGCTGACGTTTACCGGCACGACGGCGACGAATACGCTGATGAATGGGCTCGCTGGGTTCGGGGGCACGCTCCAGTTGTCGAACACGGGCACGAATGGCGACAAGCTGAATACGAACGCCAACATGGGGAATATCGCGGCTTCGCTTGTCATCGATAGCGGCAGTTCGCTTTTTGTGAGCGGCAACAGCACGACGAATTTTGCGGGCGGCATCACACTCTCCGGCGTGGGAAATAGCGAAAATCGCGGCGTCATCCGGCTGGGCGCGGGTGTGCTCGGTGGGAACATCTCGCTGGGTGGAAGCAGCACGATTGGGCTCGAAGGCGGCTATCTCACAGGCGGTATCTCGGCGAGTGTTGCAAGCACGCTGACTTTTGGTGGTGTCTCGACGGGAAATGGCACGCTGAGTGGCGTTCTCGCGGACGGCGCGGGGCAATTCAGTCTCACGAAGAGCAGCACGGGAGCGTTGTGGCTCACGGGGGCGAATACGTACACCGGCGCGACGACGATTGCGAGCGGGCGCTTGCAACTCGGCCTCGGCGGGACGACGGGCTCGCTGAATCCGGCCAGTGCGATCACCGTGACCGGCGGTAGTTCGTCGCTCACTTTCAATCGCTCAAACGCGATGGCGCAGGGTGTGGATTTCGGCACGATTTCCGGCACTGGAAATGTGACGCAGAACGGCTCTGGAACGACGACTTTCGGCACGGCGACGGCGCTGGGTTATACAGGGCAGACGCAGCTCAATCGCGGCACTCTGGTGCTGGATTTTGCAAATCTGGCGACGCCGACGGATATGATCAACTCGGCTTCGGTGCTGAATCTCGGCGGCGGCACGCTGTCGCTGCTCGGCAAGAGCGCGGGTGCGACATCGCAGACTTTTGCGAGCACGGGGCTGAACGCCGGGCGCGCAATTATTGCGCTCAATCGCGGGACGGGAACTTCGACAACCGTTAATCTCGGTGTGCTGAATCGCGCCTTGGGAAGCTCGATCACATTCCAGCCGACGACTGCGTGGGCAGGCGGTGTGAACGGCACTACGGCGGGCGTCGCGTCCACAACAGAGATCTTAAACATCACCAGTGTGGCAGGCACTGGAGGAGCGATAGCATTGCCGGGTTCGGGCTTCTCCTATATCGGAGCAAATGTCTTTTATGGAGTCGTGGGCGTTACTCCTCGGTATGCCGCAGTATTGCCCAGCGGGCAAATAGTCGGAGGGCCTGCTGGCACTCCGTTCGTAACTACGGGGAGCTTTCCTACTACTGTCCATACGTTTGCTCCCGCAGGAACCACCGCATTGACGGGCGCACTTTCTACTTACGCCATCTTGGGAAATGGCGGCAGTGCCACGCCTACGCTTTCGTTGCCGAGTTTCAACCTGACGACGAATGGCTACCTCGGAATCAACCCGACGGCGCAGACCATCTCCGCGACGGGGACAGGATCGATCATCATCGGTGCGCAGAATGAGTTCGTGGTAAACCTGTCGAACACTGGCGGCTTGGTCATTAGTGCGCCCATCACAGGTGCGGCAGGTGCGGTGACGAACGCCAGCGCCGGCACTGGTGTGCTCACGCTCAGCGGCGCGAATACTTACACGGGAGGCACGTTCTTTAGTGGCGGCACAACGGCGATCACCGGTGACGGAAACCTCGGTGCGGCGCCTGGTGCGGCGACGGCGGGAAACCTGACGTTTAATGGCGGCACACTCACCATCGCTCCAACGGCAGCATTAGTGCTCAATGTGAATCGCGGTATCGCCCTCGGCGCGAGCGGAGGCACGATCACCAGCACTGCGACGGCAGCGGCAAACTCAGTGACCTACACGGGTATCATCGCTGGCGTCGGTGGGGTGACCTTCAATACGACAAATGCAAACGGGTCCTTCGGAATCGGTGGCGTAAACACTTTCACGGGAGGGGCGACCCTCAACGGTCTCGGCACGGTTATCCCCCAGAATAACGCTGCTTTCGGAGTCGGTGGAGTCCTAACATTGAACGGAAGCCAAATGCGTGCTGCGGTCGCGGGAAACATATCCATCGGGAACCCAGTGAACATCGCGGCGAACACGACATTCCCGGCCGTCGCGACGGAAAAATCGCTCATTTTTGTAGGCCCGGCATCGCTGAGCGGAACGAGGACGCTGACCTCGGCAGTGGGCAGCACGGTTGCTGGCGTTTCGGTTCAATTTAACAACGGAATCAGCGAATCCACGGCACTCAGCGGCCTCACGAAAGCAGGTGCGGGCGAGATTGTGCTCGGCGGGGTGAATACCTTTACCGGGCCGACTTCCATCACGGCGGGACGGCTCACATACACAAAGACGTTCGCGCTTTATGGAAGTAACCCTGCGAGTTGGACGGATACGAACATCACCGTCGGCAACTTGAGCACGCTGAATCTGCGCGTCGGTGGCCTCAATGAATTCACAGCGGCAAATGTCGCGGCGATTTCCGCGCTCGGGACGGCTACTGGCGGGTTTTTGAACGGCTCATTTATCGGCCTCGATACGACTGCGGGGAACTTCACTTACAACAACGTGCTCGCAAATACGAACGGCGGCGCAAACAGCATCGGCCTGATGAAGCTAGGCGCGAACAGCCTCACGCTGACGAACGCGAACACCTACACCGGCACGACGTTCATCGGCGGCGGCACGCTCATCGGCACAAACACGGCGGCTTTTGGTCCTGCGGGTAATGACATCGCTTTTGTCGCTACCACAAACGCCGTCGCTGCGGGCGCACACATGACAAACGGCAACGTCGAGTTCGTCACGGATGCGAGCGTCAATGCGTATGACTTCATCGGCAGCAGCACGTTTGCGTCCTCGATCACCCTGAGTCGTGCGACGCCGGGTGCAGCCGTCAGCCACGCACTTGGGCAGCTCAATTGGGGCAACAACATCCTCACCGTGCAGCCCGGCACGAACAACGTGAGCGGTACTCCGAGCGCCACCTTTAGCGGGATGAACCTCACTGCAGGCGGCACTGGAAACAGCACGCTGAACCCTGCGGCCACGAACATCACGATCGCCGGCCCGGTGAACATCGGCACGAACAACGCTGCGAAAACGCTCGTCCTCGACGGCAACACTGTGGGCAACATCATCAGCGGCGATATTTCAAACGGGCTGAATACGCTCTCCGTGACGAAGAACAATTCCAGTACGTGGACCCTCTCCGGTAGCAACAACACCTACACTGGCGCGACAACCGTGAACGCGGGCACACTCATCCTTTCCGGCACGGCGACGGGAACCAGCCCGACCACATTGACTGGTGGCACTCTGCAACTGGATTACTCAGCGCAGAATACCAGCAAGCTTTCAGACACCGCTGTCCTCACATTCAACGGCGGAACGCTCGATCTCAAAGACGGTGCACACACCGAAGTAGTGGCCTCGACCACGCTCGCGGCCAATACGGTTTCGAGAGTCACACTGAGTTCAGGCACCTCCGTGTTGCACTTGGGCGCGATCACGCCAAATGGGGGAGCGCGCATTGACTTTGCGATTCCCAACATCGCCAGCACCGACACCCTCAATACCAACGGCATCCTAGGATTTTGGGCGACGATCGGCGGTGTTGACTTCGCGATCAATTCCACCAACGCACCCGGCGGGCTCATCACAGCAGTAACGTATTCGGATGTTCCTCGCCTTACTCCGGGAACGATCGCCGATGGTGCGACCACGCATGTCCGCATCACCGAAGGGACAGGACTGCCCGGCAGTATCCTCCTCGGTGCTGCCGCGACCACGGTCGGCTCGATCAACCAAAGCGCCTCGGGCGGTGCGAGCGCGGCCACGATCGACCCAGCCGGCCAGACGCTCGCCACAAACGGTATCCTCGTCGGCACTGGCGCAGGCGGACTGACCGTCGGCACGGGAACAAATAATGGAACGCTGACCACCGCCACCGCTGGCGGTGACCTCGCGTTTGTCAACACCACCGCAAACGCCATCATCATCAATTCCATAATCGCCGACAACACGTCAGCTTCGACCTTGACGAAAACAGGCAACGGTTTGCTGACGCTGACTGGGAACAATACCTTCACCGGAGCACTGGCGGTGAATGCAGGAACGGTGATTCTCTCCGGCGACAATGCCGCACGGCCAGCAGCGGTGACTAGTCAGACGACCGTCCATCCGGGTGCCGTGCTGCAACTTCAGGCCAACCCAGGCAACACCACAGCAGGCGTCTCGACCGCCCTCTCCGGTGAAACTACCGCAAACCAACCGCTGCGACTCGTCAACGGCAGCGTCCTGCAACTGCGGGGCGACAGCGCAGTGACTTTTGCCGGCGGCAATAATGTGGGCGGCCTCGGCAGTTCCACAGTGACCTTTGATGTGAACCAACTCACCGGAGCGGGGGTAAATAATGCGCTTTCCATCGCGCCAGCGGGGTTCAGCGTGAACACCACGACGATCAATATCACCGGAGGCAATGGCTACAAACTGGGCACCGGCCCGATCACCAATATCGCGGCGGCGGGCGTCTTGACCCTCAACCCGACGACCGCCGCGATGTCCGTCGGCGGCTATACCGCGAGTGCGGGCCTCGCCACGACCGTAATTCTCGGTGGTACCGCGACGGGCAACACATTTACGGGGGCTATCACCGACAGTGGCGTTACGACGGTTACGAAGACCGGCAGCGGCTCATGGGATTTGCAAGGCGTGAACACCTTCACCGGCACACTGGCGCTGAGTGATGGAGCACTCACCATCTCCGGCGGAAAAACCGGCGCTAGCGGTGCCATAACCCTCGGCAACACCGGTGGTCTAAACCCCACGCTCAACATCCAAGCAGGCACTTTCGCACTCGGAGCCAACCAGTTTAACGTTGGCAATCAGGCCACGACACCGGGCACTGCAACGGTCAATCAAAGCGGCGGCTCAGTATCCTTCGCCAGCGGCAACGCGCTGCTCATCGGGCAGAACGCCAATACAGGAAATACCGGCATCTACAACCTCAGCGGCGGAAGCATCACCACTGCAACCAGCGCAAACCGCGGCATCCTTCTCGGCACGAACGCCTCCGCGACCGGTATCTTTAATCTTAGCGGCACTGGCACACTCAACATGACCGCAGCCTCCGGCGGTGGTGGCGACGCTGCCCTCCAGGTCGGACGCTTCGACGCCGCTGCCGACAACACGACCACGCTCTTTAACCAGACCGGCGGCACCGCAAACGTCGGCATCCTCTCCATCGGCGGCAACGGCGCGACCAGTGTCAACTTGGAGTCCACGCTCACCCTCACCGGCGGAACCTTCAGCGCGAACAGCTTCCCGCGCCTCGCCGCGGGCAATACGAACATCGCAGTCATCAACATCGGCGGCACCGCCGACGTGACGCACCCCGCATTCCCGACCGCACGCGGCACCAGCTCCACCGCGACGATTAACTTCGACGGCGGCATCCTGCGCTCGCTCGCCGCAAGCACCACCTACATGGGCGGCCTCTCAAACGCCTTCATCAAAGCGGGCGGCGCGAACTTCACCATCGCCAACAACATCACCGTCACCCAGGCACTGCTCGCGCATCCTCTTTCCACGGGCGGCGGCTTTACCAAAGCGGGCACGGGAACATTGATCCTCAACGGCTCAAACACCTACACCGGAAAAACAGTCGTCAACGGTGGCGGACTCACATTCAACAGCATCGGCAACATCGGCGTCGGAAGCAGCGCACTCGGCGCACCGACGACCATCGCCGAAGGCACCATCGACCTCAACGGAACCCTCACCTACACAGGCGCGACAGCCTCGACCGACCGCGTGATTAACCTTACCAACGCGGCAACGAACAGCACCATCAACGCCAGCACAGCCGCAACCACGCTCACGCTGAACGGCAACATCACAGGAAATGCCAACATCCTCACCTTCCGAGGAAACGGCAACATCGTGATGAACGGCCTCATTCCCGCGACGCACACTGGCGCTGTCACCCATACCGAGACGAGCACATTGACCCTCACTAATCCGGCCAACGCCTTTACCGGTGGGCTTTTCGCGTCAAAGGGAATTATCAGCATCGATTCCATCGCGACCAGAAACGTCCCTTCCGCCGCTGGTGCTGGAACTGCGATTACGCTTGGGCAAGACGGCTTTAACAACACCGGCACCCTTCAGTTTACCGGACCCAGCGGCGGCTCCAGCGACCGCGACATCAGCGTCCTAAGCAACGCAGCAAACGGCAACGGCGGCATCATCGAAAACACCGTCGCCGGCCAACTCCTCTCGCTCACCGGTAATGTCACCGCTGGCGGCAGCGGCACTCTTCCGACCCTCGTGCTCACCGGAGCAGGCAACGGCGAATTGCTCGGCGACATCACCGGCACCGCAGCACTCACCGTCACCAAAAACGGCACCGGAACATGGACGCTCGGCGGCATCGACACCTACACCGGAGCCACGACCGTCAACGCCGGAACGCTCCTCGTCAGCGGCAGCATCAGCGGCAGCGCAGTCACCGTAAATAACACCGCAACCCTCGGCGGAAGCGGCGGCACCATCGGCGCACTGAACGTAGTTACGGGCGGCACCTTGTCCCCCGGCGCAAGCATCGGCACACTCAACAGCGGCAGCGCCATCCTTGCAGCAAACTCGACATTTGCGCTCGAGATCAACACGACCACCCACACGACCGACCTGCTCGCCGTCACCGGCAGCATCAGCCTCGCGCTCTCACAAGATACAATCCTCAGCGTCACCGACCTCGCCGCCGGAATCTACAACGGCAGCGCGCTCCCATTCATCACCTACACCGGCGCATGGAATGGTGGCCTCTTCAGCGTGGGCGGCATCCCAATCGCCGACGAAGGAACATTCACCGTCGGCGCGAACACCTTCACGCTCGACTACGACTACGGCGGCAACAGCATCGCGCTCGTTCCGGAGCCCGGCAGCGCAGCACTGCTGCTCGGCGGGCTCGCGATGCTCGGCTTCCGCCGCCGTAAGCGTGCATAAAGTTTACACAGATTTTCCGGGGTTTCTTGACGGGTGCCTCGGGGAAAAGGGCTGGAGTTTCTTGACGGATGCTTTCAGCCCAGGATGGAGGGACTGGACACTGCGCTGAGGCATCACGGTGCGCAGCTAAGGTGCTTTCACGGTGGCGGGGTCGCTGGGGAGCGGCTCCGTCACCGACCCGTTTTACGCGGCGTCGCTCGACTTTCCAAAGTCGAGTTCCGGCGTTTTCACTGGAGAGAAAGTCCTCCCTTTCTGACACCATTTCTCGACATTGGAATGTCGAGCTACGGTTTCGCGCCGCGCGTCGCTTGCGAAAGTAGTCAGCGGCTTTAGCCGTCGCGACGCGGCAAGCAGGGTGGACGCGCCGACTCGCGGGCGATGCCTTTTTGCGAAGCGTGCCCGTTTTCTCTTCGCGAACGGTTCTACGGCTGAAGCCGCGGACTACTTTCGCAAGCGACATCACCGCACAAAAAAAACGCGGCACGTCTCCCGACGTGCCGCGCTTCTGTGCGTTAGTTTTACCGGCTGCGCGTTCACTCCGACGACTTGCTTCGTGCCGACCATCGGACACACCCCAAAAGGGGGGAGGCTATGGGAAAGAACCCCTTTGGAATGTCGGGCGCGTGAGCTTACGTGTAGCCGTGCGCCAGACATCCAGTGATGAGAGCGGATACTTTGAAAACAATGATTTCTATTTGGAAAACCAGCGCGGAAGTAGTCGAGGGACGCGACCATCGCGAGGCGCGACCTTGTAGTGCGGTGGCAAGCTTTAAGCGCGACACCGCCTTCGCTATGCGTGCGAGGGTGCGACTACTGAGCGCGTGCGACCACGGAGAAAACCACATCCGCCCGTTGCTGGATGCGGCGCTTACAAGGCGGTGTCGCGCTGTCGCTTGCCACCGCACTACAAGGTCGTCGTCACGACTGGCTTCGCTCCTCGCGCTCTTCCTCATCTTCACCACCCGCGCCTTCGCCATCACCAACGGCAACTTCGAAGCCGCGCCATTCTCCACTGGCTGGACGCTCGTCGGCACTCCGGCGGCGATGCCGGGAATCGCTCCTGGCTCCGTGCAAGGCGCGCGGCTCTCGGCGACAGCGCAGGCGATGACGCAAGCCGTCGCTTGGGGCGCGGAGTGGTCGATCGAAAACTACTTCGCCGTCCGCTCCACGGCGTCGCGCCAATACTCGCTCATCATCGCGCTTGGCGGCACGGGGAGCGGGATCAACATGCGGTATGAAGCAGGCGCGTTTGCGGTGTTTAACAGCACGCTTTCGCAGTGGATCACGTTGCCCACGCTCGGCACGTTGCTCGCCTCCACCGATGCGAATGCCGACGGCGATCTCGCCGATGTGGGCGATACGAAAAACGTCTATCACATCCGCATCACGGGGCATTCGTTTGGCACGGCGGGCTGGAACTACGAGATCGTCTTGAGCGAGGCGAACTCCACCGAATTTACGCGTGGCGTCGCGAATCTCACCGTCTGGCAAACCGCATCCGGCGCGACGAACTTTCCGACGCTCATCAACTACAGCTCGCAAAACGGCAGCAACCCCGGCTTTTGGTTCGACGACGTGAAGACGCACGAGGACATCCCGCCGCCGCCGGTCATCCGCTCTTTCACCACCACGGCTGGAAACATCGGCGGTCCCGGTCTGCCAGCAAACGCGCAGCTCTCGTGGAATGTGACCGGCGCGGACACCGTTTCCATTTCCGGAATAGGCACCGTCGCGGCGACGGGAACGGCCACAGTCACGCCGACGACGCAGACAAATTACCTGCTCACGGCGACTGCCGGCGGCGTGTCGTCATCGACAGCCAGCGTCGTCATCGCGGTGAATGCGAGCGCGTTGCCGCCGAGCATCACGGAGTTTCACGCGGCGAACGGATTGCTCACCGACGAAGACGGCGACCGCCCGGACTGGATCGAACTCCACAACCCAAACGCCTTCACGCTGAACCTCGCGGGCTACTCGCTCACCGACACATTTGTCGCTGGCGACGAATGGACGTTCCCGCTCGCAAACATCACGCCCGGCGGATACGCGTTCGTTTTCGCCTCGGCGAAAAATCGCGTCGTCCCCGCCGCTCCGCTGCACACGAATTTCTCGCTCGCCGCATCGGGCGAATATCTCGCGCTGCACGCTCCGGGCGGTGCGCTGGTGCAGCGATTCCCCGCTGACTACCCGGCGACGCTGCTCTTTCCGAAACAGTATTCCAACGTCACCTACGGCCTCGCCGCGCTCGGCGCGACGAAGTTTTTCAAGCCCTCCACGCCCGGCGCAGCGAACGGCACCGCCTACGATGGCGTCGTCGCGGATACCGTATTTTCCGTGAAGCGCGGCATCTACTCGACGCCGCAGACCGTCGCCATCACCACGCCCACGCCCGGCGCAAACATCCGCTACACGACAAACGGCACCGAACCCTCGCTCGCAAATGGCACGACGTATTCCACGCCGCTCACCATTTCCAGCACGACCATGCTGCGCGTCGCCGCGTTTCTCACGAATTTTGCGCCGACGAATGTGGATACGAATACCTACATTTTCCCCGCCGATGTGGTGACGCAGCCGACGATGAGCACGACCATCACGCAGCACGCCACGTATGGCCCGCAGATGATCGCCGCGCTC